>JAYTMY010000142.1:0-10148 GCA_043748535.1 Lentisphaeraceae bacterium | reverse complement strand
GAGAAGGGCGTTTTGGACGGCATCGAGGGAGGCTTTTGAGGCGGAGATGCTGCGGAAAAGTTCAGCTTCGTTTTCATCCAGGCAGCTGAGCACATCCTTGTTGTCGCCGAAGATCTCGGCCATGGCGTGGATGAACTTGAGTTGGAGATCTTCGAGGCGGGCGAACTTCCAGTCCTTGAGGGTCAGATAGATCACCGGATGGCGGCCCTTGTGGTTCAGCACCGCTTCCGGCTCCTGCATCAGCTTGAGGCCGGCAAAGAGCGCATCCTGATCCGTCACCTTGCGGTCGAGGAAGTACCTCAAGGTGGTCATGTTCAGGGTCTTGCCGAAGCGGCGCGGACGCGGCAGGACGATGATCTGGCTACCTTGGATGACGGCGGCGGCGAAGAGCGACTTGTCGACGTAATAGCCGCATTGCTCCCGCAGGTAGCGGAAGTCGCTGGTGCCGATCTTGATGGTGAGGTGGGTCATGGGATAAACATAGGCGATTAATGCTGGCTTGCTAGCGATGGGGATTTCAGTTCCCCTCTCGCCAGCTGTACGGATTGCCAAGCGGTAGTTGGGGGCGGCGTCGTGGATGGCGAGGACGGCACGGATCTTCTCGGCCTCGGTGGCGACGACGGCGTGGCGGGATTCGCCGAAGAAGTCCGGGAGCTTCTGCACCGCCTAGATCTTGGCGCTGTTGCTGACCTGGGATCGAGCCAGCCCTCTGGCGCCCTTCCTTTCGATGAAGGCGAAAGGTCGTTAACCGCCAACGAGGAAGAACACAGCGCCAGGGGGCTGGCGCGCTCCCAGGAGAGCTGCAATGAACACAGCGCCAGGGGGCTGGCGCGCTCCCAGGGGCAAGCTTGTTACCGTCTCGACGGCGACATCCTGCGCACCGGTCTTTGCCGCGATCTCGGTTTCAGTCCTGCGGATCGCAAGGAGAATGTCCGGTGCGTCGGCGAAGTTGCCGCTTTGATGGCCGATGCCGGCTTGATCTGCCTGGTGGCTTTGATTTCTCCCTGTGCTGCCAATCGCGATGCCGCGCGTCGGCGTCACCAAGAGATGGGCCTACCCTTTTTCGAGATCTTCGTCGATGCTCCCTTGGCGACGGTGATCGAGCGCGACACCAAGGGGCTTTATCAACGGGCTTTGGCTGGCGATTATCCTGACATGACTGGCATTGATCAGCCCTATGAGCGGCCCTTGTCGTCCGAGCTGCATTTGCGCACGGCGGAGGAGAGCCAGGAAGTATGCCTGCGGCGGCTTTTGGCCTTGGGCGTCTGATCCCTTTTCCCGGCGCTATATCGCCGCGAAACCAGAGGCCTCATCATGTTCCAGAAACCACTGAGCACAAATGTGCATCGTGACGGTCGCGAGAGCTTCAGTCTTTGATGCGTTTGAGGATGCTCGGCTGGGGCGAGGCCGAGCATTCCGGGAAGTCGAGATTGTAGTGCAGGCCGAGGGATTCGCGACGCGACAGAGCCGAGTCGATGATCAGCTCGCCGACACAGGCGAGGCTGCGCAGTTCGATCAGATCCGGGGTGATCAGGAAGTTCCAGTAATACAGCTCGATCTCGTTCTGAATCGAGCGGATGCGGCGCTTCGCCCGCTGCAGACGCTTGGTGGTCCGGAAGATGCCGACGTAGTCCCACATGAAGGAGCGGATCTCCTGCCAGTTGTGGGTGATGACGACCTGTTCGTCGCTGTCGACGGCCTTGCCGCTGGTCCATTGCGGCACGGCGTTTTCCTGGCGTAGACGCAAGGCTTCGGTGACCGGCGCGGTCAGGCTGTGGGCGACGGCTTCATGGGCCATCACCACGGCTTCGAGAAGGGAGTTGCTGGCGAGGCGGTTGGCACCATGCAGGCCGGTGCAGGCGGTCTCGCCGATGGCGTAGAGGCGGGAGATCGAGTCGACCGCGCCGTCGATGCCGGTCTTGACGCCGCCGCAGCAGTAATGCGCCGCCGGAACCACCGGAATGAGGTCTTTCGCCATGTCGACGCCGAGGTTTTTCAGGGTCTCGAAGATCTTCGGGAAACGGCGTTGCAGGTATTCGGTATCGCGATGGCGGATGTCGAGATAGACACATTTCTGGCCACTCTCCTTGAGCTCGCGGTCGATGGCACGGGCAACGATGTCGCGGGGTGCCAAGGAGGCCAAAGGATGATACTTGTCCATGAACTCGACCAGGCGGCCCTTCTTGACCACTTTGAGGACGGCACCTTCGCCGCGGACCGCTTCGGAGATGAGGAAGTTTTTCACTTCATGGTGGAAGAGGCAGGTGGGGTGGAACTGGAAGAATTCCATGTTGGCGATGTCGGCGCCGGCGCGGCAAGCCATGGCGATGCCGTCGCCAGTGGCGGTGTCGGGATTGGTGGTGAACTGGTAGACCTTGCCGGCGCCGCCGCAGGCGAGCAGGGTGTGGGAGGCGAGGAAGGTGCGGACGCGTCCCGATTCGTTGTCGAGGATGTAGGCGCCGAGGCATTGATCCTGGGGATCATCCCAGCCGAGGCGGCGGGTGGTGATCATGTCGACGGCGTGGAGGTTCTCGAAGATGACGATGTTGGGGTGACGGCGGGCGTAGGCGGCGAGGGCGCGGATGAGCTCGGCGCCGGTGATGTCGCCGGCGTGCAGGATGCGGCGCTTCGAGTGGCCGCCTTCGCGGGTCAGGTCGTAATGATCCTTGATCTCCTCCGGACAGGCGTGGTCGACTTCGCCGCGGGTGGTGAAATTGACCCCGAGGTCGATGAGGTCGCGGATCCGTGCCGGAGCGGCAGCGACGATGGCGCGCACCACTTCTTCGTTGCACAAGCCGGCGCCGGCTTCGAGGGTATCGAGCACGTGGGTTTCGAAGCTGTCGCCGCCGTTGATCTCGGCCATGACGCAGGAGATGCCGCCTTGCGCCCAGACGGTGTTGCATTCTTCGACCTGGCGCTTGGTCACCAAGGCGACCCGCCCATGCTTGGCCGCTTCAATGGCAGCAAAAAGCCCCGCGAGGCCGCTGCCGATCACCAGATAATCGCTTCTCACCGTGCTCATAATCGTTTTTCTCCGTGCAATCGCGCAGAATAGCATCCCGGGGGCACCGCGCCAAGCGGCGGTGACGGGGAGATTTCATCATCGGCCATGGATCAAGCTGCGAAGTTCACTCGCGGATCACCATCAGCCGCTCCTCGGTCATCTCGAGAATGGCCGAGCGCAAACCCTCCCGGCCGAAGCCGGAATCCTTGACGCCGCCGTAGGGCATGGCATCGGAACGCCAGGACGGAATGTCGCCGACGATTAAGGCGCCGACTTCCAAGGTCTTCCAGGCCTTCATGATCTTGCCGAGATCGCGGCAGAACAGCCCGGCTTGCAAGCCGAATCGGGAGCGGTTAAGGCGGGTCATCAGCTCGTCGAAATCGTCGAAGGACTCGAGGATCGCCACCGGACCGAAAGCCTCGTGGGCACTGAGCGAGCAGGTCTCCGGCACATCTTCGAGCAAGGTCGCGGACATCATGCTGCCCTGGCGTTTGCCGCCACAAAGAAGTTTTGCGCCCGCCGCAAGAGCTTCGGCGATCCAGGACTCGAGGCGCTTCGCCTCCTTCTCTGAAATCATCGGACCGAGATCCGTCGCGGGATCGCGAGGATCGCCACAAATCAGCGAGCTGACGGCGGGAATCAAGAGAGCTCGCAACTCGTCGAGGCGGCTGCGGTGGACGCAAATCCGTTGGACGCTGACGCAGCTTTGACCGGCCTGGAAATAAGCGCCGACGAGCAAACGCGGCAACACCGCCTGCAGATCGGCGTCGGCGTCGATGATCACCGCCGCGTTACCGCCGAGTTCGAGGCAGACGCGCTTCTTGCCGGCGCGACGTTTGAGCTCCCAGCCGACGGCCGGCGAACCAGTGAAGGAGAGCATTTTCAAGCGTTCATCTTCGACCAGTGGCGCGGCGTCGGCCACCGCCATCGGCAGGATGGCAAAAGCTCCGGCGGGCAGGTGGGTTTCAGCGAGAATGTCGCCGATGAGCAAGGCTGATAAAGGTGTCTGATCCGCCGGTTTGAGGATGAAGGGGCAGCCGGCGGCGATGGCGGGAGCGATCTTGTGGGCGACCAGATTGAGGGGGAAATTAAAAGGCGTGATCAAGCTCACCGGGCCGAGCGGGACGCGTCGGCTGAAGGAGGTGTAGCCCTGGCAGCGCGGCGAGCGGTCGAGAGGCATGACTTCGCCGCCGATGCGCACCGCTTCTTCCGCCGCGATGTCGAAGGTTTCGATCAGGCGTCCCACTTCGGCCCGCGCTTCTTTCAGAGTCTTGCCCGATTCTCGGCTGACCAGATCGGCCATTTCTTCGGTGCGTTCGTGGAAGCGCCGGACGCAATGCAGCAGCACTTCGCGGCGCTCGTAGGCCGGCATTGCCGCCATTTTCGGCGACGCGACCACCGCTGCAACGATCGCCTTTTCGAGGTCGACCGGAGTGGCCAGGGCAATATCGGCGATCTCCTCGCCGCTGAATTTATCGAAGACTTTCATGATTGAGCTCTCCGGGTAAACCGAGATCTGTTTAGATGATAAAAAAACCCGCCCTTGCCGGCGGGTTTTCGAGCTCAACTCGAGCAGGGGGTTGTGCGACGGAATTCAGATAGCGAATTCAGGGCCTTGACCGGGCTCGGACGAGGGCGCGGCGAGCATGCCGGCGGCCATGGTGACGTTGCTGCCGGTGTCGACCAGAACGAAGGAGCCGGTGCCGCGGTTGCGGGCGTAGGCATCGTAGAAGATCGGCGCCGAGAGGCGGAGGCGGACGCGAGCGACTTCGTTGACCTTGAGCTCGGTGGCATCGTGGCGATCGAGGGTGTTGATGTCGAGGCGGAAGTCGATGGAGGTGACCATGGCTTTGACTTCGCGGGAGTTGTGGCGCATCCAGTAGGGGCGGTTGAGGACGAGAGATTTCTCGTTCAACCAGCACAGAGTGGTGGTGACTTCCTGGCTCTGATGGGGGACATCATGAGCGTGGACCAACATGTCGCCACGGGAGGAGTCGATCTCGTCATTAAGCGTGATCGACACCGATTGCGGCGCGAAGGCTTCGGGCAGGCTGCCTTCATAGGTGTCGATGCTTTTGACGGTGGAATATTTGCCGGAGGGGAGGGAGACGATCTTGTCGCCAACCTTGACGACACCGGAAGCGATCTGACCGGCGAAGCCGCGGTAGTCGAGATCGGGGCGGATGACGCGCTGGACCGGGAGGCGGAAGTTTTCCATGTTGCGCGAGGTGCCGACGGCGACGGTTTCGAGCTTGTACATGAGGGTGGGGCCCTGGTACCAGGGGGTCGAAGTCGAACGGTCGACGACGTTGTCGCCGTTGAGGGCGGACATCGGGATGAAGTCGAGGTCGGAGAGGCCGAGGCGGGCGGCGAAGTCGGTGAATTCGGCGCGGATGTCGTTATAGATCTTCTCGTCCCAGCCGACCAGGTCCATCTTGTTGATGGCGACGATCAGGTGCGGAATGCGCAAAAGGGAGGCGAGGATGGCGTGGCGGCGGGACTGCACCAGGACACCTTTGCGGGCGTCGATGAGGATGATCGCGAGTTCGGCGGTGGAGGCACCGGTGATCATGTTGCGGGTGTATTGCTCATGCCCGGGGGTGTCGGCGATGATGAAGCGGCGCTTCGGGGTGGAGAAGTAGCGGTAGGCGACATCGATGGTGATGCCCTGTTCGCGTTCGTCCTTGAGGCCATCGGTGACGAGGGAGAGGTCGAGCTCTTCCTTGCCGGCGCGTTTCGAGCTGCGGTCGATGGCGGCGATAGTGTCTTCGTGGAGGGCCTTCGAGTCGTAGAGGAGGCGGCCGATGAGGGTGGACTTGCCGTCGTCGACGGAGCCGCAGGTGGAGAAGCGCAGGAGTTCGATGGTGTCGTCGTGGTGGTGCATGGTGTGAACTAGGTTGAAAGGTTGAATGGATCAGCAGTGGAGTCCGATATCGCGATATCGGGATATCGCGATATCGAGCGCTTGGGTCTTCAGAAGTATCCCTGTTTCTTGCGCTCTTCCATGGCGGCCTCGGTGCGGCGGTCATCGGCGCGGCCGCCGCGCTCGGTGATGCGGGAGGCGGAGATTTCGGTGATGATGTCGTCGATGTTCGAGGCGGTGGATTCGATCGCGCCGGTGCAGCTGGCGTCGCCGACGGTGCGGAAGCGGACGATGCGCTCTTCCCACTTCTCATTGCGCTTGAGAGTGATGAAGGGGCACTGGGCGAGCAGGGTGCCATCGCGGTTGACGACGGTGCGCTGGTGGGAGAAGTAGATGCTGGGGAGCTCAAGCTTTTCGAGCTTGATGTATTGCCAGACGTCGAGCTCGGTCCAGTTGGAGATGGGGAAGACGCGGAAGTGTTCGCCGAGGTTCTTGCGGCCGTTGTAGATGTTCCACAGTTCGGGCCGCTGGTTCTTGGGGTCCCACTGGCCGAAGGCGTCGCGGTGCGAGAAGACGCGTTCTTTAGCGCGAGCTTTTTCTTCGTCGCGGCGGGCGCCGCCGAGGCAGGCGTCGAATTTCATTTCTTCGATGCCGTCGAGCAGGGTGACGGTCTGGAGTCCGTTGCGCGACGGGTTGGGGCCGGCTTCTTCGGCGCAGCGGCCTTGGTCGATGGAGTCTTGGACGTATTTGACGATGAGGCGGGCGCCGAGGTCCTTGACGAAGCTGTCGCGGTAGTCGAGGGTTTCCTGGAAGTTGTGGCCGGTGTCGACGTGCATCAAGGGGAAGGGGATTTTGCCGGGGTGGAAGGCCTTGCGGGCGAGGTGGGCGACGACGATGGAGTCTTTGCCGCCGGAGAAGAGGAGGACCGGGTTTTCGAATTGGGCGGCGACTTCGCGAATGATGGCGATCGCTTCGGCCTCGAGGAGGCGGAGGTTAGGGAGGCGGTAAGAGGGCAGCATCTAAGGATCTCCTGGATTTTCACGGCTCACAAGCTGCCTTCGCAGGCGGCGGGAGTTTAAGGTCGTAAGGTCTTTTGTCAATGTCCTAATGTCGCCGTCAAAACGATCTCCGCAGGGTTTCTGCGGAGATCGCGAAGGGCATTACTGGCGCAGCATCTCGGCGACCTGGAAGGACATCTCGAGGGCCTGTTGGCAGTTGAGACGGGGGTCGCAGTTGGTGAGGTAGCGGTCGCCGAGGTCATGATCCTGGATGTTCTGGCCGCCGCCTTTGACCTCGGTGACGTTGTCGCCGGTGAGTTCGAAGTGGACGCCGCCGGGAACGGTTCCGGCTGCTTTGTGGACGGCGAAGAAGTCGCGAATTTCGCCGGCGATGTGATCGAAGTCACGGGTCTTGTAGCCCGAGGTGGCGGTGAAGGTATTGCCGTGCATCGGGTCGCAGGACCAGAGGACGTTGAGGCCTTCGGATTTGATCCGCTCGACGAGGCGGGGGAGGTTGGCGGCGACCTTGTCCTTGCCGAAGCGGCAGGTCAGGGTGAGGCGGCCTTTCTCGTTGTTGGGGTTGAGGATATGGCACATCTTGACCAGCTCGTCGGGTTCGAGCTTGGAAGAGATCTTGACGCCGATTGGGTTGTTGACGCCGCGGAAGAACTCGAGGTGAGCGCCGTCGAGCTGGCGGGTGCGTTCGCCGATCCAGATGAAGTGGGCGGAGCAGTCGTACCAGCGGCCGGAGAGGGAGTCCTTGCGGGTGAGGGCTTCTTCGTAATCGAGGACGAGGGCTTCGTGCGAGGTGTAGAACTCAGCTTCGCGGAGCTGGGGCAGTTGGCCGGGGCCGACGCCGCAGGCGTTCATGAAGTTGAGGGCGTCGTCGATGCGGTTGGCGATGTCTTCGTAGCGGCGGCCTTGCGAGGAGTTGGCGACGAACTCCTTGTTCCAGACGTGGACGCGGTGGAGGTCGGCGAAACCGCCGGAGACGTAGGCGCGCAGCAGGTTGAGGGTGGCGGTCGAGTAGAAGTACGACTGCAGCAGGCGCTCGGGGTCGGCGCGGCGGGCTTCCGGGGTGAATTCCGGCAGGTTGACGCTGTCACCGCGGTAGCTCGGCAAGGTGCAGCCGCCGATGGTCTCGTTGTCGGACGAACGGGGTTTGGCGTACTGGCCGGCCATGCGGCCGATTTTGACCACTTGCTTGTTGCCAGCATAGGTCAAGACGACCGCCATCTGGAGGATGACTTTCAAGGTTTCGCGGATGGCCGGGGCGTTGCAGCGCGAGAAATCTTCGGCGCAGTCGCCGCCCTGAAGGACGAAGGCCTGGCCGTCGGCGGCTTTGGCGAGGCTGGCCTTGAGCGTTTCGATTTCACCGGCAAAAACCAGCGGGGGCAAGGTTTTGAGGCGGCCAAAGGTGTTTTTCAGCTCGGCTTCAGGCCAGTTAGGCTGTTGGAGGATGGGTTTTTGTCTCCAGCTGTCGGGGGTCCAGATGCTCATGGTTTTTTCAATTTCTCCGGGTTCTTGATGTAAGTGATGCGGCCGCCGACGAGAGTGACCTCGACTTCGTGCTGGGCGTTCATGATGACAATGTCCCCGCGCATCCCGGGGTAGAGCGTGCCGCGGTCGCGCAAGCCGAGGCTGCGGGCCGGGGTGGAGGTGAAGCAGGCGACCGCTTCGATCTCAGTCAAGTGGGTGTGCATGAGCATGTTCGGCCAGTGGCGCTCGAGCGTGGTGACCGAGCCGGCGATGGTGCCGTCTTCAAGGCGGACGTGCTGGCCGTCGACGATGACAGCGCCGTCTTTATAGCGGTGGGTGCCTTGAGGGAGATCCGTGCCGCGGGTGCCGGCGCCGATGGCGATGATGCCTTTGTGCGATTTCGAGCGGCAGGCGAGGTCGAGCATCTGCGGATGGATATGGCTGCCGTCGAAGATCAGCTCGCAGATGACGCGTTCGTCGACCAAGGCGGTCGACGCGAGGCCGATCTGGCGCTGGTGCAGAGGGGTCATGCAGTTGAACAGGTGGGTGCAGCGACGGGCGCCGGCGTCGATTGAGCGCAGCACTTCGCGGGCTTCGGCAGTGCTGTGGCCGAGAGAGGGGGTGATGCCATGGCTGATGAGCAGGCGGATGAGCTCTTCGGCGCCGGGGGTTTCGGGGGCGAGGGTCATCAATTTGAGGCGGCCGGCGCAGGCTTTAATGATCTCTTCGAGCTCGCTGCGGTCGTAGGGACGGACGCCTTCGACCGGCACGGCGCCGCGTTTCACTGGGTTGATAAAGGGGCCGACGAGGTGGATGCCGAGGGCGCAGGCGCCCTCTTTTAATTCTGAAAGAGCGGCGGCAAGGCGAGCCAGACGCTGCGGTAATTGACTGCGGGAAGAGGCGGTGACAGTGGGCAGGAAACTGGTGATGCCGTGACGCGCGAACTCGCTGGCCATGCCTTGCAGGGCCACAGCCGGATCGTCATCGCCGAGGAGGGAATAGGGGCCTAAGCCGTTCGAGTGACAATCGATAAAACCCGGCATGGCATAACAATCGGGGAGGTCGAGGTGCCAGTTGCGATGTGCCTGATCAAACGCCGAAGAGCCGCCGATGGCGTAGATCTTGCCGCCACGGCAGAGGATGGCACAGTTGCGGATGACCTTGCCTTCGGTCAGACCTCGATCGAGGTTGATAAGTATGTTGTCGGCATCAATCATGGGCACAGCTATTTTCGGTTGAGTTGGCCGGCAATATAGCTCTCTCCCGCAGTGATGACAGCCCTTCGCCGCAAGTGTCTTACCCCGATGACGCAATAAAGATGTGTAAATCTGGGGCAAAAAACCGCGCGTCAGCTTTATCTCCTTCAGCCCTTGTAATCAACAGCGGTTTAGGCGTATCATTGCAGTATTGACTAGGAGCCAATATGTCGGACCCTTCATTTCCTGCAGACCATGCCCAAGACGCAGAACTTCGCCGCCTGCAATTGGCGCTCGACGAGCACGCCTTGGTCTCCATCGCCGATCCGCAGGGCAAGATCATCTTCGCCAACGACAAGTTCTGCGCCGTGTCGAAATACAGCCGGGAGGAACTTCTCGGGTCCGACCACCGCGTCGTCAACTCCCGCCACCACCCGCCGGAATTCTTCCGCCAGCTGTGGGAGACCATCAGCTCCGGCAAGACCTGGAAAGGCGAGGTCTGCAACCGCGCCAAAGATGGCTCGCTCTACTGGGTCAGCAGCACCATCGTCCCCTTCCTCAATGCGGAAGGCCGCCCTTACCAGTACGTCGCCATCCGCACCGACATC
>JAYTMY010000141.1:0-4464 GCA_043748535.1 Lentisphaeraceae bacterium | reverse complement strand
TTTCTTCTCTTCTGCCGCCGATGCGGAGACACTGATGAGGAGGGCGAGAAGAGAAGTTGGCGGGGCCAATTTCATGGGGGACTCCTGGGTTATCGGGTTGCGGACATCAGATGTGAAATTTTGAGACGGTGGCTTTCAGCGATGCTGCGGTGCCGTTGAGCTGGGTGGCAGCTTGGCTCAGGCGTCCGGCCGTGCCCTCACCCGCGAGGGGGCGCATTTCCTCACTGATGCTGGTGATGGTTTCGGCGATGCCGCTGGTGCATTGGGCGACCTTGGCCATGGCCGACACGGCTTCGGCGCAGAAGGCGGCGTTGCTGTGCTGGGTAACTGATTGCTCTTCCATGGCTGCGGCGGTGGTCACGGTGATCATGTTCACCTCGCGGATGACCTCGACGATTTTATGGATTTCCTGGCTGGTGTTGGTGGTGGCCTGGAGCATGCGGCCGATGCGTTCGCGGATGCTTTCCGACGACGCGGCGGTCTGTTTGGCCAGTTCCTTGACTTCATTGGCGACCACCGCAAAACCGCGGCCGGCTTCGCCTGCCCGGGCAGCTTCGATGGTGGCGTTCAAGGCGAGGTTCTTGGTTTGGTCGGAGATGTCGACAATGACGCCGATGACGCTGCTGATTTCGCGCGAGGCCTTGGCCAGATCCTCGACCAGACGGGCGCAGGATTCGACCGAATCCATCGCCATTTTGGAGCCGGAGCGGCCCTTCTCGGCGGAGGCGGCGACGGACTGGATGGTGACGTTCATCTCTTCCGCCTGGGCGGCGATGGAGTTGACATGTTCCTGGGCGAGGAGCGAGGCATGGGCGGCCTGGCTCATTTCATCTTCGGCCCGGCCGGTGTTTTTACCGACGCCAAGGATGCCGCGGTTCATTTCTTCGGCGGAGGCACTGAGGCTCAAGGCGGCGGCTTCGATGCCAGCGGAGTTAGCGGCGAGATCGCGGACGATAGCGGCGAGTGAGTCGGCCATCAGATTGAGGGATTGGGCGAGTTCGCGCGTTTCATCATTGGGGATCTGATCGAGGACCAGGCGACGCTTCAGATTGCCGCCGGAAAGTTCACGGGAGAAGGCTTCAACTTCCGCTAGGGGCTTGGTGACGCGGCGTGAGAGAATCCAGCCAATACCCAGGCCAAAGGCGGTGATTAGGCCGATGGCCAGCATCAGGGCCTGTTCGGTTTTTTTCAGATTGTTGTTCTGGGTCAAAATCTCGCTGTCGCAGAGATCTCGGCTAGCGGCCATTTTGTCGAGATTTTCCTTCACCAGCTGATCGGACTTGGTATTCAGCGCCTTCATGGCGAGGAACATTTCATTAACCAGGGTTTGGAACTCCTTGACTTCCGTTTCGCGGGTCAGCTTGTCGGCGGCGGCTTCTTTGACCCGGGTGCGGGCGGATTCAAGCAGAATGCCGAGGAGTTTGTCAATGATCTGGACCTTGTCGGCCGGCAGAGAGGGCGCCTTAGCGAGCGACTCACGCGCCGCGATGAAGTTGTCCTTCATGATGGTTTCGAAGGGGATGGCTTCATCGCCGCCGAGGAATTCCTCGGTGTAGAGGTGGCCGTTGGCGGTGCGATAGCGGGCTTCACTGATGGCGGTGAGATCGCCAGCCACGAGTTTGGGCAAGGATTCCAGAGGCAAAAGCAGCTCTTGAATATCTTCGTAGCTTTTGTCGAAAGCGGCATCAGCGGGGGAGCCGGTGGCACCACTCACCAGGCTGCTTTTGGCGAGTCTGTCTTCGACCAGTTTTTTGAAGTTGTGGAATTTGTCGCTCAAGTTGGCAAGATCGACATTCATCGACGCATCATCAATTTTCAGGATCTTGCGCAGCGGGGTGCCTTCTTCGTAGGCGACTTCGCCGCCGGCAGCTAGGGCCGTGAGCAAGTCCTCGACTTTTTTGAAGTGGGCTTTGATCAGCTCGTCCTCGACGCTGACCCCGTCCATCTTCCGCTGATATTCATGGGCCGAGAGCTGCAGCTTCATCTTGATCTCGGCGACCACGGCGGCGGCGACCATTTCGCGACGCGCCAGGATATCGCCTTGAGCGCCCATCTCCTTGGCTTTTTCCCCGACGGCATTAACTCCCTCAGCAGTTTTCCGGTTGGAGTAGACACCGAAGAGGCCGATAGCGGCGGCCAGGCTGGCCATCGACAAAAAACCGCCCATGATTTTGTGCTGAATGGAAAGGCGCATCTGATGGCTCCCGAGTTGAGATTTGAAAGACAGTGGAAATCGGCATGCAGTATTTGTGCCATCGACCAAATTCGAGCTTGATTAAGGCCACGAGTGAATCGCTCAAGCTTGCCCGGTCGGATTTCGCGACGAAGGCTCAGCGGTTTTTGCGATAATATTTGGCTCCTTGGTGGTCTTCTTGAGTGAAGCGCTCAGTGATCCCGACCAGACTTTCGGTGGAGGAGACGATGAGCAGGCCGCCAGGGAGGAGGCAATCCGCGAGGCGATCATAAAGGATGCGACGGGTTTCCAGTGAGAAATAGATCGCGACATTGCGGCAGAAAATGAGGTGTTGCGGCGGGACTTCAGCTCGGAAATCGTGGATCAGATTGAGGTTTTTGAAGTCCAGGTTTTTCCGATAAAGGGGGCGGACCAGCCAGTGGTTTTTCGGCGTTTTTTCAAAATAGCGATGGCTTGCGTGAGGATCGAGGCCGCGGTGGATTTCCAAGTCGGAATACTCACCGGCTTGCGCGATGGCGAGCGCATGATCAGAGATGTCGGTAGCGAGGATCTGACAAGCGGCGACATCCTTGAGGCTGTCGTGCAGGATGAAGGAAAGGCTGTAGGGCTCCTGGCCGGTGGAGCAGGCGGCGGACCAGATGCGCAATTTGGGCTGAGTCGCCAGAAGCTGTGGCAGGAGCTGCTGGCGAAAGAGCTTGAAAGGCGTGGTGTCGCGGAAAAAGGAAGTCTCATGGGTGGTCATCGCATCCAGGACTTCGGCCTGCAATTTGGCCTCGACTTTGCTGCGCTGCAGCAGTTCGGCGTAGCTGCAGCCGAGGCGGTGAAGGATGGGACTGAGGCGGCTCTCAAAAAGATAGGCCTTGCTGGCGTCGAGAACGACGCCGCTGAGCTGGAGAATGTAATGGCACCAGGCGGGCAGATCTTGCGGAGCTATTGGCAGCTGGCTCATGTCGCCCGCCTTTTCTCGGCAACGAGCTCTTGCAGGGTAGCGGCCATTTGATTAAGCGGCAGGAAGCGGTCAATAGCGCCGATTTTATCCGCCTCGGCGGGCATGCCGAAGACGGTGCACGACTGCTTGTCCTGGCCGAGGACGGTGCAGCCGAATTTCTCGCGCAAGACCTTGGCGCTTTTGGCGCCATCGACGCCCATGCCGGTCATGATCACGGCCAGGGTTCTGGCGCCGAAAGACGGCCCAAGAGAGCGGAAGGTGAAGTCGGCGGAGGGGCGGCAGAAGTTTTCCGGCGGGTCATCGGACAAATGGCAGACAGGGCGGCCGTCGGCCTGGCGTTCGATCGCCAATTGATGATCGCCGCAGGCGAGGGTCAGGGTTCCGGGGAGAAGTTCGAGGCCTTCGTGGGCCACTTGAATCTGGAGCTGAGCTTTCGCCCTCAAAGAGCTGACCAGGCTGTCGACGAAGTTGGCGGGGATGTGCTGCACGACGACGATAGGAACCGGGAAATCCCTCGGCAGCTCAGGCACGAGTTGCATCAAGGCTTGAGGTCCGCCGGTGGAAATGGCGATGGCGATGATTTCCACCGGTGCGTTCAGCCTCAGCTTTGTGTTTAAGACCTTCATCCCGGTTCCTGATGAGCTCATGCTTAAGGCTTTGGTTTCGCCTAAGGTGGACTGGCTGAGCGGATCCGGGCGGCAATGGCCCAATTGCTTTTTGCGAAACAAGGCGGAAATGATCAGGGTGGTGAGATGATTGCCGAGCGAGACACTGCGGCGCGACAAGACTGCATGAGCGCCGGCTTCGAGCCAACGCTTCTTATCCTCCGCTGCATCGCTCTCCATCAAGGCGGTGACATGGGCTACGGGAAATTTCCGGCGACAGCGGCGGACGAGATCGGTGATTTTTCCATTGCCGAGATCAAGCAGGATCATATCGGGCTTGGCGGCCAGATCGAGGCAGAGGCTCTGAACATCGGTATAAGTCGGAGGCAGCGGCGGCAGAACGCTGATGCCGGCGAGGGCGTCGCGGATCTGCTGGCTGAGGCCTTTGTCAGGCGACACCAGGACGATCTGGAGAGGCGGATTCATTTCACCGTTTCGAGCAGGCTGCTGCAGCGGAGAAGGCACGCGAGTTGACCGTCGGGCATGCGTAAAAGCCCCTGGAGATGACGTTTCAATTTTTCCGGCAGATGCGCCGGCAAGGCTTCCATGGCCGGGCTGGCGGCGATGTCGAGAACTTCATCAATCAAGAGGCCGATGTCCTCGTCCTCGTTGCGGATGATGAGGATTTGCGATTCGTGACTGCGGTCTTGCTGCAA
>JAYTMY010000140.1:0-6815 GCA_043748535.1 Lentisphaeraceae bacterium | reverse complement strand
ATACCAATACGCGTTCAAAGACATAATAACTAATGTTGGTTTTTGGCGGCTATCTCTATGCCCGCCGCCAATCATCACTGCCGAGCCAGGTAGTCAATTGATGGTTTTTCGCATTACCCCCTACTATTGATCTTGAATTCTGGAAAAAGTGGCGCACCATTGACTCATAACGAAGGAGTCATTCTATGCGTCCACAAGCCCCATTCCCGCCCAATACCGAGACTCGCATGCGCCAGCTCTTGAAGCAGGCAAAGACCGTTCCAGAGGCCCTGAGAATACAAGCTATACTGATGCGAGCTTCGAGTGCATCAAGCCCCAAGGAGATAGCTGCGGCCACCGGTTTGGCGATCAATACCATCCGTCTTCTGCATTCGAAATTTCTGCGGCAAGGTGAAAGCATCCTGATCAATTGTCCTGGACGCGGAGGCCGTCGAAAAGCCAAGTTGAGCAAAGTCGATGAAGCGGCTTTTTTGCAGCAATTCCATGACGCTGCGGCCGCTGGCAAGGTCATCACTGTCGATGAAATCAAGCTGGCCTTCGAAAAGCAAGTCGGCCACACGGTCAATGTCTCGTCAATCTACCGCTTGATGGCGCGTGCCGGCTGGCGAAAGATCGTCCCGCGCCCCAGTCATCCCAAGAAGAAGGCGGATGCAGAGGAAGCCTTTAAAAAAAGTATCTGGAGCTCGTTGCCGCCGCAAAACTGAAGTATGGCGACAAGCTTTTGGTGATGCACCAAGATGAAGGCCGCTTCGGGCGAATCAGCATCCCTAGGAGCAGTTGGGCACCCAAGCCCATCCGGCCACTGGTCTATCGTCAGGTGGTGCGGGAATCGACCTATGCTTATGCTGCGATTGCACCCCACGAAGGGCTGCTGATCTCGATCATCCGGCGCAAGTGCAACGCGGAGCACATGCAGGAGTTTTTTGACCATGTTATCGAGATCGCAAAAGATCGCCAAATCCTGATGTTTCTTGATGGTGCCGGATGGCACAAGGCCAAGAAGCTGAGAATCCCAGCCAATCTCATTCTCGAGTTTCAACCGCCCTACACCCCGGAAGTCAATCCGGTCGAACACCTCTGGGATCACCTCCGTGAAAAGCACTTCTCCAACCGCATCTTTCCCACCCTTGACGCGGTTGAAATTCAGGTGAAAACCGGGCTGGAAAAAACTGCATCGGACAAAGCAGGTCTGATCTCGCTCAGTTGCTTCTCTTGGATGAAGGTGTAGTTATTATGTCTATGAGCGCGGATTGGTATAAGTGCCGGCAGGATGCAAGACAGGGGCATTGGAAGACGAGGTGCGAGGGAACGGGGCAAGCAAATGCCCCCAGCTGAACCCATAGAGATCTCCTTCTATGCCGTTTCTCAAGCCGATGAAGGGGCCGACTGTGGTGCCAACAAGCCAGAGAGGCACGGCACTCGCCACCTGGGCTGAGGGCGAACAGTCATCCCCCCAGACACGATGGCAGAGGCTGCTGCCGCCCGTGAGCAGGCCGCAGGGCGGGCCGGCGAGAGTGCCACAGGAGCACATCAGAAGCGCGAAAATGAGGCCGAAAAGTGAGGTAAAAGTGTGACGCATGGGGGGCTCGACGAGTTGAGGTTAGGGGTGTTGATCGGAGTCTTTCGTAAAAATAA
This sequence comes from Lentisphaeraceae bacterium, assembly GCA_043748535.1. Classification (GTDB taxonomy): domain Bacteria; phylum Verrucomicrobiota; class Lentisphaeria; order Lentisphaerales; family Lentisphaeraceae; genus CAMCSH01. The sequence continues at coordinate 5,180 of JAYTMY010000140.1, read as the reverse complement.
AAATCCAACCGGGATGGATCGAAAGTTGCACCACCCGGCCTCGCTCCGCTACGGCCTTCTTCACCTCGGGCGAGGCCAAAATCTGCTGCTCGAAGTCCTTAAACGAGGCATGACTTTGGAGCTCAAAAAAGCCAATCAGCACTTCATCGTCGACCTCGATGGCGTACACCCCCGGAGCATATGGGCGGGTAAACATCCAATTCGACTGATAGATGTCGGCGTACCGGCTCCAATCATAACAAGGGCTCAGCTGCTGAAAGGAACGAACATCATCCTGGATCCCTTTGACCAAGCCGCCCCAAACGCCAGCGACACTACCGAATACCCCGTAAGGCAAAGCCGTCACCGCTTTCATGCCTGTTGAGGTCTTGTCGTCCCAAGCCCGGGTGCAGAACGAGGGGCCGCCGGTGCTGGCTGCGAGCACGGGCGCGCTGAGTGTGCCACAGGAGGCGAGTGACAACGCAATGAAACCCGGGAACGCCCATCGGGCAGCGAGGATATTGCAGCAGGCGCGGAGTTTGTTCATGCGGTGTCCTTACTTTAGGGCGATGCGGAAGACCGCGACTTCTTCGACATTGCCTTTCGGTCCTTTCAGCGGCGACGGACTGCGCTCGATCAGCTCCCAGCCGAGCTGACGGCGGCAGAACTCGAGAACGCCGACAATCGCACCTTCGCGGATGACCGGATCGCGGACGACGCCGTCGCCGACCTTGTCGCGACTGACCTCGAACTGCGGTTTGACCAGGACGAAGGCGAGGGCGCCGGGAGCGAGGAAAGGCGCCGCCGCCGGCAGCACCGCGGTGGCGGAGATGAAGGCGACATCGCAGGTCAAAATCTGGCAGGGCTCGGTGACCTGGCTCGCCTCGAGGCGGCGGGCGTTGACGCCTTCGAGCAGAGAAACCCGCGGGTCGCCGCGCAATTTCCAGTGCAGCAGGCCGCTGCCGACATCGACGGCGAAAACCCGTTTGGCGCCTTTCTGCAGGAGCAGATCGGTGAAGCCGCCGGTCGAGGCGCCGAGGTCGATGGCGGTGCGACCGCTGAGGTCAGGGGCGAGGCGTTCGATGGCGGCAAGGATTTTGAAGGCGCCGCGGCTGACATAAGGGCAAGGGATGTCGACTTGGAGAGGGATGTCTTCCGGCAGGATATCGGCAGCGCGGCCGACGACCGAATCCGGCCCGGTGCGAACCTTGCCGGCCATGATTAAGCGGCGAGCTTCGTCGATGTCCTCGGCGAGGGCCCGTTCCACCAGCAATTCATCGACGCGTCGTTTTTTGGCCATGCGGGTTTCCGTGTTTTTTCCCACCTTGCGACCTTTGTCGCGGCTTGCAAGCGCAGGGTGGCGGCAAGATGCAAGATTTGACTTCGATGGCGGTGATAACGCGCTGCGCTTGGTGATTAACCATGGGCCGATCCAGGTCATTGGCTAGCTTCACCGTGAAGAAGGGAAGCTCCGGCAGGGCATCTGGCTGAAAAACAAAAGCCCGCCGGGGGAAGAATCCGGCGGACATCTGTTTTTCGGGAAGAAAAGCGAGGAAGGAGAGATTAGTCGTCGTCGCCATCCGCGTCGGCGGTGGCGGGGATCGACTCGACGGCGGCGATAGCTTCGCCGGATTTGATCAAGGCGTAGACTTTGTCGAGGATGCGTTTCTCGAGCTCAGGATCGGCTTTGATCGCTTCTTTGGCTTGTTCGCGGCCTTGGCCGAGTTGTTTCTCCTCGAAGGAGAACCAGGAGCCTTTTTTGGCGATGACGGTGAGGGTGCTGGCGACGTCGAGGATGGAGCCGGCGCGGGAGATGCCCTCGTTGTACATGATGTCAAATTCGCACTGTTTGAAGGGCGGGGCGATCTTGTTTTTGACGACTTTGACCTTGGTGCGGTTGCCGAGGACTTCGCCAGCGGGGTTTTGGATGGCGGCGGCCTTGCGGACTTCGAGGCGGATTGAGGCGTAAAACTTGAGGGCTTTACCGCCGGTGGTGGTCTCGGGGTTGCCGTACATGACGCCGATTTTTTCACGCAGCTGGTTGGTGAAGATCATGCAGGTACGAGTCCGGGCGATGGTGCCGGTGAGTTTGCGCAGGGCTTGCGACATCAGGCGCGCTTGCAGGCCGACGTGGCTATCCCCGAAGGAGCCTTCGATTTCGGCCTTGGGAACGAGGGCAGCGACCGAGTCGATGACGAGGACGTCGATGGCGTTGGAGTTGAGCAGGGTCTCGGCGATGTTGAGAGCATCTTCGCCGCAGTCCGGCTGAGCCACCAGGAGTTCCTGGGTGTTGACGCCGATGAGGCGAGCATAAGCCGGGTCGAGGGCGTGCTCGGTATCGATGAAGGCGCAGACGCCGCCGCGTTTCTGGGCGTTGGCAATGGTGTGCAGACAGATCGAGGTCTTACCGGAAGCTTCGGGGCCGTAGATTTCGACGATCCTGCCGCGGGGCAGACCGCCGCACCCGAGGGCGATGTCAAGGGCGAGGGCGCCGGTGGAAATGCTGGCGATGTTGGATTCAGCTTTGTCGCCGAGTCGCATGATCGAGCCGTCACCGAATTCTTTGCGGATTTGGCTGATCGCCGCGTTGACAATTTTGGTCCGTTCGGCGAGCGCGAGGTCCGCGTCGTTTTTCGGTTGGGCTTTCTCGATTTTGATTTTGCTCATGTTTGGCCTCGGGGTTGTTCACTGCCTCATGTTATGCTATCAAACAATAGTTTCAAGGCCATGGGCAAGCTTTTTTTTGAACATGAGAAATAATTTTCAGCACAAACGAGAGGTTTCCAAATGAATTCAGGGCCTCAGCACTCGCTGAGGCCCTGAATCAGATGGCAGATGGAATTCAGTCAGTTTTTCGGCAAGTCGAAGATTTTTTCATCAACCTCGGGGTTGAGTTCCATTTTTTCGATCTTGGCTTTCATGACGCTGCCGCTGGAGACCGAGATCATACGGAGGGCGCTGGGATAGACCAGGCCGCTAGCATGAGTGGTGAAGGCCTCGATGATAGTTTGCGAGTGCTCTTCACCTTCCGGCGAGACTTCCCACGAATCTTCGCCCATGGGGAGGAAGGTCTTGGGATCGACGTAAGACTTGGCGTCTTTTTCGCCGGCGCGTTTCATGATCAGGACAAGAGCGTCCTGATCATTGAATTTCTCCGGTTTGCCGAGTTCGACCGTGTCGTAGTTGTAAGCGGGATCAGCAAGGCCGCGGAGCTTGCCGTCGAGAGCTTGGTTGAGCTCGGCGCCTTCGAGGGTGCGCAGACCGTGGAAGGGGTCTTTTCCCCAGGCTTGGCGGCCATCATAGCCGCTCTGCATTTTCATGCCGCCGAAGTTGGTGAGGGACAGGGTTTTTTCCCCCGAGAGCCACGATTGAGAGCTGGCTTTTAGCGCCTGGCCGACGATTTCGAGGGCGACCTCGGTGTAGACGGCTTTGACATCTTTGAGCTTATCCGTGCCTTGGGCGGCGAGGGTTTTGCGATACAAATCTTCCGCGCCGGGGCCGAAGGTGACGGCTTTGCGAGCGGCGGCGTCCTTAACAACTTCATCGTCTTTGGCTTCCTGGGCCGAGTTGCGGGCGATGATTTCAGCTTTTTTAGCTTCGAATTCCTTCAGCACCAGCTCTTCGGCGGCGACGAGCTGCATATCGCCTTTTTCGCGCAAGCCAGCGAGGCTGAGTTTGACTTCGACGTCGGGTTTGACGCCTTGGCCTTCGACCAAGGTGCCATCGGTGAGGCGGTAGTCGGAAGTCGGGTATTGCAGGCGGGCGCCGCCTTTCAGGTCGGTGATGAGCGAGGCGAGCACGGCGCCGGCACTGGTGGTGCCAACGACTTTCGCGCGGCCGCATTTCTGCAGGCCGCCGGCGAAGATTTCCGAGGTCGAGGCGCTACCGCCGTCGATGAGGATGACGACCGGGCCGTTGAAGGTGCGGCGGGCGGGGATGACCGGGAAGGTGTTGGTGTTTTCACGCGAAGTGCTGGTGCCGAGGCTGACTTTTTCAGCGCAGAATTCCTTGGCGAGGCCGCAGGCGAGCATGCCGAGGCCGCCTGGGTTGCCGCGCATGTCAATGATCAGGCCCTTGCGGCCCCGGTTGTCCTGGATCGCCTTGACCGCTTTGCTGACCATGCCGGGCAACCAGGTGCCGAAGTGGATGTAGAGAACACCGGAATCGAGGATGCGGTCTTCATAGACGGCAGCGTCTTCGACGTGGCCGAAGGTTTCGCCACCTTTGCGCCAGATCGGTAGACGGAACTTCAGACTCTTGCCGGCATCGGCGCCACCACCGACCAGTTCGGGATTGCCATTCTTCCAACGGCCAAGGTAGGCCTCGATGCGGCGGCCTTCGTCTTTGTCATTCTCAGGAACCAGATCCTGCAGTTTGATGCCGTCGATGGTTTCGATCTGGAAGCCGTGTTTGAGGCCAGCTTTGGCGGCGGGGCTGCCGGCAGTGACGCCGGTGACCGCCCAGACGCCTTCGACCTTGCCGATCGAGAAGCCAGGATCACGGGGAGAGAAGCCGATGATTTTCTGCGGGTTGATCTTGGGTTGTGCTTCCTTGTCGCCGCCGCCCATGCCGGGAGTACTGAGGTTGATGTGGCTGTGGCCGAGCTTGGCGATGAGGGCCTGCATGGCGCTGTAGCGCGCGGCAGGAGTCTTGGCGGCGATGATCGCGGCGCGGGTGTTGGCGACTTCCTTCTTCCAGTCGAGGCCGTGATACTTGACGTCGTAGTAGCCCTTGTCGAGGACCGAAACCATGTCATCAAAGGTGACCATTTCGGCCGGTTCGCCGGCTTTGGCGACCTGCCCGGGAGCATCATCGAAATCCGGCTCTGCTTCGGCGCGGGCAAGACCGGCGGGGAGAATGAAAGCGGCGAGCAGACTGGCGAGGAATTTGTTCATGAAGGCTTCCTATGGGGTCAGTTTAGATCGTTCAATGGTCTCAGTTCAGACGTATGTCCCAGCCTGAATACGCATCTGCCGGATCAGTTTTGATCCTTGCTTCAGCGCGGGCCGGAGCCGAACTTCTTGAAGTCCTTGAGATTGATAGCGAGTTTATTGAACTTGTAGTTGAGGACGCGCGGCGTGGTGTTGAGGGCGCGGGCGGCGGCGGCGGCATTGCCGCGGTGCTTTTTCAGGGCTTCGATGATCAACTCACGCTCGTAGGTCTCCACCGCTTGCGTCAAGTCGTTCACCGGCGAGCTTTCG
>JAYTMY010000139.1:0-7934 GCA_043748535.1 Lentisphaeraceae bacterium | reverse complement strand
TGCAGCTTGACCCCAAAGGGGTTTCAGATTTTAGCCCAGGGTTGAGCCGCATCGGCGACACCCTGGTTTGGAATGAGTTATGATTTCTGACCCTGAAGGGGTCGTGGAAGGTTCTGGGTCGCTGCGGTTTTTAGGTTCAACCTTTCAACCCGGGTTCTGTTTCTCTGCTGCGGTTTTTAGTCTGAGCTTCAGTTCGACTGCTGCGCCAGCTTCGCCGCGCCGAGGGCGGCGGAATCGCTGAGCTCAAAACGCTGCACCGGGCAACCAAAGACCTGGGAGAAGACGGCGCTGATGCCGTCGTTTTTCGACGCCCCGCCAGTAAGCAGCAGAAGCTCGGGTTTCAGGCCCATCCAATCGAGCTGCGCCCGGAGATTGCGGGCCTGGCCCTCAAGGAAGGCGCGGATGCGCTGCGGCGAGCTCAAATCGGGACGCGATTCGACCAGTCCGGCGGCACGGCGCGGGGTGATCTCATCAAAGAGGAAGGGCTCGGTAATCGCATCGGCGGGCAGAGCGACGAGTGCGGCTTTTTCGAAGTCTTCCCAGGTCGCCCCGAGCTGATCGCGGAAGGCTTCGCGGGCGAGCGAGCCGTTGCGGATGCAGGCCAGGGTCATGAAACCGCCGAGGGGATTGCCGAAGACGTGGCCGCAGCCAGCCGGATCGGTGCGCGGTTGCGGCATGGCGGCAAAGAGGGTGTCGGAAGTGCCGAGGCTGACGACGACGGAGCCGGGACGACCGGCATCCATGCCAACCAGCGAAGCCGGGTTATCGCCGGTGAAGGGCAGGATGCGGCACTTCGGATCGAAGCCGAATTTGGCGACGAAATACGGTGCGATGTGGGCGAAGGATTGGGCCGCCGAGGCCAAGGGCGGCAGCTTGGCGGCGAGGCTGGGTGCGGTGGCAGCAAGGAGCTGGGCATCCCATTGGCCGGATTCGAGATTCATCAGGTTCATGCCAGCACCGTCGCCGAAGTCGATCGGCGCTTCGCGTCCGGCCAGAACCGAGGCGAGGAAGGAGCTGACCAGGTGGACGTGAGTCGTCGTCGCCCAAGCGCCCGGATCGCGTTTGCTGAAGGCGCGAATTTGCGGCCCGGTGAAGCGCGGCGTGGTGATCGAGCCGGAGCGGCGGCAGACTTCGGCATCACCGCCGAGGGCTTTGGCGATTTCCGCACATTCAGTGGCGGTGGAGTTATCCATCCAGATCGGGCTCGTCGAGCGGCTGAGGCAAGGAGCAAGCTGTTCGACCAGGGAGAGTTTTGCATCGAGCCCCGCCAGAGCCGGCAGGAAGCGGGAATTCAGGTAGACACTGCCATGTTGCTGGCCGTCGCCGCCGATGGCGCGGATCTGGCCCAAATCGAGGCCTTGCTGGCCCAGTTGGGTCAAGGCCAGTTCGAGGGCCTCGAGCCACATCAGCGGCGGCGAGTGGACCTGGCCCGCCGGCATGTCGGCAATGAAACCTTGCGGGCAGGAATAATGCGGCAAATCGCGGCCGAAGTTGATGTTGACGCGCGGCCCGGGCTGGCCGTCGGCGTTAAGGATCAAGGCGGTGAGGCTCTGGGTCGAGGAGTCGATGCCGAGGAACATGGGGGTTCTCCTGGGTTTGGATTGGGTTTGTATTTATACAGGAATACCAAAAAAGCTAAGAGCCAAACCCAAAATACAGAAGGATAAATGCAAAGTCTTATCCGGGGTGAATCAAGCGGGAGGCAATAGGGACGCCACGGGATTTGCTCATGGCAAGTGATTGAATGGCGGCTGGGTGATCAGCGAAGGCAGAGGTGCTACTTGGGCGGCAACACGACCTCAATGGACTTGGTATTTACAAAGCGGTTATTGCTATCGAGAATGATGACATGGAATTGATACCTGCCGGGACTTCTGAAGGTCACCGTGACATCGTGGGCCGCGTTGTCGCCATTGCTGCTGTAATTGACGCCCGAGGGATGAGTGGCGTCAATGGTCCAGTAGTACTTGAGTTGCGCTTCGCCGTCCGATTTCGAGGCGCCGCGGACAGTCAAGGTGGCCGTATTGCCGGTCTGCGTGACCAATTTCGGCTGGATGGACACGGACGGGCCGCCACTGGTGTTTTGTTTGGCAATGGCGATGTCATAGGCCACATACGGCGTCAAGGCCTTCAGGTCGAAGTTGCCGATTCGGTTATGCTTGGTCGGGTAGTAATGCTGGGCCGATAAATCCGCATAGGTGGTCCACCGCTCCAAGGCCTCAGTCAGATGAGTGACGGCGCTCGCCCGATGCGCGTTTGCCTTGGCGACATCCGAAGCATCGAGGGATGCGTATTTCAGATCACGTGCCCCGCGGAATTTCGACACGTAATATTTACCCATGGCAGCCAGAATCCGGATATCGTCCAGGACCTGGGTCAATTCCTGATTTGCGGCATCCGCGGGCACCGCGGCGATGGCGGCTAGCGCAGCATTGGCTGCTTCCTCTACTTTTTGCGACAAATCAAGGGGGTTTGAGCCGCTACGAACAGCCTTGCAAAATGCCTCCATGGAAGGCGGGCTGAGTCCGTTGCCATCCTTTTTGCCAATCGGGACAGTGTTCATGTAATTGTTGACATCGATGAATCCGTTGGAATTCAAACAGGCTTCTGAGAAGCCTTGGAAGTCATTGCCTCCTGCCCAATAGTACTTGGTCAGCCAAGGCGTAATCTGCGAAGCGGAAGCCAAACCTCGGTTCAATGCCGCGGCAGCGGGAACAGTAAGATGAAGTCTGGCCGCGACCATTTGATCAAAAAATGCATTGGAGATGGTCGGGTCATAGCTCAGGCGACTGAACAGGTTGTTGGTGTACCACCAGCGTTTGATATCCAATTGGTTCAACGATGAATCTTTGACGTTGGATCGGCGACACCACGTGAATCCGTCTGGCCCCATGTAATAGCCATTCAACTGATCCTTGCCGTTCTTGTTCTTGAGCGGCAAGTTATTGACCCAGGAACGCACGAAATCGGGATCGCCCCAACGGGCGTTGTACTGCTCATCCATGCGCACGGTCAGCCAGGTCCGATGCCCATCGGGGCGTGAGTTCATGTCCGACGTGACAAACATCGGCTTGGTGGTGCTGTAGGTATGGGCCACGGAGTATTTGTAACTGGTGTCCAAGGTGAAAGACGAACCGAATTTATCGAAGGCGCTCGTGATGTCAGAATAATTGATCTCATGCAGGCGGTGGATGAGGCGTAGCGGACGGGTGGGATTGGCGGGAACCACGGTCTGTTTGCCGCCCGGAGCGGTGGTGGTGTAACCCACGCGCACATCATGGAAGGCCTCGCCATAGGTGCTGGCCAGCCAGTTTTCATTGGCGCTGCCACCATGATGCTCCATGCCTTCGCCCGCCGTCAGGCCCATTCCGGCGAGTTTGGGCAGCGAAGTCATCAGGGCGCGGATGCTGCATCGAAAATAATCTTTCGTCGTCGCATTATTCTGGTCCCGCGTGATGCCATAGGAATTCCCCTCGGTGCCAAAGGTGAAGATGTTCCAAGTGAAAATATAGACAGCAATACCACGGGCATCCGCAAGATCAAGGACCTGGTTCCAGAAGGCCGTCTTATCTGTCGGAGACAGCTTTTTGATGATCTCGATGTTGGCACCGCCGCCATGTATGGCCGGGTCCCAGAATTCACTCGCTTTGGTGCCTCGCTGACCGCCAGACGCCGTGAACGGGACCTGGGTGCGCCAGACATCCGAGAGCGCGATGAGGGGGTATTCCGGCACCGTGACCATCGACGGGAATGGATGAAAGCTCCACAGGCTGAGCGTATTGAGCCGCTGACGGGCCATCTCGTCAAGGTATTCCCGCCAGAAATTGATATCCCACACATGCGGGATGGCCGCCTGGGCGGCATCGCCATCGTCCGAATAGCTCGGGGTGCGCGCATCGAGGGGGAGATTGAATTTGATGCCCCTCTGGGCGATACGAGGAGCGTGATCACTCGCCGCTAATGAACCCAGTGTGCCCATGCCGATCGCCTCCGCCACATCCATTCCACCGTACATGGAACCCACCGCATCGCCGCCTTTGATGAGAATTTCCTGCAAGGAAGCACTTGCTTTCACCCGGATGCCATAGGCCTGCGGCACTGTCGGCTCCGGCAGCGGGTCCCAACCGGTGATGACGTCACCGCTGCGAGCGAGGACAACTCGCAGCCCGGTGACGCCAGCGGCATTCAATGCCGACAAGGGAGCTTCCGTCACCGTTCCACCGAGCGCGCTGACCGCGGCTCGGATTTCATTGACCGCAAAAACGCTTTGCTGGACTGCGGGGTCACGGCAAATGGTGACCGCAAGTCCCCGGACGCCCTTGGCCTGCGGCACCGTCGGCGCCGGGAGCGGGGACGGAGCGTCACCGCTGCGAGCCAGGATACTCCTCACCCCAGTGCTTTGAATAAGTCCGAATTGTTCAGCGGCCTGATTGTCCTTGCCGAAGGCGGACAGCATCGAGGCGAAAATGACGAACCCCACCAAGAGCTCAATGAGAATGAAGCGCGAGGATTTCATGAGGGACTCCAAGTTTCGAGGTTCCGGTCGGATTATTTCCTAATCACAAGCAGCCAATCCTCGTTAGTGTCGTTGGGCGATGTCCCCAGAAGCACTTTCATGCCACCCTTAACCGATTTGACCGAGCCGTCACGCAAAGCTCCACCCTGGCGTGGATTAAACCACTTCACCGTGAATGAGGCGCTCTCACCTGTGAGATCCAATTCACTCGTTCCGCCCTTGGGCAGATAGACCAGATAAACTTCACCCGACTTAGCAAAACAGTATTTGGAGTTGCCATCTTTATCATTGCCAATGAGAGCATTAGAATTTTTCATTTCCCAAAACGGAATTTTGTTCGCCGGGAAGAACTCAAGGGCGACACGACAGTAATCCCAGCTTTTGTCCCGACTCCGGAAGTCCTCACACTGAAGGTCATTCTGTGCCAGTTTATAGCCAAAATAGTACTCAACGCCAGCCCCACCTGCCATCAGGTTGCCCCAGAGTGTCAAGTGGCGTATATCATCCGTGGTTTGCACGGAGTGACCGTCATGAGTTTTGCCCTTGTAACCATCATAGCCCATGTCGGGTGGCACGCCGGTATCTGCGCCGCCCTGTTCGTCGCAGGCCACAACCCAAGGCTTATTTGCCTTGTCCGATTCTGTGACCCATTTTAGCGTGCGTTGGTGCGTCACATTCCAATTGTTTTGCAATGATGCTCCAGTGAGGTGTGACTTTTCGCCAAGTAGGGGTGTATAGACCTGGTCCTGTTGGGGGGGGAAGGTGTGGATCACGACGTTATGCTGGTACGGATCGTTGGCCCGCAGATAGTTGATCATGTCGTTGATTTCTTCGGTGGATTGGGTGGACTCTTCTCCGATATTCCAGTTCAAGGCTAACGCATGGCCGAAGCGCGCAACGATTTCGCGGCAATACAATTTGCGCTCTGGCCCAAGCTTACCGCCATCGAGAGATTCGGGAACATCTCGCCCCGTTTTCGCCTCCATGCCACGGCGGTTATCGTCAATCTCGTTCTCCTGCAATTTGAAGTGCAGATAAAGCCCTTTAAGAGTGGCGTAATCAAACACGACTCCCCACTGGTCCAGTTTTGAGCAGTCCCAGTGCAGTTTATCGTTACGACTTACAAAAGGCCAAACGTTATTGCCGTCGCCGCCCGCGTTGTAAGAGAGGAAACTGAAGGAATTGCAACCCTTGCCGGCCAGATAGTTGAGCGCACCGATCAGCCCTTTACCCTTGCCTCCCTTCCATGTCGGATCGCCATTTTGCCAGTCCTGCAAGTGGGCTTGCCATGTTTTGAGCGGCACACTTTTGTTAAGTGCCTGTGTGTTGTCGAAATCGGCATAGGCCAGCAAGGTTTCCGGGGCATCAGGGCCCGCCTTAAGGAAATAGTTCTTGGATCCGGCAAACTGGAGATGGTGTTTGCCCACGTATTGCAAACGGCCGCTAGCACGGAAATCGCGACCCTTCTTATCCGTTTTCGCAACGGTGAAGGACCCTTCCACACCATCAAAAGGCTTCACCTTTTCACCCCCACCATCAAGCGCCGCATTTTTGCCGCGGGTGAACGACACCGAGTATCTCCATGTGCCAGGCTTGTCCGGAGAGAGATGAGCGCGCCACTTGGTGCCGGATTCGGCAGAGCTCTCGCTCGCTTTGCCATCTGCAGCAAAATAACCAGGCACCTTGTAGCTGGGTGTGCCAGATTGGTGGGTAAAGGTGACCGTGAGATTATAATCGGTAAAGGGATTCGGCTCATTATCAAGTTCATGCGCATAAGGACCGTCAAGGTTGAGGGTGACCTTGTGCCACTCTTTGAGTTCTCCAGTGATTTCAACCGATCCATCACCAGTTTTCTGGCGCGGCAACACCAGGGGCAAAACTGCGCCGGCTCCGGCCGCACTGACACTGGTGGATAGGGGGCTGATTGGCTCCGGACTTCTAGATAAGTTTGCTGAAGCAGGAGCGGGGGCAAAGGAGGCAACCAAAAACATGCCGATCGTCGCGACGTAAAACTTTTTCATGGAAGCCATCCTTGATTTTTTTCTAAGCCTAGGGTGATATGGGTTTGCATTTATAAAAAACCCCAAAAAAAGCTTCGAGCCAAGCGTAAAAGAAGGGAGAATGAGGGCAAAATCTTATCCGGGGCGAATTAATCGCGAGGAAGCGGGAATTGAACAAGCAGCCATCACCCCAATGAAAGGGCTCCTACAAGCTCTGACTCACCTAGCTCAAGACCCATTGCGCTAAACAAATACCGGTGCGTATCATCGCCGCTTTGTCTTGCATGCGACGGAATGAATTTCGAACTGTAAGCTCCAGGTAATAAGGAGCCTTCGCATGAACAAACCCCAGCCATCGATCCCCGCCCCCCTGCCGCCGCTCGGCCAATCCCTCAGCTTCCGCCTGCTGCCCGGTGCCAGGGTCAAGGCCGCACTGAAAAAGCTGACTGAAGTCTTCGAGCCCTCGTGGGGAGTCGTCGGCCTCGGCGCCCCCTTGCTCCTCGCCCTCGGCCGCGACATCCCGGGCAGTCGAACCTTCCCCGCCTTCGCCGGCCCCGGCTGCAGCGTCCCCTCGACCCAAGAAGCCTTGTGGATCTTCTTGCGCGGCGATGAACGCGGTATCCTCTTCCAGCGCCGTCAACTCCTAGAGCAAATCCTCGCCGGCAACTTCGTTCTCGAGGACGGCATCGACACCTTCGTGTTCGACGGCGGACGCGATCTCAGCGGCTACCTCGACGGCACCGAAAACCCCAAGGGCAAGGCCGCCTCGCGCGCCGCCTTCCGTGATGATGGCTCCAGCTTCGTCGTCGTCCAGCGCTGGGTGCACGACCTGAAGCGCTTCCGGTCCCTTAGCCAGGAGGGGCGCGACGCCATCATCGGACGCCGCCATGCCGACAACGAGGAGATCGCCGATGCTCCCGCCTCCGCCCACGTCAAGCGCAGCGCCCAAGAGAGCTTCGATCCCGACGCCTTCATGCTGCGCCGCTCAATGCCTTGGGCCACGGAGGGCAAGGAAGGCCTGGAGTTCATCTGTTATGTCGAAAATCTCGACCGCTTCGAGCAAGTCATGCGCCGCATGTGCGGCCTCGAGGACGGCGTCGTCGACGCCTTGTTCCAATTCTCCCGCCCGCTGCGAGGCGCCTGCTACTGGTGTCCGCCGGTCCAGGAAGGCCGGCTGCTCATCGGCTGAGAAGATTGTGGCGCGGAGCACAGGTCTGTTGCGCCCCCCGCAAATCTCTTCGCGGGGGGCGCAATTTTCAGCTTCATCCGATCAGTCTGATCCGTCGGATTGGACCGATCTTCACGTTACCGAAGACAGCCTCAGCCCTGCTTCGCGGCAGCCGCGAGCTTGTGGAGGGCGGCGACGTCGTCGAGGGTGGAGGTGTCCTGGGTGATGTCCTTGCCGACGGCGACGTCGC
>JAYTMY010000138.1:0-7988 GCA_043748535.1 Lentisphaeraceae bacterium | reverse complement strand
TGCAGCTTTTCGTATTCCGCGAGGGACTTGATGTGGGCGGTCTTGGCGAAAGCTGCGGGCGGCTGGAAGAGCTGGCTCATGCGGGGGTCTCCATGGGGGGCTTCATAAGGTGAGGTCAAGCAATTTGCCGGAGCGCGACACTTTGCCAAGCGGCGGTAAGGAGGAAAAGGAATTTTTGCGGCGACAATAAAATCCTCAAGCAGAATCTGCCGGAGGATTAAGCGAGGCGTTCTGGAATCAGTTGACGCGGAGGTCCCAGAGGGCGCAGGTGACGGCGAAGGCTTCGTCAGCACTTCTTTCTTTTTTCTCGTGTTTCTTGCCCCAGGAGTCGGAGTAGATGACGTGAGTTAACTTCTTCTTTTCATCGAGGCGGTAGCCGATGATCAGGCGCATGTGACCTCCATCTGCCTGAGGGACGTCGGGTTCTGGGAAGAAGCCGAGTTGCAAAGCCCAAGCCATAGGGCGCCCCTTGTTGATGGCTTCGATGATGGCTTTGTCGAAAATGGCGCGCTGTCCGGTGCTCTTGCTTGTGATTTCCAGAATCATAGGAGCTAATTTCGTCTTCTCTATGCTATCGGGCAATGTTTCACCACGTTTCTTGAATTCCTTTTCCAGATCGTGAATAAATCTAGTGTATTCACGTTGGCTGGCGAAAGGGTATTTTCCTTTGGGCTCGAGGGTGATGCGGAACTTAGTGGCGATGTCTTTTAGGCTTTTCGCCAGCAATTCAGGGTCGGTGCCACCTTCGCCGGTGGACTTGGCGATCTTGGCTATTTCGTGCATGTCGGTATCGCGACCGTAGAAGTTGAGGATACGGGCGACTGAAGCACAAGCGCAATAACCCTTTTGCCCTTGGTCGATCATCGGGACGCCATCAATCCAAACGGTGCCGTCTTCTTCCCGTTTGACATTGAGGATGCGGTCCGCTTGGGCAACCGCTTGGACATCGTTTTTATCGAGATCGAGAATGGTCATTTTGTCGTGACCGGCGGCGATGTTGAGGCGGATGTAGTCAGCACTCATGAACTTGCCGTTGCGATCGCGATTGGCGACGAAGTCGAGGCGATAGAGAAGGTCGTTTTTGACCCAGAAATAGCTTGAGCGGCCGGTGGCGCCGGAGGCTTTTTTCAGGTTTTTGCCTTCATTGGCAAGTTTGAAGTCCGGGCAGAGGGCGTCGAGATTGGCCTTGGCGGCGGTGACCTTGCTCATGAATGCACCTTCTTTCGAGGCGCCCATGAGCTCACCGTCATCGCCCTTGCTGTAGAGCATGAACTGGGCGTTGAAGACCTTGCCGTCGCGGAAGTTCACCAGAGTTTCGCTGGCGCTGAGGCCGTTGAAACTGAGCTTGTGTTTATTATTGAGGAAAGAGGGGCTGACGCGGGCTGAGTTGTGGGTGGTTTCGGCGGTCCATTCGAAGCCGTAGGGGCCCATCAACGTGCTGAACTCACTTTCCGGCATGCCGATGAACTTGGAGTCGATCAAGTCCTTGGTTTCGGCTTTGGTCGGATGGGTCATTCTCTGTATTTCGCGTTTGTCTGAGGGGGTTTGCGCGGCTGCTTCTGGCGGCATGACAAGCAAGCCGAGCAGAGCCAGCATCGGAATCAAGCTAAGATTACGAATCATTGAGTACATCCTGCTAAAGTTTTTTGTGAGGTTGATGATGAAACCTATGAGCATCATAACACCAATGAAACGCGGATGCTAAGATTTTTCTCTTGATTCACAAAATAATTTTTTAGGACTCTTACATAGAAGGCAGCCGACGGCAAGTGAGTGCTAAGCCCCGTTCCTCATCTTGCCGCGAGTTGACGCAGGCGGACGGCGGAGGAAAGTGGGGCTCGACAAAATAATGACTTCAAGGAATTGCGATGCCCTGGCTCGAACACTGTCTGCGGATGTGGCGAAGGATGGACTTCGTCTTGCTTGGCTTGGTATTGGCCTTGCTGTTTCTCGGGACCTGGTATATCGACGGCATTGGTGATCAGGTGGAAGGGGTGATCAGTCACTACTCTTCCAAACAAGTGCAATGGATCAGCATCGGGCTGGTTATGGTCCTCACTCTTGCCTGCATCGATTATGAGGTGCTTGGCGGCAAGGTCTGGTGGATCTATTCCTTCGGCATGATCCTGCTGGTGGCGGTGCTGATTTTCGGCACTGTGATCAACGGGCAGAAGTGCTGGATCGACTTCGGTGCCTTCACCATCCAGCCGGCAGAGTTGGCCAAACCCTGCTGTCTTCTGGCTTTGGCGTGGATCGCCAGTCGCCCCAGGACACGTTTGAAAGAACTCGGTCACGTCGGGCCGGTGGCCGCCGTGGCCGCCTTGCCGATGGCCCTCATCGGCCTGCAGCCGGACATGGGCTCGGCCCTGATCTTTGTCCCCATGACCGCCGCGGTGATGTATTTCGCCGGCATCCGCAAGCGCTATCTGCTCGTCCCTCTCGCTACCGGCGTCCTCCTTGCCCCGGTGATTTATTACGTCCTCAAGCCCCACCAGCGCGACCGTATCGACACGTTTACCCACCCCTTTGTTCATCCTGTCACCTTGAAGATGGCGCAGAAGAAGGCGGACGAGATGAATCTGCCGCCGGACCAAGTCCGCCGACTGCCGCGCTTGCAAGATCCCCTTGATTTCGTCCGGGTCGAAGAGGCCTACCGCCTTGGGAAGATCAAAGCCGATGAATACAAAACGCTGCAAAGCCCGAAAAAACGTAAGACGGTGGAGGAATTTCTCGCCAACGAAGGTTGGCAGGCTTGGCAGTCGCAGCTGGCGGTGAGCAGTGGCGGTTTGTGGGGCAAGGGCCACGGCAACTCGACCCAGGTCAAACTCGGCTTCCTCTCCAAAGGCACCGCCACGACTGACTGCCTCGCCGCCGTCATCGCCGAAGAAGGCGGCTTCGCCATGATGTGCCTGATTTTGCTCCTGGAACTGGGCGTCATCTTCTGCTGCGCCCGCATCGCCATGTCCGCCCGCGATACCTTCGGCCGCGCCATCGCCATGGGCTGCGGCAGCATCTTCCTGATGCACACTTACATCAACATCGGCATGGCGATCGGCTACGCCCCGGTCATCGGCATTCCCCTGCCTTTCGTTTCCTACGGCGGCTCTTTCATCCTCAGCTCGATGATTTGCGTCGGCCTGTTGCAATGTGTCCACGTCCGCCGCGATGATGACGAATCCAAAGAAAAACTCAGCGAGTTGATGAAATGACGCATGAATCCGCCAGCAAGCTTGCCGACCCCTATCGGTTGCAGGGCCAAAGAGTCATCGTCGCCGGTCTCGGCGTCAGCGGCCAGGCCGCCTGCGTTCTGGCCCTCAGCCGCGGGGCGCAAGTCATCGCGGTTGATGAGAGCTCCGATGCGCGTGCCGAAGCTCGCGCCGCAAGTCTCCGGCTGAAAGGAATTGAGGTGATGACGGGGTGGAATCCCAGCGTCAATCTCCCCCTTGCCTTGCTCGTCGTCCTCAGTCCCGGAATTCCTCCTGAAGGGCGCCTCGGGAAAGCGCTGTCTGAGATCAGTTCGAAGCTCATCGGTGAGCTTGAATTCGGCCTTCGTCATCTGCCTTGCCCGATTTTGGCCATCACCGGTACCAATGGCAAAACCACTAGCACTGAACTGGCGGAACACTGCCTCAATGGCATCGGTCTGAAAGCCGTCGCCTGCGGCAACATCGGCTTCGCCGCCTCCGAGCTCGCCATGGCCGAAAACCCGCCCGATTTCGCCATCGCCGAAGTCTCCTCCTTCCAGCTCGACACCCTTGACGAAACCCGCTTTGCCGCCGGCGTCATCCTCAACGTCACGCCCGACCACTGGGACCGCTATCCCTGCCCGTCCGATTACACTCGCTCCAAGCTCCGTCTGGCGCTGATATCCAAGCGCTGCGCTGCATCGCTCCAGGTCTCGCGTCTGCCGGAAGCCGCCGAGTTGGCATTTGACCTGGTTTTCGATAAAGATGGCGAGCTCTCCTGCTCCTTCCGCCGTCAGGGAGACGAGTTGATTTTGAGCCCTTGCGGTATGCGCCTCCATCTTCTCGATCAGCCCCTCCGCGGCGGCCATAATGCCGAAAATCTTTTAGCCGTTTTGGCGTTAGGACACATGGTCGGGCTTGATCCCGCCGCCCTTTTTCGCGCCGCCGGGAGCTTCAAACTCGCCCGCCACCGCCAGGAAGAAGTCCTTAACAAGAATGGCATAGTCTATATAAATGACTCTAAATCAACAAATCCAGACGCGATGTCTCAGGCAATTTTGCGATTTGGCCGGGAGGAAAGACGGGCTTTGATTCTTATTGCAGGCGGACGCGACAAAATGATGGATTTCTCCATTGTCAGCCCCCTACTTCCCCCCTATGTTAAGTCCATCCTCACCTACGGCGAGAGTGCCACTCTGTTGACACGACTCTGGTCCGATCTGGTTCCCTGCACGAGCTGCGAGTCTTTTGACGCGGCGGTGGAGGCGGCAATGATCGCGGCTCGAGACGGCGATGCAGTGTTGCTTTCTCCCGGCTGCGCCAGTCTTGATTGCTTCAGCAGTTATGCACAGCGCGGCGACCGCTTCACCGAAATCGTCCAAAGGTCCCCACTCCATGCGCTCTAATCTCATCCGCGCCGCCATCGCTTGCGGCACCCTCTCTGCCGTCATGCTTCTCGGCAGCTGCTCCTCCTCATCGAAAAAAGACAAGCAGGCCGAAGAAGACGCCAAGATGGCTGGCGACCTGTTTAACAACCGTGGCGGCAACCTTGCAGCACCCTTGGTCAAGCCGGTCAACGCTGAGTTTGGCGAAGCGCCGATTCAGCTCCCCCCGCAAGTCGCACTGACGCCCGCCCCCGCTCCCAAGCCCGCCAACATCGTTGACGCCCCCGCCCCGGTTGAAAGCCTCGATACCCCTGTTGTGGAAGCGAAGCCCAAGACGAAAGTGAGCGCACCCAAGGTTCCCAGCGTTGCCGTCGCCCCGAAAGTCCCGTCTCCGAAAGCTGCCAGCACGTACAGCATCCAGAAAGGCGACATCCTCGGCAAGGTTGCCCAGGATCACGGCGTCAAAACCGCCGATCTCCTCGCCGCCAACCCCGGTGTCGATCCTGCCAGGTTGAAAATCGGCCAGAAGATCAACATCCCCGCCGCCGGCTACAAAGCCCCCGTCAGCACCAAAACCAGCGGCAAAACCGCAGCGGGTAAAAGCACCTCGGCGAAATCCAGCGGCGCAGCCAAGACTGCCAAGCCTTCCTCCTCCGGTGACTACACTGTCGTCAGCGGCGACTTCCCCGAGAAAATCGCCAAGAAACTCGGCGTCAAACAAGCCGATTTGATGGCTGCCAACCAGGGCATCAACCCCACCAATCTGAAGCTCGGTCAAAAGCTGAAAGTCCCCGGTGCCTCCGCCTCCTCTTCCAGCCATGGTAGCGAGCACACCGGTAGCGCCAAGACGGATCCCGCTGATGTCGGCACCACTCCGGCCCCCGTCGCCGCTGGTCCCGATCACGCAGCCGCTCCTGCCCCGGCTCCCGCTCCCTCGGTCGACATCACCGGCCTTGAGAAAATCGCCTACACCACCGCAGCTGGCGACACCCTTGAGTCGCTTGCCGCCGGTTGGGCCTCGTCGATTGAGTTGATCAAAGCGGCCAACCCCAGCATCAAGAGCAACGCCGATCTCAAGCCGAATACCTCGATCACCATCCCGGTAGCCCCCCGCTAATTTCGGACGCCACTTGACAAAACCCCGGTGAGCTTCGGCTCATCGGGGTTTTTCATCTCGGCTTCCGGCGAATCTGTAAGCATCGCCAAGATGGCGTGTCATCAGCCTTGCGCAGTTTTGAAAATCTATTATCTTCCGCAACATGAACGCCCCCCAGACAGCTTGGCCCTTCAGCAGAGTCGAATCGACCCTGCGCCTTGACCTGTGTGGTGATGAATCCGCTTTGAATCTCAGCCTGATGCTCCTCGCCGGTCGCGGCTTCAGCATCATTTCGACCAGTGTCGCGGAAATGCTCGGCGCCACAATCACACTGATCAATCTCCGCTCCGACGCAGGCGACGCCGTTCTCCAAATCAGCGCCGAAGACGGCATCGAATTGATCTGCCCTCGCGACCTCGCCGAAGAACTCAGCGATCTCGCTATTGGCCCCATTTCCTCGATTACTATTGGCACCTGCGGCTAAGCCGTCGGCACCCTAGCATCCATCCAGACGATGATGACAGGCGACCCGGCGGCTAGCAAGCCCCGGGTCTCTTCTTTTAACCAGAAAACAAGGATAGAAAGCATGAAAGAAGCTCCCAAGAAACTCCTCAGCGTTCGCGTTCCCGCCACTTCCGCCAACATCGGCTCGGGCTTCGACTGCATGGGCATCGCCCTCAACCTGTGGAACGAATTTGAACTCTGGACCGCCCCCGGCCAGGAAGAAGCCATCCTGGTCGAATCCTTCGGCGAAGCAGCGGAACGAATGCCCCGCGACCGCAGCAACGCCATCGCCCGCATTCTCTTCGAAGAGCTCGAGGAAAGCCTCGGTCGCGAAGTCCCCGGCCCCCTGCGCATCGTCAGCCGCTGCAGCCTGCCCTGCGGCTCCGGTCTCGGCTCCTCCTCCACCGCCGTCATCGCCGGCCTGATCTTCGCTCACGCCCTCGGCCGTCCCGACCTCAATGCCGATAATATCGCCACCCTCCGCAAGGCTGTCCTCAACCGCGCCGTCGAAATCGAAGGCCATGGCGACAATGTCGCCCCCGCCCTTCTGGGTGGCCTGGTTTGCGTCATCCGCACCCAGACCGGCCGCACCCTCGCCCAGCCGCTCCCTTGCGCCGTCCGCAAAGTCGTCGTCTGCACCCCCGATTTCCACTTCCTCACCGTCAAGGCCCGCGCTGTCCTGCCACCGACCCTGCCGCGCGCCGACGCCGTCTTCAACATCGGCCACGCCGTCCTCACCGTCGAAGCCCTGCGCAGCGGCGATCTGCGCCTTCTTGGCAAGTCGCTCGACGATCGCTTGCACGAGCCCTATCGCCTGCCGGCCATCCCTGGCGCCCTCGACGCCCGCGAAGCCGCCCTCGATGCCGGTGCCGCCGCGGTCTGCCTCTCTGGTGCCGGACCCTCGCTCCTCGCCTTCGCCGAAGAGGGTCACGAACAGATCGCCGCCGCCATGGTCGCCGGCTTCGCCTCGGTTGGCATGAAGGCCCAATCCCGCATTCTCGAAGTCGCCACTGACGGCACCGAGATCACTCTCGGATGACAGGTCCCGGCAGCACCATTTACACCTTGGTGAAAGAGGTCGAGTTCTCCCACACCGACCTCGCCGGGATTGTCCATTTCTCCAACTTCGGCCGTTTCATGGAGGCGGTCGAACACGTCTATCTGCGCGCCGCCGGGGTGCCGGTGGTCGATCGCGTCGATTCTCTTACTCACGCCGGTTTCCCGCGCTTCGAGGTCAATGTCAAGCACGAGTTGCCGCTGCGATTCGGCGATCAAGTCGAATTGCGCCTGCAAGTGACGAGACTCCGCCTCAGCGGCATCGAATACCGCATCGAATTTCACATCCCGGCGGGACGCGCCGCGATTGGCACCATGAAGTGCGGTTATTGCCGCTTTGTCGATGGGGTGCTTCAGATGGCGCCGATTCCCGACGGCCACTACCAGCGCTTGGCCGAGGCAGCGGGAATCGTATAATCTCTGCGCGCCAGCGACGCTGGAAGGCCTGGGTTTTTAGCTTCTCGAACTGTGTCTCAGTTTAGGTCGGGGACGAAGTCCGCGTTAGCTGACTAGTGTCACAATCCGCAATTATCCCCTTGACCCGATGTCGGCAGGAGAGGGCTTGGCCGTTCGAAATTTCTTCGCTGAGCCCTAATCGATTAGCGACAATCCATCATTTTTGATGGACTCTGGTTTGGCTTAAATCGCCAGCGGCTTCCCGGTGTAATACCAATACGCGTTCAAAGACATAATAACTAATGTTGGTTTTTGGCGGCTATCTCTATGCCCGCCGCCAATCATCACTGCCGAGCCAGGTAGTCA
>JAYTMY010000137.1:0-2296 GCA_043748535.1 Lentisphaeraceae bacterium | reverse complement strand
GCCCGGCGCTCTCGCCGAAGTGGTGTTTCAGTAAGGGAACAGGGACATAGCAGGGACACAACTGGGACACAGTTGGGAAACCATTGGGACACAGCTGGGGATAGAACAGCAAAGGCGCGATTCGTTCATCGCTACACCCAGTCGTGTCCCAATGGTTTCCCAGTTGTGTCCCCGCTCGACTCAACTTGCCTTCTTCCGGATCTTCCAAGCACGACGTGCGAGGATTTTTTAAAACTTAGTTCAACAGAAATTTGCAAGTCACTGGTCTGCAGTGATTTAATTTCTTTATTTTGTAGTCACTAAAATATTTTACAATTCAAGCTCAAGTATCTGGATTTTCTGCAGAAATCAAGCATAGTAATGAAGTCACCAATCAATCACCCGGGCCACCCCATGCGCTACCACATCGACGACAGCTCCACCACCAACCCCAAAACCGGCAAGGTCTACACCCGCGTCCTCCTCCGCTGCTCCTACCGCGACGAGACCGGCAAGGCCTGCAAGGAAACCGTCGCCAACCTCAGCGATCTGCCTCAGGAAAGCCTCGCCATCTTCAAACGCGCCATCGAACTCGACCGCGCCGGACTCCTGCCAGTCACGCCCGAAGCCGTCCTCGAAGGCTCAAAACTCGAGCTCCAGGTCGGCCCCAGCGTCGGTGCCCTCTGGGCCCTGCGCCAAGCCGCCATCGACACCGGCATCTGGCACGCCCTGAATAGCTCCGAAGAAGGCCGCCGCGTCCTCTGGATGATCTTCTCCCCCTTCCTCGGCGCCGGCTCGCGCCTCGCCGCCTGCCGCCTCGCCGCCGAATCCCAGGCCGCCTGCGCCCTCCTCGGCTTCACCCAGGATTTCGACGAAAACGACCTCTACACCAGCCTCGACTGGCTCGCCGAGCGCCAGGAAGACCTCGAAAACCAGCTCTTCCGCCACCGCCAGAAGCCGCAGCCGCAGCCTACTCTCCGCCCGATGTTCCTCTACGACGTCACCAGCTCCTACTTCGAAGGCCAGCACAACGAGCTCGCCGCCTACGGCTACAATCGCGACAAAAAACAAGGCAAAAAACAGCTCGTCATCGGCCTCCTCTGCGACGGCTCCGGCCACCCCGTCTCCATCGAAGTCTTCCCCGGCAACACCAGCGACACCAAGACCTTCGCCAGCCAGCTCGACAAGGCGCAAAACCGCTTCGGCGCCAGCAAGACCGCCTTCATTGGCGACCGCGGCATGATCCGCAGCCAGCAGGAAGACGAACTCGCCCTCGCCAAACTCAACTTCGTCGGCTGCCTGACCAAGCCCGAGATCGAAACCCTGCTCAAAAAAGAAGTCCTCCAGCTCGGTCTTTTCGATACCCAGCTGCAAGAAGTCATCGACGGCGACCGCCGCTACATCCTCCGCCGCAACCCCGTCCGCGAGAAGGAAATCGACAAGACCAGACGCGAACGCGAGGCCAAGGTGATGGAGGTCCAGACCAAGCTGCAAGCCAAGCTCGACGACAAACCCAAGGCCCAGCCCACAGCGGCGCTGAATGCCATGAACAATGCCATCGCCAAGCTCAAAGTCCCCTGGCTCAGCGCCAGCCTCAATGAGCGCAAGCTGCAGCTCACCACCGACACCGTGATGCGCCGTCAAGTCAGTCGTCTCGACGGCTGTTATGTGCTCAAGACCGACCTCGTCCAGCCGCAGGAGGCGGGCGAAAGCGCCGCCGATCTGCACGCCGCCTACAAGGGCCTGGGCGAGGTGGAGCGCGACTTCCGCTCGCTCAAGAGCGACCTCGATCTGCGGGCCATCTACCTGCGCAAGGAAGAGCGCACTCGCGCCCACGTCTTCATCCGCATGCTTTCCCTGATCCTGCTGCGCCGGATCGAGGAAGCCTGGCGTCCTCTCAACAAAACCGCGCCTGAAGCGCTTGCCGCCCTGCGCGAGATCTGCGAAATCAACATCACCCTGAGCAGCCCCAAGGACCCGAAAAAGACCACGACTTTCACCAAGATCCCCAAGCCCCGCGCCGACCAGCAGAAGCTTCTCGATCTTCTGCAATGTCGCCCCCTCCCGACGCTCCTGCCTCCGGCCAAGGCCGTCGCGTCCACTAAGAAACGGCTCGAGGAGGAACGCAAAAAATCTTAAAAATCAACGGCTTACAGCATGAGGAAGGATGGGGAAAAGCTGGAAGATCCGTACGAAGACCGCATCCGGGTCTTCCGTCCCGGCAAAGGCGAAATCGCGCCGCTGCCCCATCTCCGCGGCGAAGGCCGCAAGCTCATCGACTTCCGCCACCTGATCGCGCCGCTCCGCCGCAAACCCG
>JAYTMY010000136.1:0-5126 GCA_043748535.1 Lentisphaeraceae bacterium | reverse complement strand
AACAATAACTACATCCAGGCCATGCGCGTCAGCAGCAACGAAGGGGGCGACACCATCGGCCACTTCCCGATGCGTAACGGCCTCAAATCCGGCGCCCGGGTCAGCATCTACACTGACAAGATGACCAAGACGATGAGTATCGCTATCGACGGCAAAGTGGTGAAGAGTTTCACCGACGGCAACGATTTTGCCGGCAAGGGCAACATCATCGGCTTCCAGGGTCAGAATGGTCAAGTCCGTGTCACTGATGTCAAACTCTCTCCTTGGGACGGCCGACTTCCCGGTGAAGAAGGCAAAGCCACCAAAGAAGGCGCCGCCAATACCGCGAAGACCGACGTCTGCACCTTCGCCAATGGTGACATCCAAAGTGGTAAGTTGAAGGTCCTGAAGGCCGGCGTTGCCACCTTCACCACCTCCTTTGGCGACTTGCAAGTTCCCTTGGAGCGTGTGGCTCTGCTTGAGCTCAGCCAGGAAGAGGCCGAGAAGGCCCGTAAAAATGCCGGCGATGTCGAACTAGTCATGCAAGGGATCGGCAAGCTCACGCTCAAACTCACTTCGCTGAGCGACGGCGCCGTCCAGGGCGAATCCGAGAACTTCGGTAAAGGCAGTTTCAATATCAAAGCGTTCAGCAATCTCCGGATGAACATCTATGCCGAGCGTCCGGCAGAAAAGAAATCGGAATGGTGAATTCCTTTTGACCTGCAGGGCCGCTCGCAAGAGCGGCCCTTTTTTGCTGTTTCGACGAAGAGGGGAAAATATCTACGGGACGATTGTCATGCGACTGGGTTTGTCGCGGAATTCGGTTAGATTCGCCGCATGTCTATACTCATCACAGTTGCCGAGACTCCCCTAAACCAAGATGCCACGATGCGTCTCGGCGAGGTCTTCGATGCCTTGCCGGAACTGGCCGTCCTGGAGGTCTGGGATGCTGCCAATGAAGAAGACTTCTATGCTTTGACGCTGGAGGTTTTGTCTGGTCGTGTCCGAGCCTTCGTTTGGGAAGCTGACGATCTCGATCATGATCTTCCTGCAGGCTTGGCTTTTTTCTCGTCGTTGGAAGCGCAAGCGTCGCTGATCTACCGTCTTGAAGATAAGCCGCTGAATTCGCTGCAAGCTTATTTTTCTCCTCCGGTGATGATCGCCGGAGCCGGACCAGGTGACGAAGAGTGGATCACCGTCGAAACCGAGAGAACTCTGGGAATTGCCGATTCGTGCTTTGACGATGCCCTCGCATCGCCTGCACTTCTGCAACTTCTGCCCCCGCATGCACGCCGCCACCATGTCGGTAAACGCGGCGATTCTCCCAGTTTTGATCAAGACGGGATCAACCAGCTGCTCGTTCGCGATGCCAGTCTCGGACGCAAGGTGCTGCGCTTAAAAGGTGGTGACCCGGGTATTCTGGGCCGGATTACGGAAGAGATCGACGCCTTGACTGAGGCCGGGATTCCCTGGCAGGTCAGCCCAGGGGTGTCAGCCTTGCAGGCGATTGGCCCTTGCGGAGGACTTTTCCTGACCCAACGCGGCGTCAGCGACCGGGTCACTTTGACCACTGCTCGTCAAGCGGGTGGCGGCTTATCTCCTTTGCTGCATTTTGATCGTGCGACTTTAGTGGTCTATATGGGCCTTTTGTCTGCGGATGACATCCGGGCGCAACTTCTGGGTGCCGGTTATCCTCCTGACATCTCGGTTTGCGTGGCGGTCAATCTCGCACGACCTGGGCAGTATTTTCTCGATGCGACCTTGGCGGATTTCCCGGAGAAATTGGCAGCGGCCAATCTCCGTCCACCGGGTTTGATCATTCTGGGTGATGTCGCGTCGCCGCCTTTGCGTCGTCAGTCGCCCGTGGGCCCCTTCAATGGCTTGCGGGTTCTGTTGAGCTGTTCGGACGCTACTTTGCGGGCGGCGTTCGAGCTGTTATTGCGCCGCTGGGGGGCGAAGCCCCAGCGTTTACATCCATTGATGACGGCAGAAGAGAGATCTCGCTTGCCGGCGCCGGATCTGATGATCGCCGTGACTCGAGATGACGCCTTGGTTTTGCAGGCCCAGATTCCTGACTTGCCTTCTGGGGCTCGCTTGCATGCTGTGCAAGCGGATACGGCGGTGATCCTCGGGACTCTCTATGATGCGCCGGTATCGCGCGGTGGTTTTGAGCAGCTCAAACTGCGGCTGCATCTGGAAAATCAGGCGTGATTTTTCGCTTGGACCGCGAAATTCTTTTCCCACCGGTCGAGCTGGCGGAGCCGGATGGATTGCTCGCTGTCGGCGGCGATTTATCGCCGCAACGACTGCTGCTGGCCTACAGCTCAGGGATCTTCCCTTGGCACGATCGGCCCTTAATGTGGTATTCGCCGGACCCGAGAATGGTCCTTGATCTGGAGTCTTACGTCCCCGCCAAAACCCTGCTGCGCCTGGTCAGAAAAAAACGCTTTGAAGTCCGTTACGACAGCCATTTTGGTGATGTGATGTCAGCTTGTCGCAAGACCCGGGCCGAAGGCACTTGGATCTCGCCGGCTTTTCTCCGCGCCTATCAACGCTTGCATGAACTCGGGCTGGCCCATTCGGTCGAAACTTGGCTCGATGGCGAGCTCGTCGGCGGCCTTTACGGGGTCAGTCTCGGCGGAGCATTTTTTGGCGAATCGATGTTCCACACCGTCAGTGACGCCTCGAAAATAGCTTTCTATGCCTTGGTCCGGCAGCTGCAGGCTTGGCAATTCCGCCTGCTTGATTGCCAGGTCGAGAATCCGCATCTGGTTTCTCTTGGGGGCGTAAATTTACCGCGGCAGGCTTATCTGGAGACCTTGTCCCAAGCTTTGTCAGTGGAGACGAAAAAGGGCAGCTGGGCTGCCCATTCTCCTGGTTTTGATCTTCCGGATGGTCCCCTTGGGAATCAGCTGGCGCCCCCGACGAGCTGAGCGATTTCGGTCAGCCGGGCCGCTTCAGAGAGCAGTTTTTCCGCTTCAAGTTCCCGGATTTTGAGATTGCCGGATTCGATCCGGGAGCAGCTGGCGTCGAGATCTTCTTTGACCTTTTCGATCTCGTAGGCGACCGACTTCAAGTATTCAGCGTACGCCTGGCAGCGTTCGACGGAAGTGTTGTAATCTTCACAGGCATCAAGGGCGTCAGCGAGCATGCCGGCAAGGCCGCGCAGCGTCTGCTTGGTGTGAGCGGGGATCTTGCTGGAGGCAAACTGGCGATCGGCGTAAAGCAGGGCGCGGACTTCTTTTTTGTCCTTGCCTTTGGCGCTGTAGATCGGCAGGACGATGACACTGCGCAGCTTGAGGTCGCGCATCGAGTTGGTGCCGTTGCCTTCGGAGGCATCTTCGATGAGGACACCGGCATCTGAGCCGACAGCCTGGACGATGAGCGAACGGGATAGGAAAAACTGGCCGTCTTTGCCGTTGCTGCGGTTGGCGATTTCTGTAAAATCAACTTCGCCGGTGTCGGAGATGCCGAGGATGAAGGCAAAGCCGCGTTCCTGGCCGGAGACTTTGAGGAGGATGTCGATGGCGGACAGCATGGTATCACGCAGGCTGCAGCGAGGCTTGAATTCCTGCAGATAACCCATAACCAACTGCAGCCGCGCTGCATCGGGGCTGGTGCGGACTTCTGCAGTCTCGCCACCGCGCGGGGCCTGGCCGCCGGGACGGGGGATGTTGGTCTTCTCAGTCATGGCTAGATTCTCCAATGGGGGTTCCGTTGGGAAGCATAGCATAAAAATGCTTGATACCCAATTTTTTTTTATAAATATGCGCGCGTATTTCATCTGAGGGTTAAATTCATCTCATGATAACAGAATCCCAACTCTCGACACTGAATGATACAGGCGATCACCTCGTCTTGGTCATTGATGATATGGAAGACAATTTGATGGTGCTCCGCACCTTCCTCAGCCGGCGGCGTTACCGCGTCATCACGGCGAAGAACGGTAGAGAAGGGGAGGAGATGGCTTTGCGCCTGCGTCCCAACATCATCCTTCTCGATCTCAACATGCCGCCCGGCCGCAGTGGCTTGGATGTTTGCAGCAATCTTCGCCACCATGCCGAAATGGCGGATGTCGCCATCATCATCATCACCGCGGTGACCGAGGCTGATTGCATCGTCAAGGGTTATGATGCCGGTGCGGATGATTTCGTACGCAAGCCTTTTGACTATCTCGAACTGCTGATGCGGATCCGGACCGCGATCAAGGTCCGCCATGTTCAAGCCCAGTTACGCCGCGTCAACGGCCATCTCGATGACATCAACCGCGACCAGGATGAAGTCATCCGGGTTCAAGTGGCGGAGCTCGAAAAAGCCAACCGCCTGCGCCGTTGCTTCTCCCCGGAAGTCGCGGAGCAACTGCTCGAACAGGATAACCCCTTCGAACGCACCGGTGAAAGACGCGATATCACCGTCGTCTTCCTTGATCTCCGGCGCTTCACTCCTTTTGCCGAGAAATCCCCTCCCGCTGAGGTCATGCAAGTCCTGTCTGAGTTTCATGCCTTGGTTGGTCCCTTGATCTTTGCTCACGGCGCCACCTTGGAACGCTTCACCGGCGACGGTCTGATGTGCTTCCTCGGTGCTCCCAATGACATGCCAGATCACCCCGCCCGCGCTTTGGCGATGGCCAAAGCGATTCACAACGAATACGAAAAACTGGCGGTGGACTGGACTGCCCGCGGTTGCGAGCTCAGCCTCGGCATCGGCATCGCCTCTGGCAATGCCTCGGTCGGGCCAATCGGCTTCCAAGGGCGTGTTGACTACGCCGCTATCGGCTCCGTCACCAACCTCGCGGCCCGTCTGGTTTCCATCGCCGAGGCTGGACAGGTTCTGGTCGACGAAAGCACCTGGAACCGGGTCAGCCCCACGCCGACGCATTTGAACTGCCAGGAAATCACTCCGAAAGGCTTCTCCAAGCCGACTCTGATTCACTCGCTCGATTGCAGCGCTGAACGGTAATCTGGCCTCCCTTGTTCCCTGGGAGCGCGCCAGCCCTCTGGCGCTGTGTTCGTGGTTTAACCTTAACGACCTTTCGCCTTGGGCGAAAGGAAGGGCGCCAGAGGGCTGGCTCGCTCCCAGAGGAACAATTCTCCTTTTCACTATCTTGCATTAAAGCAACGCTCACTTATAATGCCGGCCATGCAAAA
>JAYTMY010000135.1:0-10370 GCA_043748535.1 Lentisphaeraceae bacterium | reverse complement strand
TTTTCCGCAGTTCATAATCCGCGCAGCGCGTCAAGGGGGACTGGGCTAAAATCTGAAACCCCTTTGGGGTCAAGCAACAGTTGAGCTCAAACAAGTTCGCCAGCGGTTTTTAGGATCAAGCGACTTCCGCAAAAGCTTCATCCCCTAAATCCTGAAATTGGTTCGATTTTTTTTATTGTCCGCTAAAGATACCTGTTTTTTTCAATGAGTTGTTTGGCTTTTTTCGGAAATTGATGGTAGATTAACTCCAATTAAACTCGGAGTGATCCGTAATTATCATCCTAAGCCTAGTTCTTTCAGCGTCGGCGCTCGGTCTTATGCTGTATCGCCGCAGCCACCCCAAAAACCCCGCCATCTGGCCTGGGCTGCTCATGGTTTGTGCTGTTGTGATCTCTTTTGTGGTACTGATGCAAGAGCCGAATAAGGACCTGCTCGGAGAGTCGCTCAGCAACGCCGTTTGTCTGGGGGTGGCGGCAGATCTTAAATCTCTGCTTAAAAATCCAGGACGAATCCTATTTCTTCGGGACAGCAAGGGCGATTTGGAAACGGATCAGAAAATGGCAAAATCATTTCTTGTCGCGCTCGGGGACAGCGCCGAGCCCACTTTGCTGAGTGAGAATGAAGTGAGTCGCGAAATGGAGAAGTCCGGCAGTGTTCTCTTGGTTTCCATAACAGGCTGGTATCCGAGTGATAAGATACCGACTTTACCGAACGAGTGGCGGATTCTGGTCCTGCGCGGACACGTCCAGTCACCCACTGAATTTTTCAAGCAGCCAGGTGCCTTAGCCTATCTTCGATTCTCTAATGTAGAAGCCCTGCGAGCCGCTGATGACAGAGTCCTGCCGCCCCAAGAGACTTACGCAACCTACTTCAAACTGGTAACGCGCGCCACGTTCGCTCATGAACCGGTTTATTCACCCGCACCTAGAAACCCCGAGGAGAAAAGCTTATGAAACCCGCGCGCTTCAGTCTGATTGAGCTCTTGATGGTCGTCTGTATCATCCTCATCTTAGCCTCTTTCATGACTTCGGCAATTAGCAAGGCTAATCGAAAGGCAAAATTTGTCGTTTGTTTCAATAATTCGAAGCAGATGGCTCTAGGCACAATGATTTATACTCAAATCAACCGTGGAGAACTGCCTCCTGCCTCGAACACGTTCTGGGGAAAAAAAGGCATCAGTTGGGATGATTATATTTCTCCATTAATGAATATCAATCTAACTAAGGAGCAGCAAGAAGCCAATGGCATAAAGCTGTCCATGAAAATCCCCGGAGGAAAAAGCCTTTTATGTCCACTTGCTAAAGAGAAGACATGCAGTTCTGTTGCGGAACGTGATTATGACAGCTCTCCAGTTGTAACCACTTCTGTCGGTTCATCAAGCGATCCCTTTGAGGGGCGTTCTTATGCCATGAACGGGCAACAAGATACTGATCCGAGGACGAATTCCTTGGGAGTTGGTAATGAAAAAGGACAAAGTTGCAGCTTGGCTATCATTCGAAAACCCCCATCCCAAGTTTGTGTTATTACTGAGCGCTACACCTTGGCACGTGGAGCCGGCGACTCTAGTAACACCGGTGTTGTTAACTCGAGTGATTATAACAGTGCCCCGGGACTCCATGCCGATAAACTCGGTCACTACGTCACCACCCTAGCTGACGGCAGCACGGCCTTCCTCAGACGCGATGTGTTGGGCGAGTATCAGAAAAAGTGGGATGAGTAAGACAACGCGGCCACCAGCCATGCCCCCTCCAGCTCAGGCCGGAGGGGGATTTTGATGAAGGCATGAGATCCATGACCGCACACTGTATCCCTAAATCGTCCCAAGTGACTCTCAAAGTTTTGACGGGCTCTTGCGTTTAGTGCACAAGGGATCTATCTTGGCGGACGATAAACTAGGAAAGTGTCAATACATCATGTCACGTGCCCTCGCCACCTTCAGCCTTGCGCCCGTAGTCGTAGTACGACTTATGGGGGGGGGCTTCTTTGCGAGGCTCCCCTGAGGCACAGGTTTTTCGAGACGCTCGAAGACCGTGCCCGATGGTGGCGAACCATTTCCCTTATCGCCTCATGATCAGTTAGCCTGATCAAACCTTTCCCTTTTTCATTTTTCCCATACTGAGACCCCCAGGAGTTCCCCCAATGACTGCAGCAGAAGCCCTGATCAAATGCCTCGAGAAACACGGCGTCGAATACATCTTCGGCTATTCCGGCGGCGCCGCCATCCCGATCTTTGACGCCATCATCACCACCGGCACGAAAATCGAACTCATCCTCGTCCGCCACGAACAAGGCGCCACTCACATGGCCGATGGCTACGCTCGCGCCACCGGCAAACCCGGCGTCGTCCTCGTCACCTCCGGCCCCGGCGCCACCAACACCATCACCGGCCTGATCACCGCCCAGATGGACTCCATTCCCATCATCGTCCTGACCGGCCAGACCATCACCCCGATGCTCGGTAAAGACGCCTTCCAAGAAGCGGACGTCTTCGGCATCTCGCTGCCCTGCGTCAAGCACAGCTACCTGGTCAAAAATCCTAAAGAGCTGACTCGCGCCGTCAACGAAGCCTTCCATATCGCCACCACCGGCCGTCCCGGCCCGGTCCTGATCGACATCCCCAAGGACGTCAGCTCGGCCGAAGGGGAATACGACATCGACGCGCCCCTCGACATCCCCGGCTACAGCTACCCTACTCACGGCGACTCGAAAGCCATCAAAGCCATGGCCGAGAAATTCAAAAAAGCCAAAAAGCCCTTGCTCTTGGTTGGTCACGGGGTCATCATCGCGAAAGCTGAAAAAGCGATCCTCGCGATGGCTGAAAAAATCAACTGCCCGGTCGTCACCACCCTGCTCGGCAAAGGCGCCTTCCCCGAAACCCATAGCCTGTCCCTGGGGATGCTCGGCATGCACGGCACCGCTTACGCCAACCTCGCTGTCATGGATTGCGACCTGATCCTCTCCATCGGCTCGCGCTGGGATGACCGCATCGTCGGCAAGCTGTCGGAATTCTGCAAAGACGCCTGCAAGATGCACATCGACATCGACCCCGCCGAACACGGCAAAATGGTCCGTCCTGAGATCTTCGTCTGCGGCGACGCTCGCCTCGTCATCGAAGAGCTCAACACCCACCTCAATCCGGTTCAGAACCCCACTTGGGTCGCGGCCTGCCACGGCTTCAAAGCCAAACACCCGCTCAAGTACGACAAGATCCCCGGCAGCCTGACCCAGCAGGAAGTCCTCGACACCTTCTACCAAGTCGCCGGCACCGCACCCATCGTCTCCACCGACGTCGGTCAGCACCAGATGTGGGCGGCCCAGTTCATCCTCTCCGACCGCGGCGAGAACTGGCTCAGCTCCGGCGGCGCCGGCACCATGGGCGTCGGCCTGCCTTACGCCATCGGTGCAGCCTTCGGCCGCAAAGGCGAAAAATCCCTCGCCGTCGTCGGTGACGGCGGTTTCCAGATGACTCTCTGCGAACTCGCCACTGCCGCCATCCACAAACTCCCGGTCATCGTTCTGGTCCTCAATAACTCCTACCTCGGCATGGTCCGTCAATGGCAGGAATTGTTCTACGACGACCGCCTCTCCGGCGTCGACATGGTCGGCAACCCCGACTTCGTCAAACTGGCCGAAGCCTACGGCATCAAAGCGTGGAAACTGGAGAAGTCAGAAGATGTCGCCGACATCATGAAGCAAGCCCTCGATTACAAAGGCGGCCCCTGCCTGATCGAAGCGGTTTGCTCCAAGACCGACAACGTCTACCCGATGATCCCCTCCGGCGCCACTTACGACAAAATGATCATCGAAGCGCCCAAGACCAAAACCAAATACGAAAAACCGGCCGGTTCGACCTGATCCCCCAGGAGTTCATCCCCCATGTCTAAACAACATTTATTGTCGCTCTACGCCGTCAACAAACCCGGCGTCCTGATGCGCATCTTCCAGATCTTCGCCCGCCGCGGTTACAACGTCGACTCAATCGTCGCCTCGCCTGAAATGGACGGCAAGTACTCGCGTGTCACCATCGCCGCCCAAGGCGACTCCGCCAACGTCGGCCAAATCGTCGATCAGCTCTCCAAGTTGATCGACGTGGTCCACTGCGAAGAACACGTCGGCGGCCGCTCGATCATCAAGGAAATGGCCTTGGTCAAGGTCCTTCTCGCCCCCGAAACCCGCGCCGAACTGCTCCAGATCGTCGAACACTTCAAGGGCAAAACCGTCGACATCACCCCCACCTCGGTGATCATCCAGGTGGACGGCGATACCGACAAGATCGACGCCATGATCGGCCTGCTTCGTCAACACCAAATTGTCGAGCTCGTCCGCTCCGGCAAGATGCTGATGGCGCGCGGCGAAACCAAGACCTGAGGCCCCCCATGTCACGCTCCCACGTTCTGTCACTCACCGTTGTCAACAAGCCCGGCGTTCTGTCGCGCTTGATCCAGACCTTCGCTCGACGCGGCTTCAACATCGACGCCCTCATCGTCTCACCCGAGATGGATGGCAAGGCCTCGCGCATCACCATCACCGCCCAAGGCAGTGTCGAAGGTATCGAGCAGATCGTCCACCAGCTCTGCAAACTGGTCGATGTCCTGCACTGCACTGAACACGC
The DNA here is from genome assembly GCA_043748535.1 of Lentisphaeraceae bacterium. Lineage (GTDB taxonomy): Bacteria > Verrucomicrobiota > Lentisphaeria > Lentisphaerales > Lentisphaeraceae > CAMCSH01. Next base: position 5,758 of record JAYTMY010000135.1, on the reverse strand, counting down.
CGACAAGAAGTCGATCATCAAAGAGTTCGCCATGGTCAAGGTTCGCCTTAGCCCTGAAAATCGCACCGAACTCTTGCAGTTCGTCGATCACTTCAAGGCCCGCACCGTCGACCTCAGCCCCGACTCACTCGTCATCGAGGCCACCGGCAAAACCGAAAAGATCGACTCCTTGATCGAGATGCTCCGTCCCCACGGCATCATCGAACTGGTTCGCTCCGGCAAAATGCTGATGACCCGCGGCTCCGGCAAGACCTGAACGCGAGTCACCCAAAATCACCGCCGTCTCCCGCCCGGAGACGGCGGTTTTTCTTGCCGCGATTCCCTCCGGAATTTCGCGTCTTCCGCAAAGACTCCGCGCCGCAGCGTGGTAAGTTTGTGCCTTCAAAGCGATCTCCCCCTAAAACCCTCACAACCCTTAAAACTGGGCCCCCTTCTCCATGGCAAAACTCTTCGGCACCGATGGCATCCGCGGCAAGGCCAACGTCTATCCCGTCACCCCTGAAATGGCGATGCGCCTCGGCAAGGCGATCGCTCTCGTCCTCGGCCAGGGCGGCCGCCGCCAGCGCGCTATCATCGGCAAAGACACCCGCCTCTCCGGCTACATGCTCGAGACCGCCCTCGCCTCCGGCCTCGTCAGCATGGGCATGGACGTCTACCTCGTCGGCCCCGTCCCCACCCCCGCCCTCGCCCACTTCGCCAAGTCGATGCTCACCTCCGCCGGACTGATGATCACCGCCTCCCACAACCCCGCCGAAGACAACGGCATCAAGATCTTCGATGGCCAGGGCATCAAACTCCCCGATGAAGTCGAGGAAAGGATCGAAGCGCTGCTGCTTTCCGGCGAAGAACTGGTCTCTGCGGATCCCGCAAAAATGGGCAAGGCCTACCGCATCGACGACGCCGGCGGTCGCTACATCGAGTTCGCCAAAAACGCCATCGACAGCACTTCGCTCGATGGCTTGAAAGTGGTGATGGACTGCGCCCACGGCGCCGCCTACGCTCTATCGCCGATCATCTTCAAAGAACTTGGCTGCGAACTCACCAAACTCAGCACATCCCCCGATGGCCTCAACATCAACGATAATTGCGGCGCCCTCCACCCCGAACACATGGCGGCCGAAGTGGTCAAACGCGGCGCCCATGTCGGCGTCGCCTTCGACGGTGATGCCGACCGCGTCATCATCGCCGACGAGAAGGGCACGATCGTCGACGGCGACCGCATCATCGCCATGCTCGCCCTCGACATGAAGCGCCGCGGCGTCCTGAAAAACAACGCTGTCGCGGTCACCTCGATGACCAACCTCGGCTTCCACGACGCGATGAAAAAAGCCGGCATCCGCACCGTCGTCACTGGCGTCGGCGACCGCTACGTCATCGAAGCCATGCGCGAGCAGGACCTGAGCATCGGCGGCGAACAATCCGGCCACATCATCCTGAGCGACGTCTCGACCACTGGCGACGGCAGCATCGCCGCGCTTCGCGTCCTGCGTCTAATGAAGGAAAGCGGCAAAGCCCTCTCCGAACTGGCCGAGTGCATGTCGGTCTATCCGCAGCTCTTGACCAACCTGAAGTTCGCCAGCAAGCGGCCTCTCGACGAGATGCCTGCCCTACAGAGCCAATGGCGCACTTGCGAAGCCGAGCTCGGCGACAGCGGCCGCATCGTCATCCGCTGGTCCGGCACCGAAAGCAAGCTCCGCATCCTGGTCGAAGCCAAGACCCAAGAAGAAGTCGACTCCTACTCGACCAGACTTGCGGCAGCCGCGAAACAGGACCTCGCCTGAAGCTGAATCTGTCGATGCCGTCGTCCCGACGATAGGCATCGATAGGCATCGACAGATATCGACCGATTGCGCTCAGTGCAAATCTCCGGAGCCATCCCTCGTGAAACTCCTTTGCCCCCTCTGTCAGCGTCCCGCCGATCCAGCTCAGGTCAACATGGCCGAGCTGCTCGCCTATTGTCCGGATTGCCGGGAGACTTGGAATTTCGGCGCGAAGAAAGCGGCCGAGGAGATCGACGACAAAGTCTTGGCCAAACCGCCGTCGGGGTGTTCCCGGGAGAAAGATGTCGATGGAATTGTCCTGCGGGCGAGCACACGCTCACCGGCGGCGTTTTTTCTCGTTCCTTTCATGTGTGTCTGGTCGGGTTTCAGTCTTGGCGGCATCTACGGAAGCCAGATCATCGAAGGTAAATTCAACCTCATGTTGAGTCTTTTTGGCATCCCCTTCATCGCCGGCTCGGTGCTCTTCTGGTCAATCGCCTTGATGGCGGTCTTTGGCAGGGAAGAAGTCATTCTCAATCGCCGCGAACTGCGCTACTTCGTCGGCGTCGGCCGCATCGGACGATGGAAGACTTTGTCTTTATCCGATCTCCGCACTGTGGACTTGGGTGCCGGGAAAGACCTGCAGGGGAAAAGCAGCGAAGCGATTATCCTTGAGGGTGGCACCCAATTACAAATCGGCGGTGGCCTGAACCAAGAGCGCCGCTACTGGCTCTTCCATGCCTTACGGGCGGAGATCGATAGCTCCGTGAGTCAGAAATCATCTTGAGCTCGAAGTTTTAATCGGCTTGCGAATCAGCGTCCGAATCGGCTTGGGTCTCAGGCTCGGCATCAGCTTTCGGCTTTTTGCTGCGCACCGCGGCGCGGGGCAGGATTTCGAGATAGAAGCCGGCGACACCAGAGGCATCCGCGGCATCGATGGTTTTGTTGATAGCGCTGACATGAATCGGCTCGCAATCGCCTTCGGCACGACCGAAACGGCAGTCGAAATCCCAGAAGTCGGTGCCTTCCGGCAGAACCTTGTTACGGGTCCGCTTGAGGTACTTCTTGGCTTCAAATTTGATCGCGTCGATCATCCGGGGGCGGGTGATTTTGGCGTTGATCAGGGAATAAGTCTTCTTCATCGTCGTCTCGGTGTAAAATTTTTGAGGCCGGCAAGATAAGCCGCTTCGTCATTTGCGCTTGTCGCGCAGTGGATTATTGCGCGGCTTCAGCGGCTCGGCACATCGAGGCCGAAACTGCGCATCACGGCGAGGGCGTTGCCGGCACCGGCGAGGCCAGGACGCATGCGATAATCGAAGCTCATTTTACCCTCCAGCAAGGTGTCGGCGAAGTGACAGTTGCGAGCCCCGCCGCGGATCTGTTCAGTCACCGGGCAAAGCGCCAGATCGTGAGTGGTGACGAGGCCGAGGCAGCGGCCATCAAAGAGGTCGGCGAGGTAGGCGCCGGCGCCGTCGACGCGGTCGCGCGAGTTGGTGCCGGAGAGGATTTCATCGAGGAGGACGAGGTGGCAGCGTTCCCCGGCTTTGGCTTGATCACGGACTTGGGCGAGACGGCGGACTTCGGCGGCGAAACGCGACAATCCTTGATCCAAGGAATCGCCGCTGGAGAAGCAGCAGCTGATCTGCAGATCGGGCATGGTGAAGCTACGGGCGCAGACCGGGGCGCCGGCGAGAGCGAGGGCGGCGTTGACCCCGACGCTGCGCAGGAAGGTGGATTTCCCCGCCATATTGGAGCCGGAGATGAGGATCAGGCGGCAGCTCGGGTCGAGGACGAGATCGTTGCTGACTCGGCTATCGCGATGGAGGAGCGGGTGGGCGAGTTCTTCGGCACTGAGGCGATCTTCGGCGACGAATTCCGGCCAGCAGAAATCCGGGTTCTCCCAAGCGAAGACGGCGAGGGCGGCGAGGGCGTCCATATCGGCGCTGGCGGCGAGGGCGGGGCCGAGACTGGCGCCGATGCGTTGGTGGCGACGGCTGATGCGGGCGGCGATTTGCGGGCGGCGCAAGAGCAGGGGTTCGGCGAGAGCGAGGGCGGCGTTGCGGCGGGTTTCGGCGAAGGCGACCAGTTCGTCTTCAAGACCGGTGAGTTCATCGGCGAGACCGGCGGGGAGATTGCCGGCGAGCTGGCGCAGCAGGGGCGATTGGAATTCGCGTTGGGCGAAGCGGAAGAAGGCGGCGTGGCGACGGAGGCAGCCGGGACTGGCCGCACCGAGCGAATCTTCCAGCTCTTTGCAAGCGAGCGAGTGCAGCGAGTGGTAAACGATGGCCGGCGCGATGAAGAGGGCGGCGAGCCACCACGGGACTTTGTTGAAAACCAATGAGAAGGCGCCGCTCAGAGCGCAAAGGCTGAGGATGAGTCCGAACATGGCCGGGCGCAGCTGCGGGGCTTTGCCGGTTTCGAGCCAGGACAGAAGCTGCAATTCGCCGCGGTGCTCCGCTCCCTGGCGCTGAGCTTGCAGAAGGACGAGATCGCCATGGAGCCCCGTCAATTCGCGCACCGCTTCTTGCCGCAAGCGAGCCGAGTCGAGCCCTTCGGAAGCTCGTAACCAGCTGCCGAGGCGAGTTGAACCGCGGGCGGTGGCGCATTCATCGATCTGGCGGAAAAGGCGACCCGAGGAATCCAGAGCCAGGTCGGCGGCATACGGATGCTCCGTGGTGCCGGCATGAAGAGCGGAGGCAGGCTTTTCGGCACTCATGCGATCCAACTGGCGGCCGAGGTGGGCGAGAATTTCGTTTTGGCGACTGAGAGCTTCTTCCGCGAGGGAGTGCAGCCGAACCAGGTAGATGAAGCCGGAGATCAGGAGAAGCACCGGGATCAAGGCCCAGGTCTGGCGCTCAAAAGCCCCGTAGACGGCCGCTATGGCAAAGACACTGAAACAGACCAGTCGCGACCACGAGAGCTTCGTCACTCTCTCATCGAGGAGCTGCAATTCGGCCTGGAGTTTTTCCTGCAGGGAAAGCAGTTGCTGGCGTCTGGCGGCGAGGGTGGTGTGCGGCATAGGGGTTCCAATTTGGCGAGAGGACTGCAATCTATCTCGAATTGGCGATTCCGAGCTGGTCCCAGGAGGCGGGACTGTGAAGAACTTGATGCTGCCAAAACGCTTTTCCGAGACGAACCTCGACCGAATCAAAACGGATCAAGGCGGCGGGAATGCCCGCCCGAGCCAGCCAGTGGCGGGCAGTGCGAGTGACGCGTTGCCGTTTTTCGCCACCGATGGCATCACCGGGGCGGCTGCGCTCCGACTTCTGGCGGGTCTTCACTTCGACAAAACACAGGGTGCAGCCATCCAGCGCGATGATGTCGATTTCCCCCAGTCCTTCGACGCGATAATTCGTCGCCAGGATCTGCAGGCCGGCGTCGCGCAGTTCGCGGACGGCCAGTTTCTCGCCATAGGCACCGGTGGCGAGGTGGGGCGCGGCCATCGCGAATCAGGGATTGAGGATGATACTGGCCTCGCGCGAACCGAGGGCGGCAGCGGCACGGAGATAACGCATGCCTTTTTCCGGATCGGCGGCGATGCGACCGACTCCGATGGTCAAGGTCCGGCCGGCGAGAAACAAGGCATCGACTTGGTTTTGCTCGGCAGCTTTGACAAGCATGGCGAAACCAGTGACTTGCTCGGAGTCGTCGCGCGGCTGGTCGAACATCGGTTTCCCCAAGCGATAGAGAGTGGCGGGATCCCCCAGATCGGCGAGGTGCTGCAGCCATTTGTTGGAGGTGGCAATATCTGGCAGAATGCCGGAACGGCCTTGGGAATAAAGTGAGCTCAGCTGACGGGCGGCGCTGAGAGAACCGGATTCCGCTGCAGAGACGAGGATTTTCAGGCCTTCCGCGACGTTTTTCTTGACGTAGTAGCCATTCAGATAGAATTGCGCCAAGTTCCAACCGCATTCTTCATCGCTGACTTCCCAGCCCTTCTTGAAAATCTGGAGTGCCTGGGCGTAATCTAAAGGCACGCCTTGGCCTTCCATGTAGAG
>JAYTMY010000134.1:0-9404 GCA_043748535.1 Lentisphaeraceae bacterium | reverse complement strand
CGCAAGGAGGCGCCGCCGGCCACTGATGTCGATGCCACGGTGAAGAAGGCTCAAGCATCAGGCAGGGCGAGAAAGCCTCAAACGGAGTAATACAGGTCGCAGGAATTCATCACTCTTCACTCAAGAGTTAAGAGTTCGTCGTTTTGAGCTCAAGTTTGTAGTCCCGGCTTCAGCCGGCTTGTTCTGCGACTGCCGGGTTTTGAACGCAACGACCGGCTAAAGCCGGGACTACAAACACAACTCGTGAGCTCTTAATTCACCCCAGGAATCCCCCCATGAAAGTCGTCCGCTGTCCCGATGAAGTCTCCTACGCCCGCATGACCACGGCCGAGCTGCGCGCCGGCTTCCTGGTCGAAAACCTCTTCGCCCCCGGCCAGCTCGACCTGGTCTACACCGAGCTCGACCGCGCCATCGTCGGCTCCGCCGTGCCGCTCGACAAGACGCTCTCGCTCCCCGCCGGCGAAGAGCTGAAGGCCGACTTCTTCTGCCAACGCCGCGAACTCGGCTACGACTGGTTCTACTCGGCCATGGACGAGTCGACTCGCGCCACCGTCAAGGCTGGCCTGATCAAACACGGATTGAGCACGGATCCGCGCTGGGGCATCAAGGCTGAAAACAACTGGAACATGGTGTGCAACGGCGGCCTGACCGTCGGTGCCCTCGCCATCGCCGAGACCGATCCGGAGCACGCCAAAACCATCATCGCCCGAGCCTTGAAAAACTTGCCGATCGCGATGAAATCCTACGCTCCTGATAGCGCCTGGATGGAGGGACCCGGCTACTGGGATTACGCCACCCGCTACATCGTCTTCATGATGGCGGCGAGTCAATCCTGCCTCGGCCACGATTTCGGCATCGGCAAGACCCCAGGCCTCGCCACCAGCGCCTACTTCCCGCTCAGCTCCTGCGCGCCCTCCGGTCAACTGCTCAATTTTGCCGACTCCGGAACCCGCTTCAACCCGCAGGAGCCCGGCAAGCCCCGCATCGGCGCCCCCAGCATCTGCCTCTTCTGGTTGGCCCAGAAATACGCCACTCCAGATGTCAGCGCCACCGCTCACAAAGCTCTCGAATCACGCCAGGCCGAACCCTTCCATGTCATCTGGTACCAGCCCGCTACGGCGAACGCAAAAAGCGCTCTCGACCGCTTCTTCGACGGCCCGGTGCCAATCTTCCTGATGCGCTCCTCCTGGGAGGATCCCCTCGCCCTGTGGTGCGGCGTCAAGGCCGGCTTCAACAAGGTGCCCCACGGCCATCTCGACCTCGGCAACTTCGAATTCGAGACCGACGGCATCCGCTGGGCTCTCGACCTCGGCTCGGACGACTACAACCTGCCGGGCTACTTCGGCAAGCAGCGATGGAGCTACTACCGCCTCAAATCCGAAAGCCACAACGTCCCCCTCATCGCCGGCAAAGGCCAGCTGGTCGAAGGCGTTGCCAAGGTCCTATCGACAAAACTGGGCGACAACCCTGAGATCCAGATCGACCTCACCAGCGCCTACAGCGACCGCGCCGCGTCGGTGCTGCGCCGCGTCGGGTTGATCGAAAACCGCACTCGTCTCCGCGTCGAAGACCGCTTCGTCCTCAAGGCCGCCGCAACCATTCTCTGGGGCATGACCACCGATGCCGAGATCGAGCTGCGTCCCGACGGCTCGGCCCTGCTGACCCGCAAGGGCCGACAGCTTGCGGCCCGTATTGTCGCCCCCGCCGGTGCCAAGTTCAGTACTTCTTCGGCGGAACAGAAGGCGCCGGAGAAGCTCAACCAAGGCATCCGTCGCCTCGAGCTGAGCCTCACGGCACCGGCTGGCGACAGCAAGATAGAAATTGAATTCAGCGTCGTGAAGAAGCCATAAGCCCCACGAGCAATCCGGCACGATGAACACCATTTCCTAGGGTTTTTACGGTCTCGCTTTGATCTGCTTCGGCGTCTTGACCCCCCTCTGGGGCATGAAGCTTGATTCCGCAATCAGCGCAAGGATCCTTTGACCCCTTCAGGGTCGGAAATCATAACTCCATATAACCCAGGGTGTCGCCGATGCGGCTCAACCCTGGGCTTAAATCGCCAACCCACTTCGGGGTCGAGCAACAGTGAACCCAAAACTCGTTCCATTGCGGAATCTAAGGTGAATTTCTGGTCTTGGTGTTTCTTGTGCCTTTTGTGGCCTCACTTTACTCGAGCGTCACGAGTTCGTCGTTTTGAGCGCAAGCTCTGTTGACTCCAAAGGAGTCGGGGATGTCAGCCCAGGGTTGAGCCGCATCGGCGACACCCTGGGTCAGAGAGTATGATACAGATCGACCCCAACGGTCGCGGAGCTCCGGCTGCTGCTGCGATTTTCAGGATGCACTCAGGCCTCCCCCCAAGGCGTCTGCCCTCCTCTTCCGGATTCCCCAAGCCCGCACCTCGCCCTCCAACGGCGGAGTCCTGGGCTTTTTTTATTGCCACAAATATTCTCATTTCAATGTCTTGTGGTCGGTCTCCAAAAAACTTTCATCGCCTCTGCATGTTTGTGGCAACCCCAACCCGTGGAGCCCGCCATGCCAGTCTGCAGTTTTGTCGTCCACCCCAAAGCCGGGCGCACCGAAGAAGCGCTCGCCGCGCTCAATGCCATGCGAGGCTGCGAAGCCACCCCCGATGACGCGGGCAAAGTGATCGTCTTGGTCTGCGAAGCCGACAGCGTCGCCGATCTCCAGGACACCAGCGACCTGATGAACCGCCTTCCTTCCGTCGACGCCTCGGCCCTGTGTTTCGGCCAGATCGACAGCTGCGCCACAGATATCAAACGCACCCCCAGAGGAGCCTGAGCCATGGATTTTCTCAATGCCACTGACCGCCGCCAATTCCTGAAAGCCTCGGCCTTCAGCGCCGCCGCAGTCGCCGCCGCCAACGTCGCCCCCGGCGCCACCTTCTCCGGCCAGCGCGAGCAGGACGCCAACACTGACGCCATCGAATGGCACAAGTCGCCCTGCCGCTTCTGCGGCGTCGGCTGCTCCCTCCTCCTCGGCATCGCCAACGGCCGCGCCATCGCAGTCAAAGGCGACCCCCGCGGCGCCGCCAACCGCGGCCTCGCCTGCGTCAAAGGTTTCCACTCGGTGCAGGCCCTCTACGGCTCCGACCGCCTCAAAAAAGCCCTCGTCAAACGCGATGGCAAAATGGTCGAAGTACCGATCACCGAAGCGCTCGACATCGTCGCCGCCAAGATGCAAGAACTGATCGGCAAATACGGCACGGACTCGGTGGCCATGTACACCTCCGGCCAGTCGACCATTCCCGACGGCTACGCCGCCTCGAAGTTCATGAAGGGCTGCCTCGGCACCAACAACCTCGACTGCAACGCCCGCCTGTGCATGGCCTCCGCGGTCACCGGCTTCATGACCAGCTTCGGCATCGACGAGCCGATGGGCTGTTATGACGACATCGACCACGCCAACGTCTTCGTCCTCTGGGGCAACAACATGGCCGAGATGCACCCGGTGCTCTTCTCGCGCCTCCTCGACCGCCGCCAGCGCGACAGCAAGGTCACCATCATCGACCTCACCACCCGCCTCACCCGCACCTCGGCCGCGGCCGACAAGGTCTGCATCTTCAACCCCAACTCCGACCTCGCCATCGCCAACGGCATCGCCCACCTGATCGTCAAAAACGGCTGGGTCGACGGCGACTTCGTCAAGAACTTCACCAAGTTCCAGAGCGGCCGCACCAAGATCGACGGCGACGACGGCCTCGGCTACGGCCTCGGGGAGAAAGACTGCATCCAGAAGGAAAATCCCAAGCCCGCTACCTACGAGGACTACGTCAAATTCCTCGAGGAATACACCCCGGAATACGTCGAGAAGATTTCCGGCGTCAAGGCCGACGACCTGCGCTTCCTCGCCACCCAGTTCGGCGATCCCGCTCGCAAGGTGATGAGCCTGTGGTGCATGGGCATGAACCAGCACACCCGCGGCACCTGGATCAACAACCTGGTGTACAACCTGCACCTGATCACCGGCAAGATCTCCAAGCCCGGCCAGTCGCCCTTCTCGCTCACCGGCCAGCCCTCCGCTTGCGGCACCGCTCGCGAAGTCGGCACCTTCACCCACCGCCTGCCCTACGGCGTCGTCACCGACCCCCATGCCCGTGAAATCGCCGCCAAGATCTGGGATGTCCCCCTCGAACGCATCTCCGCCAAAGTGACCTACTCGGCCGTGCCGATGTTCCGCGCCCTCGACCGCGGCGACCTCAAATTCATCTGGATCCAGACCACCAACCCGATGGTCACCCTCCCCAACCTCAACCGCTACCGCGAAGGCTGCCTCAAGGAAGACCGCTTCGTCGTCGTCTCCGACGTCTACCCGACCCCGACCACCGACGTCGCCGATGTCATCCTTCCCGCCGCCCTGTGGATCGAACGCGAAGGCATGTGGGGCAACTCCGAACGCAACACCCAGCACTTCGACAAACTGGTCGAACCGATCGCCCCCGACTGCTGGCCCGACGCCGTCCAAACCATGTACGTCGCCAAAAAGCTCGGCTTCACCAAGGAATTCCCCTGGGACGAGAAGAACTACGCCGAAGGTATGTACCGCGAGTACTGCAAGTTCCAGGAAGGCCCGAAACACGGCATGGCGCCATATGAAGTCCTGAAGGCCAAGCCCGGCGTCAAATGGCCCTACGTCAACGGCAAGTCGACCCTCTGGCGCTTCAACAAGGCCTACGACCCGGCCTGCACCAACGGCAAGGACTTCGAGTTCTACGGCAACAAAGACGGCAAGGCCACCATCTGGCTCCGCCCCTACCAGCCGCCCGCCGAAGTGCCCGACAAGGAATTCCCCTTCTGGCTCAACACCGGCCGCGTCCTCGAACACTGGCACTCGGGCTCGCTCACCCGCCGCATCCCCGCCCTGCACCGCTCCGTCCCCGAATCCTACTGCGAAATCAACGAGGACGACGCCAAGGCCATGCAGATCTACGACGGCGATATGGTGACGGTCGAATCCCGCCGCGGCAAGTGCACCCTGCCAGCCCGCGTCAACGGCCGCGGCCGCCCGGTGAAAGGCGCTGTCTTCGTCCCCTTCTTCGACGAAAACTACCGCATCAACAACGTCACCCTCGACCAGTTCGACCCTTACTCCAACCAGCCCGACTACAAGAAATGCGCCGTCCGCATTTCCAAAGCCGATTAAGCCGGAGGTGAACCATGAGCACTGATTCCCATCTCGGCCGGAGGCTGCTCGGCATCGGCGCCTTCATCGCCATCGCCGCCGCCGGTGTCTTCGCCGCCGGCGAATGCTGGGCCAAGCCGAAAATCCTGCCGCCCCTGCCGCACGGCAAGGTCAACAGCTTCGCTCTCGCCGACAAGGAGGCCTCGGGACCCGCAGCCGCGGCGGACGCCGTCGACGGTGCCAAGCAACGTCGGCTGGAGGAGGTCTACTCTCGCCGCGCCTATCACGGCGCGCCGCCGGTAGTCCCCCACGCCGTCGACAACGCCCTCGACCACGCCCAGGGCTGCAACGCCTGTCACCAGAAGGGCGGTTTTGTCCCGACCTTCGCCGCCTTCGCTCCGGTGACGCCGCACCCGCAGTACAGCAACTGCCTGCAGTGCCACGCCCAGATCAAGGCCGCCGGTGAATTCAGCCGCGAAGAAACTCCGGGCCAGAAAAACGATTGGGAAACCGTCTCGCCGCCACTGCTCCGCCAGAGCTCGCTCGGCTCGGCCCCGCCCGCCATCCCGCACTTCGTCGGCCTGCTGCGCGACAACTGCGCCGCCTGCCACGTCGGCCCCCAGGCGCCGGTCGAAGTCCGCTGCCCCCACCCCGAACGCGGCTCCTGCCTGCAATGCCACGCCCAGCGCGTCGACAGCAACGGCCAAAGCCCCTCGACCAAGGACAAGCGTGTCTCCCCGCCCTTCCAACGCAAGGCGGATGTCTTCGACAAGAAATAAGCCCTCGTGAGAAACGCCGCGGCCCCCGAGTGATGACCGGGGGCCGCGGTGTTTATTCGTGGCTCGAGCCACCTCGGCGTTGTATCTCTTTCTCAGGCGATCTCGCCTTTTTCCCGCTTGCGACTAGATTTGCAGTTCTCTTGAACGAACAAGAGAAGCCAGACATCGGAGAAAAGCATGCAGAGCAAATACAAAGCCGTACCCCCCGTAGGGATCGAGAACCGCACATGGCCCGACCGCCAGATCACCAGCAGCCCCCGTTGGTGCGCTGTCGACCTTCGCGATGGCAACCAGGCGCTTCCCAATCCTCTCACTTTCGAACAGAAGAAAGAGTACTGGCGTCTGCTCCTTGAAATCGGCTACAAAGAAATCGAAGTCGGCTTCCCTTCCGCCTCCAAAGACGACTACGAATTCACCCGCTGGCTGATCGAAGCCAAACAAGTTCCCGATGACGTCGTCATCAGCGTCCTCGCCCCCTCGCGCCCCGATCTGATCGCCAAGACGGTCGAGTCGCTGCGCGGCGCCAAACGCTGCGTCGTCCACATCTACATCGCCACTTCCGACCTGCACCGCGAACACGTCCTCGGCAAAAGCCGACCCGAACAGATCGAGATGCTGCGCGCCAGCATCGCCACGATCAAAAGCGAAGCGGCGAAATACCCCCAGACCCGCTATGAGCTGGAATTCTCCCCCGAGGAGTTCACCGACACCGACATGGACTACGGCGTCGAAGTCTGCGACTTCGTCGTCGACCAGTGGAATCCGCAGGGCGACGAGAAGGTCATCCTCAACCTGCCCGCCACCGTCGAGCGCCGTCCGCCCAACCACTATGCCGACATGATCGAGCTCTTCTGCCGCAAGCTGAAGAACCGCGCCCGCTCGGTGATCTCGCTGCACGCCCACAACGACATGGGCTGCGCCGTCGCCGCCACCACCCTGTCCCTGCAGGCCGGCGGCGAACGCGTCGAAGGCACCCTCTTCGGCCACGGCGAACGCACCGGCAACGTCGACTCGATCATCGTCGCCCTCAACCTCCAGTACATGGGCGTCGACACCGGGCTGAACTTCTCCAACCTCGCCCACGTCAACGAAGTGGTGACCCGCCTCACCGGCTTCACGCCGCACCCGCGCCACCCCTACGTCGGCGACCTCGTCTACTCCGCCTTCTCCGGCTCGCACCAGGACGCCATCCACAAGTGCCTGCTGAAAAAAGAGGCGATGATGGAGACCTTCGGCCAGTGGAAGATCCCCTATCTCCACATCGACCCCTCCGACGTCGGCCGCAGCTTCGAGAAGATGATCCGGATCAACTCGCAATCGGGCAAGGGCGGCATCGCCCACGTCATCGAAAGTGAGCACGGCATCCACCTGCCCCGCTGGATGCAGAACGAGCTCGCCAGCCGCGTCCAGGTCTACGCCGAAGCCGTCGCCCGCGAAGTCTCCGGCAAGGAGCTCTGGCAGCTCTTCACCGAGACCTACGTCAACCCCTCGCCGTCGCAGCTCGACCTGATCAACTTCTGGCCCTATCCGGATGAGAAGATCCCCTCGATCATTCAGGCCAAGGTGGAAGTCTCCCTGCACGGCAAGAAACAGATCGTCGAAGCCCGCGAAAACGGCCCCGTTGCCGCCTTCGTCGCCGCGGTGAAAAAACTCGGCCTGCCCGACTTCACCCTCGAGCACTACGAAGAGAGCAAGGCCGGCCACGGCAGCCAGGCCGAAGCCGTCACCTTCGTCCAGCTCAAAGGCCCCGACGGCAAACTCGCCATCGGCGTCGGCATCCACGCCAACATCTCGCAAGCCGCCGTCAAGGCGATCACCTCAGCGATCAACAAGCTGTTGCACTGAGCGTCGAATAAAGGAGCACGGGCATCTTGCCCGTGAACAGGACAGGCCGAAAGCCTGTCCTCCTTTTTTGTCCGCGTCAGGCGTCAGGATCGCATGAGACCAGCGAGGGACCTCTGACCCCTGACGGCTGACCGCTGATGAACAAAGGAGCACTGAGGGGCTAGCCGTCAGGCGTCAGCCGTCAGGCGTCAGGCGTCAGGCGTCAGGCGTCAGGCGTCAGGCGTCAGGCGTCAGCCGTCAGGCGTCAGGCGTCAGGCGTCAGCCGTCAGGCGTCAGGCGTCAGCCGTCAGGCGTCAGGCGTCAGCAGTGATCCTTCTCGTCCTGACGGGCTATGGCGCGCTGCAACATGTCGCCGAGAAACGCGCCGCTCTCTTGCATCACCCTCCCCTCGGGGTTAGACTGGTGGCATCCTCCCTCCACAACCCAGGCCCCGCCATGATCGCCGTCCTGCAACGCTGCTCGCGCGCCGCCGTGATTTCCGACGGCATCGAAACCGGTCGCATCGGCCGTGGCCTGGTGCTGCTGCTCGGGGTCGCCAAAGGCGACGACGAAGCCGATGCCGCCTGGCTGCTCAAACGCCTAGAGGAATTGCGGATCTTCGCCGACGCCGCCGGCAAGACCAATCTCGATGCTGCGGCCGCTGGCGCCGCCATCCTCGCGGTGCCGCAATTCACCCTCCTCGCCGATGCCCACCGCGCTCGACGTCCCAGCCTCGACGCGGCCGCCGCTCCCGATGAGGCCCGCCGCCTGTGGAGCCATTTCCAAGGGCTGTTGAGCGCTTCGTCCCTGCCCAGCGCCTTCGGTGTTTTCGGCGCCGACATGCAAGTCGAGCTGGTCAACGACGGCCCCTTCACCCTGGTTCTCGATTCGAAACGCCGCTGAAGAGCGCCGCTGCAGCCCGTGCCCTTACGCATAAGCTCTTGAAAGTCCCTGCCGTCATTGACTACCTCGCCGATTGCCGCCCCGGCAAAGCGGCGTTAGCTTGCGACAGGCGTCCGGCAATCCGCCGGGCCGAAAGCCGAAGAAGTCCCCCATGACCCCCTCTGACGACAGCTGCGATGTGGCGCAATGGCGCCGACACCTTCACGCTCACCCGGAACTCGCCTTCGAGGAAAACGCCAGTGCCGACTTCGTCGTCGAACAGCTGCGTTCCTTCGGCTTTACCAAAATCAACCGCGGCCTCGCCAGCACCGGCGTCGTCGCCAGCCTGAGCGGCCGTCACCCCGGCTCCGGCAGCATCGGTCTGCGCGCCGACATGGATGCCCTGCCGGTGCAGGAGGAGAACCACTTCGAACACCGCTCGCGCCACCCCGGCAAGATGCACGCCTGCGGCCACGACGGCCACACCGCCATGCTCCTCGGCGCCGCCCGCGACCTCGCCCGCGATCCCGATTTCGCCGGCACCGTCCACTTCATCTTCCAACCCGCCGAAGAAGGCGGCGGCGGCGGCAAACGCATGGTCGAACAAGGCCTCTTCGACCTCTTCCCCTGCGACTCCGTCTACGCCCTGCACAACTGGCCCGGCCTCCCCGCCGGACACTTCGCCGTCAAACCCGGCCCGATCATGGCCTCCGCCGACCGCTTCGACCTCGTCGTCAACGGCAAAGGCGGTCACGCCGCCATGCCGCACCGTTGCATCGA
>JAYTMY010000133.1:0-4294 GCA_043748535.1 Lentisphaeraceae bacterium | reverse complement strand
GTCTTGAGCTCTTAGCACCTTTCGCCTTGCGCGAAAGGAAGAGCGCCAGAGGGCTGGCGCGCTCCCAGGGAGCAGCAGCTGGACGTCGATTTGGCCGTGATTGCGGTTTTTAGCTTTCCCCTTGCTTTGCCTCTTGCCCAGTCGCGGCTAACTTGTCCGCCGCATCATCCGGAGAATTATCATGAGTCAGAATTTCGACGTCCGCCACTTCGCCCACCTGGCCCGCCTCGCCGTGGACGAAAAAGACATCCCCGCCTTCCAGGCCCAAATGGGATCTATCCTCGACCTCTTCAACCAGCTCGGTGAACTCGACCTCACCGACGTCCCGCCCACCTACGCCGCGGTCCAGCTGGTCAACGTCATCCGTCCCGACGTCTCCGCGCCCTCGCTGCCGCGCGACGAGATCCTTGCCCGCTTCCCCCGCCACGAAGACGGCCACTTGCGCGTGCCGCAAATGATCGGCGGCGACGAATAATCTGAACGTCAAAGAGGTAAAGAGGTTAAGGGGTAAAGCTGTTAAGTGAGGGTCAAACTCCGTAACCGGGCAACTCCCTCATTCTTCCAACCGCTTGACTCCGTAACCGCGTAACCTCGTAACCCCTTAACTCGGTTCCCAAGTATGAATCTCCAGAAACTCACCCTGACCGACGCCGCCGAAGCCCTCGCCGCCGGCAAGCTCACTTCCCGCGGCCTGGTCGACGCCCTTCTCGCCCGCACCGAAAGCACCGATGGCGCCATCGGCGCCTACGCCTCGCTCGACGCCTCCCGCGCCCGCAGCGAAGCTGATGCCGCTGACGCCCGCCGCGCCGCCGGCAAAGCCCTCTCCCGCTTCGATGGCCTGCCGATCGCCATGAAAGACAACATGGCAGTCAAGGACGAAGTCGTGCAGTGCGGCTCGAAGATCCTCGACGGCCTCAAATCCACCTACGACGCCACCGTCGTGTCGCGCCTCCGCGCCCTCGGCTTCATCCCCATGGGCCGCTCCAACATGGACGAGTTCGCCATGGGTTCGACCAGCGAAAACTCGCAGATCAAGACCACCCGCAACCCCTGGAACGCCCAGCGCGTCCCCGGCGGCTCCTCCGGTGGTGCCGCGGCCGGCATCGCCGCCGGCTCGATGCTCGCCTCCCTCGGCTCCGACACCGGCGGCTCGATCCGCCAACCCGCCGCTTTCTGTGGCGTCGTCGGCCTCAAACCCACCTACGGCACCGTCTCCCGCTTCGGCCTCGTCGCCTACGCTTCCTCGCTCGACCAGATCGGCCCGATCACCCGCAACGTCCGCGACTGCGCCGAGATCTACGACTTGATCAACGCTCACGACCCAATGGATTCCACCTCGATCCCCGGCCCCCGTGAATCCGCCGTCGCCGCCCTCGCCCAAGACGTCAAAGGCCTGCGCGTCGGCCTGCCCAAGGAATGGCTCGAAGTCGAAGGTCTCGACCCCGAGTGCCGCGCCGCCGTCCTGAACGCCGTCAAGGCTCTCGAAGCCCGCGGCGCCAGCGTCGTCCCGGTCGCCCTGCCGCACACCAAATACGCCATCCCGGCCTATTACGTCATCGCCACCGCCGAAGCCTCGACCAACCTCGCTCGCTTCGATGGCATCCGCTACGGCAACCGCGTCGAAGGCAAACGCCTCGAAGGCGAGACCGACATCCTCAGCCTGTACAAATCGACCCGTGCCCAAGGCTTCGGCAAAGAAGTCCAGCGTCGTATCCTCCTCGGCACCTTCGTCCTGTCGAAAGGCTACGCCGACCGCTACTACCTGCAGGCCCAGAAGGTCCGCACCCTGATCAAGCGCGACTTCGATGCCGCCTTCGCTTTGTGCGACGTCATCGCCGGCCCCGTCGCCCCCGGCGTTGCCCCCGCCTTCGGTGATCTGAAGGACCCGATCAAGGCCTATCTCAGCGACGTCTTGACCATCGGCGTCAACCTCGCCGGCCTGCCTGCCCTCAGCGTCCCCTGCGGCCTCGTCCATGGCTTGCCCGTCGGGCTGCAACTGGTTGGCCCAGCTCTTGCCGAGACTACCCTTCTGCGCACCGCCGCCGCGGTCGAAAAGGACTTCTCCCTCGCCGCCGCGCCCTGCTGAGTCGCGTTCGTCGCAAAAACCATCAAAGCCGCCCGGGATTCCCGGGCGGCTTTTTTTGTGCTCAATCGAGCTTGATGTTTCACTGAACTTAGTGCATATGACACTTTGCGAGCGAAATTTTAATGGCAGTTTATCTCCGTAAAAACTGCGTTTATTTGAGGTTTCTGTGTATTGTGTAAGTGGCGATGCCTGAAAGGCTCGTCTCCCAAAATTTCAAACCTAAGGATACTAAAATGTTTCAATGGATGAAGTGTTTGATTGCAACTTCTTGCCTATTGACGGCATCGCTGGCCCATGCTGAGCAGCCGACTTACACCGGCCTCGAAAAATCCGCCAAAATCCGCGGTCCTGACATCAAAGTCGCCGACCTGAAAGGCAAGGTCGTATTCTTTGAATACTGGGGCATCAATTGCCCGCCCTGCCGGAGCAGCATGCCGCATCTGGAGGAGCTGTACCAGAAGTACTCTCCCGAAGGAAGTTTCGTGATTATCGGCTCGCACTGCCAAGGCAGAGATGACGACGCAATCAATAAATTTCTGGATAGCGTCAAAGTCACTTTCCCGATCTATCAGAACGTCGACGTCGCCGAAGCCCCGTGCCCCGGCGGCATTCCTTTTGCCGCCTTGTTCGACCACACCGGCAAACTGGTTAAGAGCGGATACCCCTCAGAGCTCTACGCCCTCGTTCCAGGCCTGGTCAAAGCCTGCCCCATCGGACACCCCATCCTCCGCACCTTCAAACCCAAGTTAGTGAAAGATCTTGCCGCCAAGCTCAAGCCTGGCACCAATCTGGAACTCGTCATCAAAGATCTCGAAGCCAAAAAAGCCCTGGGCGGCGACGCCGGCGACGAGGCAGGAGAGATCTTGGCCTTGACCCTGACGTGGATTGAAGATAGAAAGCAAGGGATCAAAGACCTCACAGCCAGCCAGCCCAGCGCTGCCAGCGCCAGCATTCTCACCTACAAGAAAGAATGCCCGTCTGATTATCAGTTTGACACCACCTTGGACGCGATCAAAACCTGCCCGGCCTTGAGCTTGTTCAAGAACACCGAAAAATCCATCGAAGCTCAAGAGAAGATCTTCAGTCGGGACCTGGCCCGCAACAAAAAACCTAAGCTCTCCAAAGAAGCCTCCGACACCTTTAGCAAAATCAAAACCAAGCTTTTGGCTGTCGACTCCTCGGCTTTGCCGGGAGTCAAAACCGAAGCCGCCGCCCTGGTGGCCCGGATTGACAAATTGCTCGACGCCTAAGAAGTTTGAGATCCGAGCCCTTGGATTTCCTGACCTCAAATCAAGCCGCCCGGGATTCCCCGGGCGGCTTGATTGTTCCCGCCTGCTGCCACGGTCGCTATCATGAACCCTCTTCCACCCAACTCTCGCAGCGCAGTTGCGGAATCCGCTGAAACTCGCGCAGATTGTGGGTGACCAAGGTGCCGCCTCGCGAACGGACGATTGCCCCAATCATCAAGTCACTGGGACCGGGGAGATGTTTCTGACATTCGAGGCGGATTTGCGCATGGTGACGCGCAGCCTCGTGGTCGAAGGGGATGACTTCATAGGGAGCGAGAAATGCCTCCAGACGGATGAGATTGCGCTCGATCTGCTGACTTTTAAGTGCGCCGAAATGAAGCTCAGAAAACACCATCGCAGGAATTTTCACCGAGTGCGGAGCTAAGCCAGAGATTCGATCATGAATCAAGCTGAATCGACCCTTCATGAAGTAGACGCATATGTTCGTGTCGAGATAGTAGTTCACGGCTAATTCTCAGTCGAAGCTTTCGCGAGGAAGGTCTTCACTGGTCATTTCTTCCGGCGCCTCAAAAGTTGGATCTGTAATCGATCCAAACAAATCAAAGTAGCCTTCAGGCCAACCCTTGTTGAGCTTCGCCTCAATCGCTTCAGTGATCACTTTTGAAGTCGAGAGATGGCGTAATTTAGCCTCCTCACGAACCCGTTTATAGGCGGCATCGGGAAGATAAATAGAAACTTGTGGCATCGGAAACCTCCAGGTGTGTTATCACCTAACATGTTACCCCAAACACATCGGAAGTCAATGAGTCGCCGCAAAAATCATCAAACCGCTCGGGATTCCCCGGGCAGCTTGGTTTATCCTAAAAACCGCTGTCGAACTTGATTGAGCTCAACTGCAGCTCGACCCCAAAGGGGTTTCAGATTTTAGCCCAGGGTTAAGCCGCATCGGCGACACCCT
>JAYTMY010000132.1:0-14130 GCA_043748535.1 Lentisphaeraceae bacterium | reverse complement strand
CAGGGTTAAGCCGCATCGGCGACACCCTGGGTTGGAATGAGTTATGATTTCTGACCCCGAAGGGGTCGCGGGAGGTTTTGGACTGCTGCGATTTTTAGGGTCAAGCTCGTGAAGGGCTTGTTGGCTGTGCGGATGATCGGCGCGCCGAGATCATAGCGCTTGCAGATGAGCTTGAACAGCACGCTAGTGGATAGGAGCCCAGCACCTTTTGGAAGACTTCACTGGAGCAAAAAGGCGTCTGCCGGCAGCTCGGACAAGGGGTCGCCGCTGTGCAGGACGCCGCCTTTTAAGTTCATCTGACTCCAGCCGTTGGCGACTTTGATAAGGGGAACAAATCCGAGCAGGTTCTTGCTTTTCAGAACCGCCACCGAGCCGCTCCAAGTCCGTCCGATGCAATACAGGCTGTCGTTCTGTTTCTGGAAGACATAGGTGAAATCCTGGGTCAAGAGGATGACGCAGGGCCCGTTGGGAGTGAAAACTCGCCAAGCCTGCGGCTTCAGGCCTTTGTCGATGCGCTGCGGATCTTTCAGCAGGCGCTGATGGTCGATCTGTTCATTGTTGTCGCGAAAAATCTGGGCCGCCTCTTTTGAACTCAAAACTTTGATGGTGAAATCCTCGTTTTCGAGAATGATCCGCGGCTTGTCAGAATCTTCCTTTGCCAGCATCGGAGACTTGGCCAAAGGCGCCGGGAGTGGCGGCACTTGGAGGGAGCGGGTTTTGCCCGCGGATGCCGTCGACGGCGTGTCCTTCGGCCAGTTGACCAGGGCGGCCAGACCGAGGCAGGCGAGCAGCAAAAAGGCCAGGCTGGCGAACAGAGCACCACGGCGCTTCGGAGGGGGTTTCGTCAGGCTGGCCGAGGCGGGGGCTTGCTCGAGCGAGGGACGCGCCTCCGGCTGCTTCGCCAGGCAGCCGTCGATGAAGCTGCACATCGCCTCCGGCAGGTCGGGGCGCAGGCTGTGCAGCGGCGCTGGCTGGTGCGACAGGATGCGAGCCGCAGTGGCCCACGGCGTCGCGGCGGTGAAGGGGTGAAGCCCGGACGCCGCTTCGTAAAGGGTGATCGCCAGGGAGAAGAGGTCGGAGGCGGCGGAGATCTCGTCGCCCCGGGCCTGCTCTGGCGCCATGTAGGCGGCGGTCACCGGCGGCGAGGAATAGCCGGTGACGGCGGAGCTGACGGTTTGGGCCTTGCTGATCAGGCGACGAGCGAGGCCGAGGTCGACCAACCAGAGCCGGCCCGATTCGTCGAGAAGGATGTTTTCGGGCTTGATGTCGCCATGGATCAAGCCAGCCTGACTCAAGCTCCGGAGCAGCTGGATACCTTCTTGGAAGAGGACATCGAAATCGGCGGCGATGAGGCGTCCGTGGCGCAGGTGTTGGCGCAGGGTGCCGCCGCCGAGGAAGGGGGTGACGAGGTAGGCGGGTTCGTGCTCGAGCTCGGCCGCCAGCAAGGTCGGAATGCCGGCGAGGCGGAGCTCGGTGCAGCTTCTCAAGGCTTCGGCTTCGCGACGGAAAAAAGGCAGCAGCGAACGCAGGCGGCAGACCTTCACCGCCACCGGCCGGCCATCGGGATCAAGGGCGCGGTAGATCAGCGACATGCCGCCGCGGGCGATCAACTGGGCTTGCCGATAGGGGCCGAAATGGAGATCCAGGACCGGCTCGGGCTGAGTGCCGCCACGGCGACGTAGATCGCGCAGCAAGGCTTCGTCATCCAGCTCTTCCGAGCCGTCTGCGTTCTGAGTCACTGGGTCTTCGATCACTGAGTCCTGCCTTTCTCGTCTGCCTGCCTGCTAGCTTACACCTCTTTCACCCGAGCTTGCAAGTTTATTCATCGAGCCATTTGCGCAGGCGTAGCAGGAGACGGTGGCGGATCACCTTGACGTTGGCTTCGCTGAGGCCGCTTTGGCGGGCAGTTTCGGCGACGCTGAGGCCGGCGAGCGCGCTCTGCAGGATCGGCAGGTGGGCGGGGTTGACCTCGGGGTCGGCGGCGAGACGGTCGAGAGCGTGCTCGAGGGCCTCCTTCTCTTCGGTGGAGGCGCCGGCCGGGGACGCTGCCGCCTCGCTGTTTTCCGCCATCAGGGGAACGTCGCGCATCTCCCGCCGGACTTCATGGATCTTGAGCTCGGTGACGCGCAGGATGTAATTGCGGAAGCGTCCCTTGTCGGCCGATTCGTCCCAATCCTGGCGAGCGCAGTGGATCATCACTGCCTGCACCACCAACGAACGGGCTTCGTCGCCGACCACGCTGCGGCGTCCGCAAAGCCAGAAGATGAGGGGGGAGTAATACGCATAAAATTCCGCCCAACCCGGTTCGTCGCCGGTTTTGACGCGGCGGAGCAGGGTGGGGCGGGTGCGGTAGCGGTCTTCAGGGGGAAGGGGCTTCATGAATTCTCGGGTTTCGATACAAGACTTTCAGCGAAGACTTCGGCAAGCCGCGGCGTCCGAATCTCTCGGGGGCCGCGGCTGCGCGGAGATCAATGTCTGGCGGGCACTTGCAGCTTCTGGCCGATCTGCAATCCCGTGGCGTCGATCCCGGGATTAGCCGCCAGGAAGTCATCCAGCTTGATCTTCAGGCGACGGGCGATCCGCTCCGGCGTGTCGCCTTTTTTCACCGCGTAGGTCTTGCCGCTGAGGGCGGGCTCCTTGGTCGCAGGGGCGGCCGGGACGACATTGGCCGGATCCTCGGCAGGGATTGCGGCATCGGCTGCCGCCGGGACGCTGGCAGCGGCGGGCAAAGCCAATTGCTGGCCGATCTGCATGGTTTTCGGATTGAGGCCGGGATTGGCGGCGAGCAGATCCTTGAGCTTGATGTGGAGGGCGGCCGCGATCTTTGCCGGCGAATCGCCTTCTTGGACGGTGTAGGAGCTGGCCGCATCTTGCGCCCAGGTGTTGAGGGTCAGGAAGCAGAGGCTGTACAAGCTGAGCAGGAATTTCATCGGGAGTCTCCATCGGTTTTTGGGTTCAGTCTCGGCCTTCCGGCAGAAGGGAGTCTGAACACAGCTGTCGATGAGACGCTCCCGGGTTACATGGCGGGGAAAGAATTGTTGGACCCAGACGGGGACTTGGTCCACAAGCTATCTGGGACACTGCGACTCTCAGCGGATCAGCGAATCCATCATCCGGCGGCCGATCCAGCCGAGGAGGGAGAAGTCGTCGTTGTAGAGAACGACGCCGCAGCTGCCGTCCGGCAGGGGCATGTCTGCGGGCAAGGAGCATAGGATATGCGGGCTGGAACAGATGCCGCCGGAGGAGCTGATCGTGCCGCCAGCTTCGCTGAGCAGGGGATGGCCGGGCAGGGCGGCGGGGAAGCCACGCTTGTCGATCTTGCCGCTCAAAGGAAACTCCGAGGCGCTGCTGGCGGCGAGAGCAAAACGCGGCGAGGGCTCGGCCAGGAGGCGATCGGCGTGTTCCGCCGGCACCAGGATGTCGAGCCGCAAGCTGCCGCCATGGATCTCCGCCAGCGCCGTGTTGATCCGGCAATGCTGGCGCGGATCGGTCCATTTCAGCCGGCCGTCGAGCGGCGCCTTGAGCTCACCGTTTTTCAGGCGTTGGCGCACTTGGGCGAGCCCTTGCCGGCTCTCTTCGAGGCGAGCCTGCCAGACGCCGCGCAAGGCCGGAATCAGGCGGTTTTCGGCGCAGCGCTGCGCCGCTTCGGCCTCCTGCCGCAGCAGGCGCTGCTCCTCCTCGAGGAGGGCCCAGGAACGGAGGCGGGCGACGGCGTCGCCGGACTTGACCCGGGCACCTTCAGGGAGAAGCAGCTCGACCTCGCCCTCGAAGGGGGCGCTGATCAGATGGCGGTCGCGGCTCTGCAGCACCGCCGGAGCGCTGCGGGTGATGGCCCAGGGCCAAGCGGCAAGGAAGAGAAGGAATCCGGCGAGGCCGAGCGAGGGCAGCCAAGCCTGCCAGGTGAGGCGCGAACGCAGCTTCCAAGTGCCGGCGGCGACGCGTCCCACCGGCAACAGGATGAAGAGGCAGACTTCGACGACGGCGAGGAAATAGGCCAGCGGCTTGAAGCCGAAGGCGAAAAGGGCAAGAACGATCGAGGTGTAGAGAAAAACCCGGTAGAACCAGGCGAGGAAGCCGTAGACGGCCAAAGCCGGCCGGGCCGGGCCGCCAGGAATGCCCAAGAACCAAGAGCAGAAACGAGCTTTGACTTCCTGCGAGGCGCTTTCCTGCAGGTTCGGCCGTTCCCACAGCGCCGACAGGACATGATAGCCGTCGAAACGCATGAAGATGTTGCCGTTGAAAAACAAGGAATTCAAAGTGGTGACCAGGAAGAGCGCGCGGGCGAGACGGAAGGCCTCGGAATCGACCGGGTTCTGCACCATCACCCAGGCGCAGAGTCCGGAGAGGAAGAGCTCCCACAAAACCCCGGCGGCGGCGATGGCGGCGCGCGGCCTTGCCGGCAGGCGCCAGGCGTCGGAACAGTCGGTGTAGAAGCGCGGAATGAAGAACAGGAAGGCGATGCCGAAGGCGCGCACCGGCAGGCCGTAGCGGGTGGCGACGGCGGCGTGGGCGAGCTCGTGGCTGACCTTGGCGGCGAAAAGCAGGAGGAAAAACAGGGGCAGCTCGGCGATCTGATAGTCGAAGGCGAGCAAGACCTCGGCGCGGGGCAGGAGGGCGATCCAGCCGGCGACGACGAAGAGGGCGCCGAGGAGAAGGACCGGTGCGGAGGTGACGAGGCGGCAGAGGGGGCGCAAAGCGGTCAACACGGAGCCGGGCGAGAGCAGGGGCAGGCGCAAAAACAGCGGCAGGGCGAGGGCCTTCATGGCGACGGAGAAAAAGCCGGCGGGCGGCGCCTGTTGACGCAAGAGGCCGAGCCCGAGAAGCTTCTGGTACACCGGCATCTCGGCCATGCTGAGCGAGCTTGAGCCGGAGGCGAGACGGCGCAGGAGATCGATCTCGGTCTCGGGAAGAAGGAAGTATTCATCCTGGTCGGGATCGTGGACCAGCCAATGATAGATGCCGTCGACAAAGCCGTGGCGGCTGAGGGACAGGTGTTCCTTGGCGATCATCGGGGAGTCATTCGTATGTTAATTGCGCGACGAAACCCAGGGCTGCCGCCCCGGACCCCGCTTGGGGACAAGTCCCCAAACCCCATATTGGGCGTCGCTTCGCTCCTGCTGGGACAACCCGTAACGCCGGGTTTTCCCAGACCCTTTCCCGACTGTTCCTTGACGATCATACTCATCGCCGCAGGTACTTGCGCAAGAAGCGCCAGGTGTAGAGCGAGAGGGGCAGGCGTTCGCCTTCGACGAGGACGCTGCCGGAGCTGCCTTCGGGGAGATTGAGCTCGGTGAAATACTGGAAGGCCCAGCCGGAGCGGTGGCTGCGGGCGGCGTTCTGGAAGAGTTGCGGCGTGCGCAAAAGCGTGCCTTCTTCGGGTTTCAGGTGGGGGAAATAAGTGAGCTCGCGGCGACGAGCCATGATGTCGGCATCGGCCACCGGGACGAAGAAGGCGAGGCGGCACTCGGGCGATTTCAGCAGGGCCATTTGCTCGCCGGCCTGCAGGGTGCGGCCGCGTCCCAATTGATCGGGATCGAAGTCGATGACGCCGTCGGAGGGGGCGCGGAGTTCGAGTCCCTGGCGGCGGCGCTGCAAGAGCTGCAATTCCGCTTCGAGGCAACGGGCCTGGGCGGCGCTGATCTGGCGCTCGGCCAGTTGCTTGGCATCGCCGAAGGACAGCTTTTCGAGGGCGCGCAGCTTCTCCTGGCAGGTGCCGAGCTCAAGGGTTTTGAGCTGGATGCGTTCGTCGAAATCGCGCGGATCGAGGCGCAGGAAGAGATCGCCGGCCTTGACCTTCTGGCCACGGCTGACCAACACTTCGAGGATCGGCGCGGTCTCGGGGGCGGCGAGGACGAGGCGGCTGAGGGGCAGGGATTCGGCTTCGACCCGGACCGCCTCGGTCACCGGCCAAAGCAGCAGCAGCGCGGCCAGCAGCGTCGCGCCGAGGCCGAGCCAGAGCGGGCGGAGGCGTCGCGGCGAGCGCAGACGCACGTGGTCGAGCGACAGCGCCAGGAAGGGCTGGCAGATGCGGGCGTGCAGAGCGGTCTTGCGGGCCTCGTCGGGGCTCAGGCGCAGGAAGAGCTGATGATCGGCGATCTGAAGGAGCAGGGATTGATCTTCCGGGGAATAGGCGACGCCGGACTGGAGCTCCTTCGGCACAAAGGCGGTGGCGGCGGGACTGCCTTCCTGGAAGAGCACGGCTTCGCCGCGGCGCAGGAGCAGAGAAGTGCCGTTCGGCGCCTGCAGCAGGTCGAGGGCGTTGTAGCGCAGGAAGGCGGCCCAGTCGGCCTCGGAGCTGACCGCGAAGGCCTGGACGAGGATCTCGAGGAAGTGTTTGCGCGGAGCTTGGGCGGGAGGATTCACGGGTAAACCTTTTTCACTCGAATACCAGCCAAGCCCTCGCTAGCCCCGAAGGGGCGATGTGATCTCAGCCCGGGGTGGAGCCGAGGGGCGAGGCGCAACCCCGGGTTAAACGCAATTGAGTTCGAGCCCCAACGGGGCGACCTGAAAGCGACGCGGATTTTCAGCTTCGAGGCCTGCGTTGATACAGAGCTTTCACACCGCCCTTTCAGGGCTCGGACATAGAAAAACGAAACCTGGGGTTGCGCCTCGTTCCTCGGCTCCACCCCAGGCTGAGATCTGGCAGCCCCGCTGGGGCAAGATAACGACAAAGCGTCACATCCGGCA
Organism: Lentisphaeraceae bacterium; assembly: GCA_043748535.1. Taxonomy (GTDB): domain Bacteria; phylum Verrucomicrobiota; class Lentisphaeria; order Lentisphaerales; family Lentisphaeraceae; genus CAMCSH01. The sequence goes on along the minus strand of JAYTMY010000132.1, from coordinate 7,443 downwards.
GGTCGCGTCTTGGAATCTTCGTGCATCCTCATTTCCCCTCCGGCAGGGAGAAGGATTGGCCGGGGAGGAATTGGCCCTCGGGATTGGGCAGGCTGAAGATCACCTTGCCGAGTCCGGTGGCGGGGTCGATGGCGGGATCCTTGGCGAAGACTGCGGCCGGGACGCGTCTGCCGTCGATCAACAGCTCGGCTTGGGCGCCGGAGGTGAAGCGGCGGTACTGGGCTTCAGGGACGAAGATCTCGGCGTGCAGGGGATGGATGCGGATGAATTCGCACAGGGTGTCGCCGGCGCGAGCGAAATCGCCTTGCTGCTTGAGCACCTTGCTGACCTTGCCGTCGAAAGGCGGCGCCAGCTTTTGCGTCGCCGCTTGTTCACGCAGGAGGGCGAGCTTGGCCTCGAGGTTCTGCTTCTCCAGACCGGCCTGGCGGGCTTCGAATTCCTGCTTGCGGAGATCCTGGGCCGACACCGTCTGGCTTTTCACCAGTTCGCGGGTGTTGTCAACCATGGCTTTGAGGAAGGTCTCCTTCTCCTCCTGCGCCTTGAGTTGCAGGGCGGTCATCGCCAGGTCGGTTTCGATCTGCAGGTTGCGGACGCTGACCAAGACCGTGCCTTGTTTACCGCTTTGTCCGGCCTGCAACTGCTCCTGCACCTGTCCTTCCCGCAAAGCCGGGAGATTCAGGGTCTGGCTCGGCGCCAGGACGCCTTCGGCAGCGGTGGTGCTGAGGGAAAGGAAGAGGAATGGCAGGAGGAGTTTGAGCATGGAGCCTCTTAGTGTTGACTCCGAAGGAGTCGTGGATTTTAGCCCAGGGTTGAGCCGCATCGGCGACACCCTGGGGTACATGAGTTTATGAATTTGGACCGAAGGGGTCGCGGATGCACCGGATGCAGGTTGATTGACGGCATTGACTTTACCTTGAATTCCGCACTTGTCAGAGCGGCTTCCTTGACCCCTTCAGGGTCGGAAATTAGACCTCTTTCTAACCCAGGGTGTCGCCGATGCGGCTCAACCCTGGGCTAAATTCTCCGACCCGCTTCGGGGTCGAGCATAGAGCCCCGTTGTGTCCCAGTTGTGGCCAGCTCACTTCTTCTCCAGCTCTTCCTTGAGCAGCGCGACGATGCCGGGGCGGGTGCCGAGGAGTTTCAGGCAGGCTTCGCGGTCGTAGGTGGCGGTGGAGCCATCGGGCATCATCAGCGAGGAGATGCCGGAGGTGTTCATCAGGCGGTAGTAGGCGATGTGGCAGTTGCCGAGGGCGTTGAGCTGGTCGAGTTCGGCCACCGAGAGCTGCAATTCCTTTTCGGCGAGCTGGATCTCGGTGCTCTGGCCTTTGGCGAGGCGCTGGCTGACGAGCTCGCGTTCCTGGCGCGACAGCTCGCAGATCTTGTCGAGGTAGCCGAGGCGTTCGCGCACTTCAACGAGGTTGTTGGCGGCGATATGGACCTGGGCGATGACCGCCATCGACAGGGCGGCGTCGCGGTAGGCGAGGCCGAGGCTCTCCATTTCCGCCGCTTTGAGTTCGTGCTTGAGGGCGGGCAGGCGCATGACGTCGATCATCGCCTGGGCGCCGACTTCGCCCCACTGCTGGTTGTAGAGGTACTTGTTGGAATCGGCGTTCCAGGCGGCGAAGAGCTTGACGTTGGGGAACATCATCAGGAACTTCTCGTTCTCGGCGAGTTTCGCGAGGTGGCGCTGCAGGTCGTTGGCGCGGAGTTCAGTGCGCTGGCGCAGGGCGATGTCGGTGAGCTCGGCGACCGACTGCTGCGGGAACTTGATCTCGCCAGCCATCGAGGCGACGTCGATCTGGATGGCCTCGGTGGGGATGACACCCATCAGCGAGGTGAGGTTGAGGCAGTGGTTTTTGTAGCTGCGTTCGAATTCGCGGGAGCGGAGGCGGCTGCTGAGGAAGTCGCGGCGCAGGCGCAGGGTCTCTTCCGGATCGGCCTGATTGGCATTGAGTTTTTCGAGGCGGCTCAGGGCTTCTTCGCAGCTTTTCAGGCGGACTTCGGTGGAGGCGATGAACTTCTGCGCGGCGCAGGCGGCGAAGTAGCTCTGGATCACCTGCATGCGCAGGTCGGCGACGGCCTGGTCGGTGCTGACCTGGGCGAGTTCTTCCTGGGTGTGGGCGCCTTCGGTGCGCAGGTAGGCGAGGCCGAAGTCGAGGGCGCTGAGGGCGATCTCGGCGGAGGCGTGGTAGGTGGTGCGTTCGCTTGACGACGAGGGCCGCAGCGACTCCTGGCCGTCGACGATGCCGAAGCTCGAGCCGCCGGAGTCGTTGCTGCGCTGGTTGGCGCTGGCGCTGAGATTGAGCGAGGGTAACATGCCGAACCAGCTCGCCTCGCGTTTCTCCTTGGCGATCTTCTCGAGCGTGCTCTTGATCTGCAGGTCGAGGGAGTTCGAGCAGGCCAGGTCGATGCAGTCCTTCAGGGTGTAGGTCTTCTTCAGGTCGACACTGAGCTTGGGCTGGAGCGTCTGGAAGGCCTGGACCCGGGCGGCGCGTTCGGCGACGCGATCCACCGGGGTCGAGCTGCAGGAGCTGAGGATGAGAAGGGCGATTCCGGCGGGCAATGCGTAGGATTTCATAGTGTTTTTTCCTTGTCTTAAGGGGGATCAGCGAAGTTCAGTTCGAGTGGCGGAGTGGTCGCGACGGTCATCGCTGAGGCTGGTCAACAGGCTTTCATCCGCACCATGCGTGCCGGTCATGCCGCGGGTGACGTCTTCCCAGCTCAAAAGTTCGAAGTCCGACTGGTAGGCGCGGGTCTGGCGGCTCCACAGCAGGCGCGACAGCTCCATGCCGTATTCGCCGTCATTGAGGCGGGAACTGGAGTTTTGCATGGCGTATTCGCCATCGGAGATGGTGCTGAACAGCGCGCGGGGAGCGGATTGAGAGCCATGGCCATGGAGGGCCCAGAGGCGGCCGTCGTCGAGATGGAATTGCCCACCTTCAAGCCCGCTGGCGCTGCCGGGATGGAGCGATTCGAGAATCGTGCTGTCATTTCCTGCGACAGGAGGCAGCGGATCGACGCCGCCGGGATCGTTGCGGCCATCATCGGGAACCAGGACTTCGACCTGCGGCTCGATGAGGTCGATGACGAGGAGATTTTCCTCGGTCACCGAAACCTCGTTGCCGGCCAGGTCGCTGCCTTCGATCAAGAGGCTCACCGGGCCACTGCCGAGGGAGCTGAGATCGGTGTTGACAGTCCAGGTGCCGTGAAGAACTTCGACCACGAGCGTGACCTCGCCGCCGGGGCCGCTGAAGGTCAAGGTCAAGGGCTGGCCGTCCTCGATGCCGCTGACGCTGCCGCTGAGGCTGACATTCTGGGCGGCGAGGCCGGTGATGATTTCGGTCTCAGGTGGGGGCAGGGAAATGCTGGCGTCGGTGTCGACCAAGACCGGCAGAACCTGGGATTCCGTCGAGCCGTTCCCTGTGGCATCGGTGGCGATGGCGGTGAATTCATAGTCGCCGTCTGGCAGAGTCGTGCCCGTGATATCCAATATCCAATGACCTTGAGGGTCGACGAGTGCTGTCCCCAGGCTCTCGCCATCGAGGAAGACTTCCACCGTGCTGCCGGCTTCGGCCGTGCCGTTGATCACCAGGTTGGCGTCCTGGGTGATTTCATCGCTAGCGGAGCTGCCGGAATCCTGGCTGATGCCGGTGATCAGCGGGGCGGCGGGTGGGTTCAGATCGACCGAGTAGCCGTGCTGCAATGTCGTCGTGGTGGAATTGCCGGCGGCATCTGTGGTGCTGACCGAGGCGGCGATCGACAGGTCGTTCTTGAGATCCGAACCGGCGACGCTGATCGAGAAGACGCCGCTTGAGACGGTTCCGGTGTAAGTCGTGCCGTTGATGACGAGGGAAACAGTGTCGCCGGTTTGGACATTGCCGCCGACTGTGCCGCTGAGGGTCACATTTCCTGCGGCTTCCGCAAGGTTGAGAGCGTTGTCGGCCGTGACCGGAGAGAGCGAGATCGACGCGACCGGCGCTGTGCGATCGATGGTGAAGAGACTGTTGCTGGTGGCGATGGCGCTGTTGCCGGCGTCGTCGCTGACGCTGACGCTGACATGGACCGGGCCTTCGAGGAGAGAGGCAAGCTCGACTCCGCTGACATTCCAGACGCCGCCGCTGACGGTGGCGCTGGCGTTGACAGTGTTGACGCCATCGCTGAAGCGGATGAGCACCGAGTTGCCGTCTTCGACGCCGCTGATGCTGCCGCTGAGACTGACCGAGTTGTCCTGGGCGTCGGACAGCGCGGCGTCGGAAGGCGGCGTGATTTGGTTCGAGGCCTGGGTGTCGAGCGTGACGGGCAAGACGGCGGAGAGCGAGGAGCTGTTGCCGGCGTCATCGGTGGCGATGGCGCTGAAGTTGTAGAGCCCGTCGGCGAGGACGGTGCCGCTGTAATCGAAGCTCCAGGTGCCGGATTCGTTGGCGCTGGTGCTGCCGATACTGACGCCGCCGCGGAAGATTTCGACGCTGGCATTGGCTTCCGCCGTGCCGCTGAGGATGAGGCTCTGGTCCTGAGTGAGTTCGTCCGTGGCGCTGTCGCCGCTGTCATTGCTGATGGCGGTGATTTCGGGGGCGGCGGGAGGGCTGAGATCGATGATCAGGCTGCCTAAAGCGGTGGAGCTGTTGCCAGAGGCGTCGCTGGCGATGACGCTGAGCGTATGTGCGCCTTCCGCAAGGGTGCCAGGCGCCAAGGTCCAGATGCCGCTGGAGGGATCGTAACTGAGCTCCGGCGAGAGCCCCAGGATGAAGCTTTGGCCATCGACTTGCACGAGCAGTGCGGTGACCGCAAGATCATCGCTGGCATGGCCGCTGATCACGGGGCTGGCATCATTGCTGAGCGGCTGGGAGCTGATGCTGACGGCTGGGCCTTGGAGATTGATCAGGAGGTTTTGCGTCGCGGTGACGCTGTTGCCGGCCTCGTCCTGACCGCTGACACTGACCAGCACCAAGCCGTCAAAGCCACCGGGGGGCAGGCTGCCGCTGAGCGGGGTCAACAGGCCGGTGTCGAGGGACCAGGTCTGATCCGGACCGAGCAGCACTTGCCAGGTGACGCCGTCGACACTGATGCTCAGTGGCGAGCCGGGCGGCAGATCGCTGGTGCCGGTGAGCAGCGGCGTCGGGTCATTGGTCGGAGTGCCGGAGGTGATGGCGAGGCTCGGCGGCGTCAAGTCGATCAGGATTTCCTGGGCGCTGAGATCCGTGCTGCGGTTCCCAGCGGCATCGGTGATGACGGCAAGCACGGAGTGCACCCCTTCGCCGAGCGTGCTGCCGTCGGGAATCTGGAGAGTCCAGTTGTCGCCGACGAGATTGAGATAGCCGTCGCCGACGGTGTAAGTGTGGTTATCGACCGTGACGCTGAGGCTGTCGCCGGGGCTGAGATGAGCGGTGCCGCCGATCAGGGGTGCCATGTCATTGGTTACGAGGGGATTCACCGTCGGAATCGCCGGAGGCGTCAAATCGATGAGCAGCTCGCTGCTGCTGCCGTCCTGGCGAGAGTTGCCGACGGCATCGGTGGCGGTGGCGACGACTTCGTAGCTGCCCTCCGGCAGAGCGACGGGCAATTGCAGGGTCCACAAGTTGCCGGTGACAACTAGGCCGTTGGATTCGCTGTAGGTGCTGCCATTGACGGTGATGCTGAGAGTGGCGTCGTCGTCGCCGTCCCAGGTGCCGCTGAGGAGCGGCGTGGTGTCGTGGGTGATCAGCGGCGTGACGCTCGGCGCCTGCGGCGCGGTGAGGTCGATGACGACAATCGCTTGGGCCGAAGACTGGTTGCCGGAGGCGTCGCTGGCCAGGACGCTGAGGTTGTGTTCGCCGGGACTCAGTGTCGGCGCCTGCAGGGTCCAGATCCCCGTGCCTGGATTATAAGTGAGCTGCGGGCTGACGCCGAGGATGTAAGTCGTGCCATCAAGCGTGAGGCTGAGGCCGGTGACGGCGATGTCGTCGCTCGCGCGGCCGCTGAGCAGCGGCGTCGCATCATTGCTCAAAGTGGTCGCGATGTCGACACTCGGGCCTTGAATGTTGATCAGCAGATTCTGGGTCGCGGTGCTGCTGTTGCCCGCTTCGTCCGTGCCACTGGCGCTGACCTGAACCAGGCCATCGAAGCCGCCGGGAGGCACGCTGCCGCTGAGCGGCAGGGTCGCGGTGTCGAGGGTCCAGCTGCCATCGGGATGGACGAGCGTGGTCCAGGTGACGGAGTTGTCGGTGCCGGGATTGCCATCGGGATCGATGCTGATGGTCAAGACCGTGCCAGGCGGCAGATCGCTGCTGCCGCTGAGCAGGGGCGTGCTGTCGTTGGTCGGGTTGCCGGAAGTGATAGCTACCTGCGGGGCTTGGGTATCGATGAGAAGCTCAGACTGGGTGATGTCGCGGCTGGAATTGCCGGCGGCGTCAGTGACCGTAGCGACGACGGAATAGCTGCCATCGGGCAATGAAACCGGCAGCTGCAGGCTCCAGGTACCGCCGCTGATTACCAGGCCCTCGGCAGGGCCGTAATCGACGCCATCGACGCGGATGCTGAGGGTGTCGCCGGGGGCCAAAGTCACCTGACCGCTCAAGACCGGAGAGGGGTCCTTGGTGACGAGGGAATCCACCGCCGGCAGGGCAGGGGCCGTCCGGTCGATCTGGAATAGCGCCGGGCTGGATATCTGGGTCGTGTTGCCTGCATCATCGGTGACGTCGGCGAGGACCGAGATCGGACCTTCATTGAGCGAGCTGAGATCGACGCCGCTGAGGCTCCAAATGCCATTCGAAATGACAGCCGTCGCGGTGACCTGGTGGAAGCCGTCGCTGAAGCTGACACTGACGATGTTGCCGTCTTCGATATCGCTGACGCTGCCGCTGAGGCTGACCGCGTTGTCCTCGGCGTCGGAGAGCTTGCTGTCGGCGGGTGCGGTGATGACAATCGAAGCAGTGATGTCGACATTGACGAGGAAGGCGTCGGAGATGGCGCTGCCATTGCCGGCGATGTCCGTGGCTTTGGCGGTGAAGGTGTAGCTGTTGTCGGTCAGGGTGGCGGGGTCGTTGAAACTCCAGTTGCCGGAGCCGTCGGCCGTGCTGCTGCCGATGCTGACGCCGTCGCGGAAGATTTCGACGCTGGAGTTGGCCTCGGCGGTGCCGCTGAGGGTCAGTGTCTGGTCCTGGGTGAGCTCGTCGCCGGAGCTGTCGCCGGTGTCGTCGCTGATGGCGCTGATGACGGGTTTGGCGGGGGCTAAAGAATCGATGACCACGGCCTGGGTGTCGGAGGCGGAGTTGCCGGCGGCGTCCGTGGCGGTGGCGACGAGGTTGTAGCTGCCTTCGGCAAGGGTGACGGTGGTGGCGTCGAGGGTCCAGACATTGCCGGAGGCGCTGAGTGCCGCGTCGGTGCCGAGGGTGTAGGTGGTGCCGTTGAGGCTGACGGTGAGGACGTTGGTGTCGGTGGCGTTGAAGCTGCCGCTGATCGAGAGGG
>JAYTMY010000131.1:0-5824 GCA_043748535.1 Lentisphaeraceae bacterium | reverse complement strand
GAATTCCAGCTGGATGCCGAGGTTGGCGGGGCGGGCGTACCAGTCGTGCAGGAGCTGCCAGGTGCCGCCGTAGACATTGCGCGAGCAGAGCACGATGTCGTCGCGGCCGAAGAGATGCGAGAAGACGGCGTCGAGCGCGGCCATGCCGGAGTTGAAATTGAGGGCGAAATATTGGTCGGCGAGGGCGCCGGCCTCAACATCGACTAGTTGGTTGGCGAGGGCGATCGAAGTCGGGTTCATCAGGCGCGAATAGATCTCGTGCAGCAGTTCCTTGCCCTGGAAGGCGTCTTCGACCCATTCGGTGCAGGCGTAGAGGTAGGTGGCGGTGCGGCAGATGACCGGCTGCGACGAGAAGATGGCGGCGACGTTGTCGAAGACCGGCCAGGGGCCTTTGGGCAGGCGCTGGCCGGGCTCGGTGATCAGCGACTGGTAGGAGGCGCGCAGGGGGTTCTGCAGGTTGTCGAGGATCTTCGCCATCTGGAAGCAGAGGAAGCGTTTGGCGTTGAAGTAGGCGACCTTCTCGCTGCGGCTGAGTTTCGGCAGCAGGGCGGAAGACGCGGCCCAGAGCTCCTTCAGGTCGGCATTGGCCTCGTAGAGGCGGGCGGCGAGCGGTTTGAGCAGTCGGTGTTCCTGGCTGTCCGGAGCGATGCCGAAGTGAGCGAGCTGCTCTTCGGCCAGCTCCGGCGCACTGAGGATCTGGGTGCTTTTGCGGCGGGGCGACAGCTGACGGCGGGCTTCTTCACGTTGTTGACGCGACATGGGCGACCTCCTTGGGGCTCTGCTTCAGTATAGACCCAAGGTGCCGGCACTGTCCAGTTTTTCCGCCGTTTATTCGGGACAAGGCGATAACTCGGGCTTCCAAAAACCGGCGGTGGCCTTTGCCAGCGGCGTCTGGCGCGCTAAAATGCGCCCCCCTGAAAGAGTGAAAAACCCATGCATCCCCCCAGTCCGATCTCAAGCAGTAGCTTCCCCATTACCGGGGAGCTGTCGTCGTGCCCGCTCTGCGGCCGCTTGCCGCGGGCCTATCAGGCGCCCTTGCTGTCGCCGGCCTGGTTCTGGTTCGCCTGTCCCTGCACCAGCACCGAGCCGTCCCGGGTCGATGCCGAAGCCGCGGCGGAATGGCAGCGCCTAGCGTATTTGTCGACGCCGCCGCTGTTCTGATAAACTGGAGCGCGGCAGTCCGCGCAGCGACTGCGGAAGAGCCAAGTAAGCAACCGAGCTTCGCGATTTGAGGTCGCGGCAAAAAGGCGTTCAAGATGGAGCGCGGCAGTCCGCGCAGCGACTGCGGCCCTTCCATTTCCGGCGTCAGTACGAAGGGGGAAACAAGTAGCCGACTTCGCGAGTTGAGGTCGCGACAAAAAACGAGCTCTCTTCGCTTGATCTATCGCGGACATTACGGCCGCAGTCGCTACGCGGACTGCCGCGCTCCTTTTTGATGCGGACTGCCGCGCTCCATTTTCCTGCCGCGCTCCAATTTGGCGTGGGCTACGGCGTTCTTCAGCTCCGATGACCACCATCGAAGAAGCTGCTCCACGGCCAGTCCTCGGCCCGTTTCACCAAGCCCGCCTTCAAAGGATTGTCCCGCACGTATTCCTTCGCCTTCAGCAAATGCAGCTCATCGCGAATGATGCGATCGTGATATTCCTCCTGCCAAAACGGCTCCGGCAAAGACGGCGACAAGCCCTGCGTGGCGAGTCGCGAAACCCGGCGGTTCAAGGCCCATTTCCACAGCCAGACGAGATAACCAAGCGAGAACTCGCGTTGACGGATCACGATGTGAAAATGATTGGGCATGATCACCCAGGCGATGAGATCGTATTTGCGGCCATCATCTTTCTTCCACACTTGAATCAAGGCCGCCGCGATTTGCGGATGACGCAAAAGGCAGCAGCCATGACTGGCATCGCTGAGGGCTTCGAGTCGCTGACGATAACGGCGATTGAGCTCAGGATCGACCAAGCGGCTGGGGCCGATCTCTTCGATGAGCCTGGCCAAGAGGGGCGCGGGTAGAGAATCATGCAGACGACAGGTGATGCCTTGAATCCTTCCTGGTGCATCATGATGAGGAAGGTAGCCGCGACTGTGCCAATTTTCTGGCGTGGGTGCCTCAGCTTCATCTTCGTCGATCAAGGGGATTTCTTCCTTCGCCTCGTCCCGGACATTCCGGCCGCAGTCGCTACGCGGACTGCCGCGCTCCATTTCTTGCGGCACCGCCTTCTTGTTCCCGCGCAGCCAATGGGTGGCCCAGCCTTTTTCCACCCCGGCATCGCCGCTGCGACTGAAGCGCAGCAAGCCCTTCGCCTTGCCCCAGCCGTGATAGGCGGTGAAGCTGTTGCGCCAGCCGCAATCTTTCGCCACCAGCCGCAGAGCTTTCATCGCCATGCTGATCTTGCTCAGATTGGTGCCGATCACCTTTTCCAGAAAGGCCACCTTGCCCTGTCGCCAGGCTTCGTAATCCTTCTTCTGCAGCCAGCCGAGCCGCTGCACCAGTTCCACCGGCGCCACATGCCCCCGCTCCGTCATCAAAGCCGTGGCATGAAGCCGTACTTTCTGATGCAATTCCTGATCGTTCACAAGTGGTCCTCAAAAATCGATGGAGCGCGGCAGTCCGCGCGCTCTATTTTTGCATAAGCTCAGTTTTTCCCCGGTTTCTCGACATAGTTTCCTTGCTCGGTCACCGCCGGCAGGAGCGGCGATTCGTTGATCAACGAGCGCAGTTTCGAGCGGAAGCTGTGGTTGCGCAGGTGCTGGTTGCGCAGGGTGGTGAGCAGGCCGAGGCCTTCGTCGCGGCCACCGGCGAGGAAGCAGGCTTCGGCGAAGCCGACGGCCATGCGGGCGGCCTTGTCGAAGGCGTGTTCCCAGCCGGCGCTGAGAATGGCCTTGACCCGGTCGAGGCAGACGGTGCGGGCGGTGGCGAGGAAGAGCTCGCGCTGTGACTTGCTCGGCTTGTGGCGACGCAAAGCCGGCATCATCGCGTCGAGATAGCCGAAGATCTTACCGCTTTCCGCCAGCTGGTTTTGCCAGCGGATGAAGAGGGTGTTGTTGGCCTCCACCAAGGCGGCGATGGAGCTGCCTTCCGGGATGTCCTTGAGGCCGGCGCCGGCGACGAGGAGGAAGGTGTAGACCAGCGGACCGGGGTGCGATTCGGGGGTCCAGCCGAGGGGGTCGGCGGCGAGGATCGCCTTGCGCGGCACTTCGTATTCGCCGCGCAGGATTTCCAGCATGCTGATCAGGCGGGAGAAGCGGGCGTTCTGCTGGCCATGGAGGAATTCGACCTCTTCGGTGAGCTGATCGTCGGGCAGGGCCGTGGCGCTGGTGGCGCACCAGGAAATCAAGCGCAGCTGGGTCGGCTCGAAACGCCAGGCCTGGCGGCGGAAGTCGAGCGCCATCTTGCGGTCGCCATCCTGGAAGGCGAGCTCGGCCAGCCAGTCGGCGAGCACCGCCTTTTCATGCGGCTCCTGGAGAATTTTAATGCCGCTGCGACATGCCTCTTCGGCTTGTTTCACTTCGCCATCGCGGACCAATTGCGCCACCAGATCGTACCAGGCCTCGGCATGGGCCGGACCTTCGCGCTCGGCCAGCTCGCGCAAGCCAGCTAGGCCGCCCTGCAGCTGCACCGCTTCGCGCAAGAGTGAGCGACGGGTGTCTTCGAAGCCGTCGACGCTGGCATCGGCGGCGGCCTTCTCCAGTTCGGCGATCCACGACTTGAGGAATTTGTCGCGTCCGCCAAGCTCGTCATCGGCGGCTTTTTCGACTTCGGCCAAGCCGATGCGGCTGCCGAAAGCGACGTCGCGACGCAGGGCCTCAAGGACTTTCGCGGCGCGGTCTTTCACCGTCGAAGTTTCGTAGAGGGAGCGGAGATGGCGGGCCTTGACGGCGTTGATGTCGGTGACGACAATGTCCTGGGCGGAGTACATGCTGTGCTCGACTGCGATGTTTTCGGCCAGGTGCAGGCTGTCGAGGAGGATGCCGTAGGCCTTGGCCGCGACCTTGTAGTCGCCATGAACGAAGGACTCGTCGGCGCGGTCGAAGAGGACATCCATGTCGTCGACCCAGGCCGGCACTTCGCTGGGGTTGGCGATGTCGAGTTCATGAGTGTAGGCGCCGGCGCGGATGGCGGCGGCAAAGGTTTCGCAATCGGCTGCGAGACCGCGGTCGGGTTCGGGCTTTTCGTTTTCTTCGGCGTCTTCGCCGAGGACGAGCATCTGCAAAAGTTCGAGTCGGCGGCTCGGCGGCAGGTCGCTGGCGTAGGTCAACAAGGCCGCTTTGATTTGACGGGCCGGCATGGTCGCCACCGCCTCCTGCAACTCACTGAGAAAGGCATTGGCAGGGAGATTGTCATCGTTGCGGTTCATAGGACCTCCGTCGTTTCTGTGTCTACTTCAGTATGGGGCCGGATGCGCCGCTGGCTAGAGTCGGGCGGAAGAAAAAGGTCGCGCCCTTAGTGATGCGTGAATTGATTGTCATCACCCTACCGCAAGCGAAAAAGATCGGTATCTTCACAGGGAAACAACTCTTGGAGATTCAATCATGGGCCACGCTGAAGCCGCGACCAAATTCAACCTCGACGCCGAGCGCACCGGCTGGCACGACAAGGCGCTGTGGTTTGTCCGCGCCAAGCGCGACAAAGCCGCCGCCTCGCTTCCTGAATGGGAGCAGCTGCGCACCCTCGCCGAAGGAATCAAGGCCGAGACCCTCAACCGCTTGCCCGAGTTGCTGGAGCAGTTCGAAGCGGCTTGCGCCAAGAACGGCGTCAAGGTCCATTTTGCGCTCGACGCAAAAGAGCACAACGCCATCGTCCTCGGGCTACTGCAGAAAATCGGTGCCAAAAAAGTGGTCAAGTCGAAGTCGATGTTGACCGAGGAATGCGGCCTCAATCCGGTGCTCTACAAACACGGCATCGAAGTGGTCGATACCGACCTCGGCGAACGCATTGTCCAGCTCCGCCACGAGCCGCCCTCGCACATCGTCTTGCCGGCGATCCACACCAAGCGCGAGGAGATCGCCGAGCTCTTCGCCAAGGAGCTGGGCACCGACCCGAACAACGCCGATCCGACCTATCTCACCCGCGCCGCTCGCGGCGACATCCGCAAGCGCTTCCTCGAGGCCGACGCCGGCATCACCGGGGTCAACTTCGCCATCGCCGAAACCGGCGGCATCGTCATCTGCACCAACGAAGGCAATGCCGACCTCGGCACCTCGCTGCCGAAGTTGCACATCGCCTGTATGGGCCTGGAGAAATTCCTGCCCAAGCTCGAGGACCTCGGCGTCTTCACCCGCCTCCTCGCCCGCAGCGCCACCGGCCAGAACATCACCACCTACACCTCGCTCTTCCACAAGCCCCGCCCCGGCGCCGAGATGCACATCGTCATCGTCGACAACGGCCGCTCCGCCATGATGGGCCGCGAGGAATACCGCAAATCCCTCGGCTGCATCCGCTGCGGCGCCTGCATGAACACCTGCCCGGTGTACCGCCGCTCCGGCGGCCACAGCTACGGCTCGGTCATCCCCGGCCCGATCGGCTCGGTCCTGTCGCCCGGCATGGACCCCGCCGCCCACTCGTCGCTGCCCTTCGCCTCGACCCTTTGCGGTTCCTGCACCGACGTCTGTCCGGTCAAGATCAACCTGCACGAACAGCTCCTCGCCTGGCGCGGCGACCTCGCCAAGGCCGGCCACGTTCACATCGCCAAACGCCTCGCCCTCAAGGCCGCCTCGAAGGTGCTCAGCAACACCACCCTCTACCGCATCGCCGCCAAGGCCCTGCGCCTCACTCCCGGCGTCCTGATGCGCAACAAGACCCTCAACCCTTGGGAACGCAGCCGCG
>JAYTMY010000130.1:0-2229 GCA_043748535.1 Lentisphaeraceae bacterium | reverse complement strand
TTCCTGACGGGCAAGGGTGTATTCAGAGAACCAGGCATCGCGCAGGCGTTTGCCTTGACCGAGGTAGGCCTCGAGTTCGGACAGACGGCCTTCGGCGATGAGTTGGCGGATCATGGTCAGCTCGTCCAGAGTGTGGTCGAGGGCGCCGAGGACGGCAGGGCTGTTGTGGGCGACGATATTGCGCCACATCGAAGGGTTGGCGGAGGCGATCCGCGAGACATCGCGGAAGGAGCCGGCGCAGGCCTGGCGAGCGAGCTCGCCAAAGGGGCCTTCGAGGGCGATATGGGTGCTCATGTTGGCGATCAGGTGCAGCACATGGCTGGTGTAGGCGAGGGCCTTGTCGTGTTCTTCCGAACGGACCACGACGATGCGGGCGCCGAGGCGACGCCAGAGCTCGCTGACAGTGGCGGTGGAGGAGGGGCAGTCGCCGGGTTCGGGGCTGACGAAGGCGACGGCGCCGCGGAAGAGCTCCGGGCTGGCATGATTGAGGCCGGTCTTCTCGGTGCCGCACATCGGGTGGCTGCCGACGAAGTGGACGCCGCGCTCAAGCAAAGGCTGGCGCAGAGTGCTCATCACCGAGCCTTTGACGCTGGACAGGTCGGTGACGATGCTGCCCGGCTTGAAGAGGTGCAGGTTGGCCTTGCCGAAGTCGAGCAGCGGCCCGATCGGGTAGGCGAGCATGGTGAGGTCCGCTTTCGGCAGGATGTCTTCGGGACGGTGCGAGGCTTCATCGACGGCACCACTTGCGACGGCTGCAGCGGCTTCATCGGGACTGGGGCAGATGCCGAGGAGGCGGACGCCGGGGAGATGGAAACGCAGAGCGAGGGCGAATGACCCGCCCATTTGGCCGAGCCCCACGACCGCGACGGTGTCCGGCAGGTTGGTATGATCCTTCATCGATGATGATATCCATTTAAAGTGGCGCCAAATATGACGATGAAGAGGATTTTTACAAGATCCGGCGTCAAGCGGTGGGGGAGCTCAGAGAGTTTTCTTGGGGCTAGAATGCGCTATCGCTAGGCGGACTGCCGGGGCTCCTCTTTTTATCTCATTCCTCTTGCCCTTCGTTTTTGCGCTTGCCGCAGTAAATTCGGCGCACCAAAACCCCAAAGCAAGGAGATCCTCATGGCCGTCGAAAAATTCACCATGCCCGCCGAATGGGCCCCGCAAGAAGCCGTCTGGTTCGCCTGGCCCGGCATGCCCGGCTGGTGGCCCTCCTGCCGCGACGAAGCCTTCGCCCAGTTCTCCGCCATGCTGGTCAAGATCTCCTCCGCCACCCCGGTCAATCTCCTGTGCGCCAAATCCTACCGCAAGGAAGCCGTCCGCCACCTCCTCGGCGCCGGCGCTGACCTCGCCATGTTCACCTTCCTCGAATACCGCACCGATGACGTCTGGTGCCGCGACTTCGGCCCGATCTTCGTCAAGGGCGACCAAGGTTCGATGAAGATCGTTGACTGGGGCTTCAACGCCTGGGGCGGTAAGTTCCCCCGCTTCAAACGCGACGACGCCGCGCCGCAGGCGATCGCCCAGGCCCTCGGCCTGAAATGCGAGATCCCCGGCGTCATCCTCGAAGGCGGCGGCATCGAAGTCAACGGCGAAGGCGTCTGCATCACCACCGAAAGCGTCCTCCTCAACGCCAACCGCCACCCCGGCATGACCAAGAAAAAGCTCGAGACGCTGATGAAAAAGCACCTCGGCATCAGCGACGTCATCTGGCTCAAGGACGGCCTGAAAAACGACGACACCGACGGCCATATCGACAACCTCACCCGCTTCTGCGGTCCCCGCACCGTTCTCACCGCCGTCGCCCCCAAAGGCAACCCCAACTACGAACAGCTGAGCGCCAACAAAAAGGTCCTCAGCGACTGGCGCGGCGCCGACGGCAAAGGCCTTGAAATCCTCGACCTGCCGATCCCGGAAGAGATGTTCAAGGACGGCGAGATCATGCCCGCCTCCTACGCCAATTTCCTGATCACCAACCAACTCGTCCTCGTCCCTCTCTACGGCCAGAAAAAGAGCGACGCCGCAGCGCTGAAAGTGATCCAGAAAGCCTTCCCCAAGCACCGCGTCGAAGGCGCCCTGTGCACCGCCATCCTCCACGAGGGCGGCGCCATCCACTGCCTGTCGCAGCAGCAGCCTGTGTAAGGGTTTTAGGAGCTCATCGTTTGCACTCCAGTTTGTAGTCCCGGCTTCAGCCGGTTGTTTCTGGCTCTCTCATAACTGTGAGCA
>JAYTMY010000129.1:0-11389 GCA_043748535.1 Lentisphaeraceae bacterium | reverse complement strand
GAAGATGACTGCCGAAGCTTTTCTTCATAGTCGTTAGTTGTTGCTGTTGCAGCTAATCCTTTCAACCTTTGAACCTTTCAACCTTTCAACTGCGGTTTTCAGGTTGAAGGGTGAGCCGGTTCAGCATGATGGGGGAGAAACCAGAAAGGCGGAGCCTTGCGGCTCCGCCTTGTCATCTCAGGGAATCCGTTATTTGCGGATTTCGCGAAGATGGATGGCGATCTTGCGCATCGCGATATGCTGGATCTGGCGAACCCGTTCGCGGGTGCGTCCGACCAGAGTCGCAACTTCGTCAAGAGTTTTCATCGGGTAACCACCCAGACCGTAGCGGTACTTGATGATGATCTTTTCGCGTTCCTTGAGGTGGCTTTCGAGGACGTCGCGGATCAGGATGCTGACTTCGCTGTTGTTGAGGGTTTCCGACGGTGACAGGCCATCGGGATCGGGGATGAGGTCCCCGATAATCCCTTCTTCACCGGTGTGCAACGAGGCAGAAAGCGAAACCACAGCGGAAATGGCGCTGTTGTTGAGATTCTGCATCGAGCGGGTGGAGATCTCGGCGGCGGCGGCGATTTCGTGTTCTTCGGGAACCCGTCCGAGCTCAGCGGCGAGGATCAGAGCGGCTTTTTGCATCTTGCGGATTTTAACCGAAGATTGCACCGGGATGCGGATGACGCGGCTCTGGTCGGCAATGGCGCGACGCATCGATTGCTTGATCCACCAAGCACCGTAAGAGGAGAACTTGGCACCTCTCTCGGGGCGGAATTTTTCGACGGCACGCATCAAGCCGATATTGCCTTCGCTGATCAAATCAGAGACCGGCATACCGAGGTTGCGGAAATCATTGGCGAGCTTGACGACCAGTCGCAAATTGCTGGTGATCAATCGGCTGCGAGCTTCTTCTGAGCCGGCGGCGATGAGATCGGCCAGCTCAACCTCATCGGCGACACTGACACGAGGAATCTCCGCGATACTCTTCATGTAACTTTTGACACTTTCATCAGCAAAAGCCGTGGTGCTAGAACTCATGTGGCGACACTCCATTTACGTATTTGATGTAATCAAATCCGACCCGGCAACAGGTCCTCCCTCCCAAGGAATCCCCGCCGCCTTGTTTAGGCCGGCTCGTCAATTTACGCAGTCAACATGCCACTGTCACGGCGGAATTTGAAAAAAATCACAACTTTTTACTTTTCGTGCTTAAAACATTCAAAATCAAGAAGCCGTGAGGTATTCACGGCTTCGTTCCGGTCCTAGACCGGGGTAGAAATGGGCTATATTGTCGAAAAATCCGACATCAGCGAGGAGTCACTCAGAGTGAATGCAAGTATTCCTCAAGGCGTTCTTCGATGGCGGCGCGGCGGAGATCATCGAGGAAGCCGGGGCGGCTGAGATGGAGAGAGACGCACTTCATCGCTTCGATGTGGGCATCGGGATCTTTCGCCGGGGTGACGAGGAGGAAAATGGTACGGATACCGAGGCCATCGGGAGAATCCCAGTCGAGACTTTCGCCGAAGGGTAAGAGGCCGCAGATGGCGATGGGGTAATCGACGTCGGCGGCGCGGCAGTGGGGCAGCGCCATTTCTTCGCCGAGGGCGGTGGAGAAGATGCTTTCGCGTTCGATCACTTGCTGGGCGATGGCGTCGGGCTCGGCGACGGCACCGGATTTACCGAGTTCAGCGCACAGCATGCGGATCGCGTCTTCGCGGGTTTTGACATTGATGTCGACGATGACTCGCGATTGGAGCAGGGATTCCAAGGGGAAACGCAGGATTTCGCGGGGCTTTTCTTCGTCGTCGCCTTGTTGCTCCGGGTCCTTGCGCTGGACTTCGGCGCGTTCCCGTTCGACGCGGGCTTTCCAGCGGCGGGCGGCGATGTCGGCGGCGGCACTGGTGATGATTTCGCCGATGACGATACCGGGCAGGAGGAGCTTGAAGGCTGCGGCGAGGGGGCCTTCTAATTGGCTGCCGAGGGCAGCAAAGCCGACCACCGTCGGGGTCAGGTTGGGCAGGGCGAGGTAGGGCAAAGCGGTGCGCAGGCGGTGCTGGCGGTCGGTGTCGATGACGGAACAGGCGGTATGAGAGCCGGCGATCTTGCCGACGGTGCGGGCACCGACATAGACGAGGCCGATGGCGAGGCTGTGCCAGGTGATTTCCGACACCGGAATCAAGCTGCCGGCAAGGCCGAAGAAGGCGACATGCATAAAGGCCGACAAATCGGGCAATTTAAGTGAGTCGAAGACGTAGTGACTGAGGAGGTTAGAGACAAAAATGCCGCAGATCAAAACCGGCAGGAGGAAGGAGATTTTGAAAATCATGGACAAGCCGACCATCAGGCCAACCGCGGTCCAAACCGAGATCAGGATGTTGACCGAAGGGATGCGGTCTTCCTGGAGCAGCTGCGCGAGGCGATTGTTGCCGCTGCGTTCGACATAGTCTTCCCCGACGATGCGGGAACGGACCGCGAAGCGGAGTATCCCGTAACCCAGAAGGGCAATGCCGGCGACGATGATAATGATGGTACCGGTGCTGGAGAAAGTGAATTTCTCGCCCGACTGCAAGGCCTTGCCGGTATAAAACGCGAGGCCAAGGAAGGCGAGGGCTTCGACGATCGATTCAAACAGACAACATTGAGCCCAGACGCTGCGGATCCGGCCTTCGACTTCGTGGCGGACCAGGCTCATGAGCGGGGCGCAAGGAGAAGTGGCGATGGCAAGCAGGGCCGCAATGGTGGCCAGGGCGGAGTCCTTGAAGATCAACCAGATCAGACTGCCCGTGAGAATGCCGGCGGCCGCAGTCTGGAAGAGGCAAAGGACAATGGCGACCCGCCAGTGATCGGAGAGTCGACCGCGGTGGGTCTCCTCAGTGAGGGAAAAACAACTGACGGCAATGTGCAAAGGCAGGAAAAAAATCATCGCTTTGGCGCCATTTTTCAGGGCCTCGTCGCTGACCAGCTGGACCAAGATTTCACCGGCTGGACCACTTTGCAGGCTGGAGAGAAGGGTCTGTAGGAGCGGGCCGGTGATGAGCCCACCAAGGATCTGGCCGCTGGCTTCGCCGAGGCCAAAGCGACCGGTGATCCGCCCGCAGATGAAGGCGGACAGGATGACCAAGCTGACAAAGACCATCAAGGCTGGAGCGGCGTGAAGGTCAGCGACGGAGGCTAATAAGGGAGACATTTCGGGCTCTCTCGGCTGGGGAAAATTGTGACGCGAACGCTAGCGGCAGGAGCGAGCTTTGCAAGGTCTGAGAGCGCGAGCATCGGTTGAGAGCGCCTTCTTCCCTCGAAGTACCTTGGCGCGGCCATGGACTTATTTTTTGCGGCGGGCGGCGGCGACCAGGGCTGCCATTTCGGCCTCTTTCTCTTCGAAGGAGCGGACGAGATGGAACTGGACGAGGGCTCGCTCGAGATTGTGGCCGGGGTGATGGTTGCGGTAATAAGTGTCGCCACGCAGATGGTCTTCGAGGAAGCGGACGCCGATCTCGAAGGTGATCAGGCGGGCGGAGAAGGCAAGCTGATCGATCTCGGCGTCGACGAGGAAGTCGCCGGCGCTGTCGAGATAGCCGCGGACGAGGGCGCCGAACATGTCGAGATCGCAGACGACTTTATTGAGATCGGTTTCGTCTTCGGGACAGGGACGGCAGGCGCTGCGGCACATGTCACCGAAGTCGTAGAGCGCCAATCCGGGCATGACGGTATCGAGATCGATGACGCAGATGCCTTCGCCCGTGATGTCGTCGATGAGGACGTTGTTGAGCTTGGTGTCGTTGTGGGTGTTGCGCTCGGGCAGGAGACCTTGGCGCTGCATATCGAGAAGGCGGTCGACCATGTTCTCGCGGCTGAGGCAGAAGCCGATGGCGT
Organism: Lentisphaeraceae bacterium; assembly: GCA_043748535.1. Lineage (GTDB taxonomy): Bacteria > Verrucomicrobiota > Lentisphaeria > Lentisphaerales > Lentisphaeraceae > CAMCSH01. The sequence continues at coordinate 7,528 of JAYTMY010000129.1, read as the reverse complement.
CGCGCACCGCAGCGGCGCGGCCAAGGGGATCACGGGCGATGGCGTCGACGAGGTTATTGAAACGCCAGCGGGTGTTGTGGAAATCCGGGATGGTTTCGACCAGACGACCAGGCAGATCCGTCAGTTGTTTCTGGAAGAGCCCGAAGGCCTTGGCTGCGGCGTAGGCCTGGTCGAGGCTTTCGATCTCGTCGAAGCACTTGGCGCCGGCGATGAAATGGTAGCAGCGCCAGTATTGGCCCTTGACGACACAGAGGTCTTGTCCATCGCGTCCGGGAATCGGCGTCAGGACCCGTCGCGAGGCATCGGGAAGGTGGGCGACCTGGGCGGCGATGTGGCGAGTCACCCGCTCGATGTTTGCGGTCACCGCAGCGGGGTTTTTGAAGACGTGGTGATTGATCCGCTGCAGGATGTAGCGGCGCGCTTGGCCGGCTTCTTGGAAGTGCAGGCAGTAGGTGTCGTTGATATGGCCACTGCCATAGGCTTCGGCGCCGGTGAATGCACCGGCGAGCTGGAATCGCGAGGCGAGATCTTGCAGGTCAAGATGGGTCATGGAATGAGGCTCGTGTATGGACAGTTGAAGGCGAAAAACACGGCAGCTCGAGGATTATCCCATTCAGGGGCGTCCCGCACAGATCCAGTCTTCGAGCTGGGCGAAGTCGATGCCAGTGGCTTGGAGAATCCGGTCTTCCGACACTTGCGCGGAACGCAGCATCTCGGCGGAATTAAAGGCAATGCGCTGCTTGTCGGCTTCGGCCTTGAGCTTATCGGCTTCGGCTTTGACCTTGTCGGCTTCGGCCTTGAGTTTGTCGGCTTCGGCCTTGTCGGCGCGTTCGATGGCGGCGAGTTTGGCGCGCTCCTCTCGCAGGAGACTAGAGAGCACCTCGTCTTCCACCGTCATCTTCTGGCGGATTTCCTCGGATTCCCCGGCGCGGCTGAGACGGCGCAGGACGGGTCGGAATTCCGTCGGAACCTGGCTTTCATCGATGATCAGCGTGTGATTGTCGCGGGGATCCTTGCGATGTTGATCGAAGAAACTGAGGAGGCGTTCGAGAGAGTTGCGGGCGGCTTCATGGAGGTTGGGAATCTGGATGATGAAGCTGTCGTGAGTCAGGCATTCGATGAAGCGGCTGCGGCCCGGCAGGATCTCTCCGGTAATGGCGTCCCGCTGCTGCCGCTCGACCTTGATCGCTGGAACCTCAGGCAGTCCGCTGAGCTTGTGGCCGAGGAGGTAGATCGACAGCACCGGCATCGGCACCGGCGGCAGTTCGGGAGGAAGGTCGGGGACAATGTTGGAGGGGTTGGAATACTGTTCGCCGAGATAACGACGGAAGCGCATGATGTCTTCCGATTCCTTGGCTTTCTGGATTTCGATCAGAACCAGCTGAAAGCTACCGTCGGAGAGCTTGACATGGGCGCAGAAGTCGAGGCGGTAGACGAGCAGTCCTGCACCGAATTCGGCGAGCAGCTCGGTCGGGCGGGGATCGACCCTGATGATGTCCAGGCCGGTGATCGTGGCGATCACCGTGCGGGCACAATCGGGATCTTCCATCAGGAACTTGAAGACGCTGTCGTAGAGTGGGTTGGCAATACGCATGAGATGGACTTGGGTTGATTCCGGAGATTAGCACGCCAAGGGCGGTCGCGCCAGTGAGATGAGCTGAAGGTTAATCAGTTAGAGTCACTCAAAACGACCTTTAGCGCCTTAAAATTAAAATCCTCAGAAACAAGAAAAGTTCTGTCTCCTAAATAAACAGGAAGTAAATTTTTTGATTTTAATTCACAGGAAAACAAAATATTTCCATCACTGCATCTGATGATCCAAACCTGGTGTCTTGTCTTTGATAATGATACACCCAAAACTACCTCATTGGCGTTTTCATTAACATCATAGACTTCGACTACGTCATTATAGTTATATTTTTGCATTCCTTTGTATGGCTCAAAAATATTCTGAACCTGCCAAATATTAATTCCATTTGCCACCGAATAAGCCGTAAATGATCGTGACTTCGATTCAAGATGATATAGAATAGATGCAGAATATTTTGAATTAACTCGATTTGCACTCAAATTATACGGAGAAAGAATCTTAACTGGTTGAAAAGAAGCAATTGAAATCAAATTCCGCTGATTAAAATACAGCCCACCACTCACATGGGTATACTTACTCCCTGACACAGAAATAACATCCTTGTAGAATATTTCTCCATAAGAATAGAGTTTCTCCCTAACCAAATCTTCTCCCCCATGGAATCGCTCGAAAATCTCAAGTAAATTATCAAAAATAATTAGCCTCGACTCATCATAAACAGCATACTTTCCTGACCCAAGTATTGTCGGATTCCGCACACCCGAAATAGCGTGCGTTCTCCGGATAAATTCTCCATTTCTAAACAAATAAAATTCTGTATAAAAGTCAAACCCAACAGCAAAGAAAGAAGCTCCATCCAATCTACAACAGGAGATTTGTCCAACGTGATTATGTTCAAAGCTTGAGCCAACAGAGGATATAACCGCAAATGCAGATTTTTTTTGCTTTGCCGACATAAAAATCTCCTCATAAAATAGTTGAAACAACAAGCCCGGGCGTGAAGCCCGGGCTTGTGATCAGGCGAAGCCGGATCAGGCCTTTTTGTGGGCCAGGATCATGTCGCGGAAGCGCTGGAAGAGGTAGAAGGGATCGTGCGGGCCGGGGGCGGCTTCGGGGTGGTACTGGACGGCGAACATCGGCAGGGTCTTGTGACGGATGCCGGCGACGGTGTTGTCGTTCAGGTTCATGTGAGTGACGACCAGGTCGGTGCCCTGGGTCGACTTCTCATCAATGGCGAAGTTGTGGTTCTGCGAGGTGATCTCGATACGGCCGGTTTCGAGGTCCTGCACCGGGTGGTTGCAGCCGTGGTGACCGAACTTCATCTTGTAGGTCTTGGCGCCGCAGGCGAGGCCGAGGAGCTGGTGACCGAGGCAGATGCCCATGATCGGCTTTTTGCCGAGCAATTCGCGACCGGCTTCGATGGCGTAGGTGACCGCTTCCGGGTCGGCCGGGCCGTTGGAGAGGAAGATGCCGTCGGGATTAAGGGCGAGGACGTCCTTGGCCGGGGTTTTGGCGGGGACGACGGTGACCTTCATGCCGTGGCGGCGGAGCGAGCGCAGGATGTTCCACTTGATGCCGAAGTCGTAGGCGACGACGTGCAGGTCTTTGGCGGGCAGTTCGCCGCCGGTGCCCCAGGAGCCGGAGTGGCTGTCATCGGGGTCCCATTCGTAGACTTTGTCAGTGCTGACCTTGGCGGCGTAGTCCTGGCCGACCAGGCCTTCCCAGCCCTTGGCTTTTTTGACCGCTTCTTCTTCGGAAACGGTGCCGCTGACGCTGAGGTAGCCTTTGAGGGCGCCTTGGCTGCGAAGCTTGAGAGTGAGGGCGCGGGTGTCGATCCCGGCGAGAGCGGGGATGCCGTTCTTGACCAGGAAGGCGGAGAGGCCTTGGTCGTCGCGCCAGTTGGAGGCGTCGTTGAGGTTATGGATGAGGAAGCCGTTGCAGAAGGTGCCGCGGGCTTCCATGTCCCAAGCCGAGGTGCCGTAAGAGCCCATCTCGGTGTAGGTCATGTTGATGAACTGACCGGCATAGGAGGGATCGGAGAGGATTTCTTGGTAGCCGGCCATGCCGGTGTTGAAGACGGTTTCGCCGAGTTTGTCGACGGGGGCGCCGACCGAGTAGCCGCGGAAGATGCTGCCGTCTTCGAGAGCCAGGAAGGCCCGTTTCTCGCGCTGTTGTTTCCAGTTCCAGTTGCTCACGTGGGGGCCTCTTGTGGTGGTTTTGTTCAAAATCCACGCAACCTAACGGGACTCGTCAAAAAATCCACGAGTACCGAGGTCCTGAATCCCTGTACTAAAAAAGAAAAAACGGCCGGAAAGTGATTTCTTAGCCTTCCTCAGAACTCAAATGATCAACAAAAAGCTTGACCCCGGCGATGTCGAAGTCGTCCGCCATCCGTTGAATCTCATCCGCAGCCAAGGGAGCCTGTTTGCGGATTTCCGGCACCAAGGAGATAATCCGGCTGAGCGCACCCACGGTGGCGGCCTTGCGAAGTTCTGCCAACAAGGCTGGCGACAACTTTTCACCTGATGTATCCATCAGTGCCGCTGCCTGAGTCTCCGACTGGTAGATGCAGTCAAAATGCAACTGCTGCCGCATCATCTCAAGCACTTCGTTAACCAGATAGGGTTTGGCGATGAAGCCGACAGGTTGGGCAGCCAAGGCCAATTTCCGGTCTTCTTCCAAGGCAGAAGCGGAGAGAAGGATAGTCGGAACATTCAACTGGCTCTGGTGAATCAGAGTCACCAATTCAATGCCGGACATCCCGGGCATATGGACATCACTGAGAATCAGGTCCGGCTTGCTGGCTGCAATCGCGTCCAATGCCGACTTGCCATCACCGGCTTCGCTGATGATGAAACCATAGGGCGTCAGCATGTCGCGGAGAATGCGGCGGCCGATTTCGACATCGTCGACGACGAGGAGTTTCGGCGGCGCGCCTTTGAATTTGATCGACGAGATGACTCCCAGCGTCTTGGTTTTGCTGACCGCTTCGGTGCTCACGGCGGCAAAGAAGTCGAGAATAAACACCGAGCCGCAAGGCTCGTTGCCGATCGCCTTGAGTTCGCCCCCCATCAGTCGGGCGTAGCGACGGCTGATCGGCATGCCGAGTCCGGTGCCCTCAATCTTCTGGTTGCGCGAGCGGGTCTGTTCGAAGGGCTCAAAGAGCTTCTCCCGCTCATCCTCGGGAATCCCCGGGCCGCTATCACTGACTTTCACCGTGATATGCCAACGGCCATCCGGCGCCAGCTCAGCACTGGTGTGGACCTTGACACTGCCGCGGGCGGTGAATTTCAGGGCGTTGCCGACCATGTTGACGAGAATCTGACGGAGCTTGCCCTCATCATACTCCAGTCCCGGAATGGCCGGGCAGGGGCAAATTTCAAACTGCAAATGCTTGTCATTGGCCTTCAGAGCGAACATGTCCCGCACCTCTTCGATGATGCTGGCGAAGTCGCCAGGATGAAGATTGAGAGCGATCTTGCCTGCTTCAATGCGCGACATCTCAAGGACTTCATTGATCAAAGAGAGGAGATGGTTGCCGCTGTTGCGGATGATCTCGAGATTTGCCTTGCTGGCCAAACCGACGTCATCCGATTTCTCCATGATCTGGGCATACCCGAGAATGGCGTTCATCGGCGTGCGGATTTCATGCGACATGCTGGCGTGGAAGACACTTTTGGCTTTGCTGGCGTCAACCGCCTGCTCTTTCGCGATGACAAGCTCCGCCTGAGCCTCTTCGAGCTTGCGGGCAAAGCGTTTCTTGACTTGGAAAGCCCGCAGGATAAAGGCGGCAAAAATGACCGACAAAACAATCAATCCGGCAAGAAGCCGGAGGTTGTTTTGCTGCTGGGTAATGGTCAACTGTTGCGAGGAAATCTGCTTCTCGCTGTCGGCAATTTTCTGATTCAAGCCATCGAGTTTCCGCAACCCTTCCTCCAGGTTCTTGCGTCCACGATTGATGTCGGCCAAAATGACGTTGATCTCTTTTTCGCGTTTTTCCTTTTCGGTGCTTAAACTCCGCAGCAAAGCCGCCTGTTCCTGCCCTTGGCGCAGCAGCTTGTCCTTTTCGCCCTTCAGGTCAACGATGCTTTTCTCCTGGTCCGCCACCCGTTTCTCACTGTCCGCCACCTCATCTCGCAGCTGGGCCATGCGTTTTCCCGCTTCGTCGTTCTGGGCTTCACGCGTGGCAAGTTCGATTTTGACCTTAGTAATTTCATTCGCCTTTTGATCCAGCTCGGTGCGCGCTCCGGAAACCTCGAGACGGGCTTTCTGCAATTCAATCGAGGCTTTATTCACCTGGGCTTTCTGCGCTTCCAGCTGACTTTGGTTGAGGGCGATGTCGCGACTCATCTGCTCGACCTGGGCCTCCTGGGTCCGCAGCTTCTCGCGGAACTTGCTCAGGCTCGCTTCACCGTCGCGATACAAGCCCGCGACATCGATCTCGGAACCGCCGCGCAGCACCAAATCCGACTTCGGCTCGATCCGCTGCATCAGGATATTGCCGCGGTTGACTTCAAAACTGGGATTACCGTTCTTGGTCGCAAGAATATTCAGCATCACCAGTGAACGGTCCGGGTTTTCCTGACTGATGATCAAAGTCGGCTTACGCTCCACCTTCTGCAATAACTTCTCTAATAAGTCAGCCTTTTTCTTGGTCAAGACGACTATTTCACAAGGACCGAGACGCTCGATGTCATCAAGCGTGCTGAATCGGATCGTCTTACTGCGGATCTTCGAATCCCGGACAATGTTCAAAAAGAGTTTTTCGAAATCGGCATCACGACCAATCAGAACCACGCGGAACTCAGCCAAATTATCTTCATTATGCCATTTAAGGTCTTTTGGCAGATTGTAGGCGTAGAGGGCCAGAATTTCTCCGGGCGAGCGGCCTCTGCTGTCTTTGGGTGACTCTTGGGCATGAAGTGTACTGGCGGCCATCATGACCACAAAAACAAGCACTGCTAGCCACTTATGAGAGAGCTGAATCACTTGCTACATTCTCCTGCCTAAAGGCATTATAGATCAAGACCGCAAGAGAAACAAGAGCTCACCCCCCCAAACAGGGCGATCGATTCTTTTCCTGCCTTAAAACAAGATTCTTCACATTTCTTTCCCATGATTTAAGGAGAACTGTGAAACTGGTCATAACTTGATGATGCTTCTTTATGCACGCAGCCAGGAAATCATCAAATGCCGAAAAGTTCCGAGCCGATGGACAAGATCCGTCAACAGATCCAACACGTCGTCGTCCTGATGATGGAAAACCGTTCCTTTGACCACCTGCTTGGTGATCTCCCTGGCATCGACGGCGCCTCTCCCTCTCATTCCAACCGCAGCCGAAAAAGCGGCAATCTCTACTCACAAACAGGCAATCCAGCAACTTACGCTGAACATGAAGATCCGACACACGAATTCCGCCATGCCGTCAAACAGATCGGCGGCACTGCCAATCCCGATATGTCGGGCTTTGTCAATGAACACGAAACTGCCTACCCGCAAGCTTCGCCACAAACCGTGATGAACAGCTGCGGCCCGGATCTCGTCCCGGTGCTCCACACCCTCGCAACCAACTTCGCCGTTTCCGACCGCTGGTTCTGCTCGCTCCCCGGCCCCACCTGGCCCAACCGCTTCTTCGCCATGATGGGCAGCTGCCACGGCAGCATCTCGATGGAAGCCAAAAACGCTAAGCTCGATGCCGTCGCCAAAACCCTCAGATTTTACTTCAAAGACAGTATTTTTTCACTCCTCGGTGATGACGCCAAAGTCTATTCGCAAGAATCCCAAACGGCGGCCCAGATGGTCAACGACACTGGCTTCAGCGCCACGCCCCTGTCGGAATTCGACCTCGCTGTCGCCTCCGATTCGCTGCCGCAATTGTCCTGGATCGAACCGAATCACCGCAGCGGTGAAATCAACAACCAGCACCCGGCTCAGGAT
>JAYTMY010000128.1:0-4212 GCA_043748535.1 Lentisphaeraceae bacterium | reverse complement strand
GGATCGATCTTCGGGGCTTCCTCCGGCGGCGGCGCCGGTTTTTTCAGGTCGACGACTTCGACCTTGCCTTGGCGGGCGACAAAAGCCCCCGCGGTGCCGAGATGGACTCGTTGGGGCTGGTTCGGAAGAGGAGCGGCGGGCGTCATTCTGACCTCATGGCTGTGTGGTTCACAAAGTCCTGAAGCACGAAGCGTGCCATCGAAGCGCATCCGCTGGGTGCGGGAGAAATACGCGATTTGAGATCTAGCAGCTATGTGACTTATCCTGAACCCGGCTTTTTGAGCCGGGTTTCTGATGTTTGGAAACTTGAGATTTTGAGGTGCCATCCACAGCCTGTTGATAAGTTTTTCTTCGGCGCGACAGACTTGGCCCCGATTGAGCCTGTCAAGCACGGTCAGAAAGAAAAATTGATTGTGGATAACTTGTGGAGAAGTAGCGGACAAAGCCTGTGTATAGACTTTCTGGATAATCCCTAAATCACTTCTTTGCAGCTTGCGTGCAGAAACATTCGACGGCGAGGGCTTCATTCAAATTGAAACTCAAATCCAACTTTAAAGATTCAATCAGATCGGCGAGGCGGGCAGACTGCCAGGGGCTCAAGGCCTGGCCGCTGAAAACCTGGTGGGGACGGGTGGCGTCGTCACCGGCGCTGGCCTCGGCGGCCCAGGCCTCGAGGATCACCAGGACTTGGTCGCGGAGGGAGCGGTAACGGGCACCGGCAAGGGCCTCGGCCCGGTCCTTGTCTTTCTTCTTCGGCGCCTCTTCGTCCTGGCTGGCTTCGAGCTCGGCGGCGATGGCTTCTTCGATCTCGATGGCGGCGCGTTCCTTCATTCCCTTGAAGAGGGCGAGCAGGCCGTCCGCGGTCTTCAGTCCGGCGGCGGCGCCGGCTCCCGGGCGGAGCAGGGCGAGCAGGGGCTTGAGGCCGGCGAGCAGAGAGGGATCGAGCAGGGGCTCGTTGCTCATCAGGTTGACGATCTGGCAGCGGGAGCGGATGGTCGGCAGCAGGCGTTCGTTGCGGCAGCTGACGAGGATGAAGATGGCGCCGACAGGGGGTTCCTCGAGGGTTTTGAGGAAGGCGTTTTGCGACTCGGTGTTGAGGCATTCGGCTTCGAGGATGAGGCCGATCTGGTGCCGGCCTTCTTCGGCGCGGAAGTCGAAGCGCTGCATGAAGGCGCGCATGTCGGCGACCGGGATCTCGCGGCTTTTCGAGGTCGGTGCCAGTGACTGGACGCGGGGGTGGCTGTTGCCGATCCACATCCGGCACGAGGGGCATTCGCCGCAGGCGTCATCGCGTCCGGCGGCGAAGTCGCAGGCGAGCAGGCGGACCCAGCGTCGGGCGAAATCGCTGAGCTCGCCGAGGCGGTCGCCGGAGAGCAGGTAGGATTGCCGGAGTTCGCCGCGCCGGGAGAGTTCGAGAAGACGGCGGGTGCTGCGTTGGAAAGGCGACATCGGAAACCCCGGAAATAAAGCTGCGCTGGGAATGAGGAGGGGAGGGACGGATGGCCTTACATGTCCATGAAGCGCTGTTCCAGGGCCTCAAGATCGGCGAGTGAGCCGATGTCGACCTGCAGGTCCTTGATGATGCCGGTCTGGATGCCGTAGATCCAGCCGTGGACTTGGATGTTCTGGCCGCGGGCCCAGGCTTCATGGAGGATGGTGGTCTGGCCGACGTTGGCGACCTGGCGCATGACATTGAGTTCGCACAAGGTGTCGATGCTGTCGTGGCCGGCATCGCGCTGGCGCTTCAGCCAGGGGCCTTTCAGGCGCATCAGGTCGCGGATGTGGCGCAGCCAGTTGTCGATCAAGCCGAGGCTGTGTTCTTGATGCGAGACGATGACGCCGCCGCAGCCGTAGTGGCCGCAGACGATGATGTGCTCGACCTTGAGCATCTCGACCGCGTACTGGATGACGGATAGGCAGTTGAAGTCGGTGTGGATGACCTGGTTGGCGACGTTGCGGTGGACGAAGATTTCGCCCGGCTTGAGGCCGATGATCTGGTTGGCCGGGACCCGCGAGTCGCTGCAGCCGATCCACAGATATTTCGGCTTCTGCTGCTGCGACAGGTCGGAGAAGAAGTCCGGATCCTTGGCCAATTCCTTGGCCGCCCAGAGCTGGTTGTGCTGAAGCAGTTTTTTGATGTCCATTCTGATACCCCGCTTTGACTCGGCGGAGTATACCCGCAAACCGGCAAGACGCCAGTCAGGGAAAACTTGCCTCGGCCGCGGGTGGCGGGATCAGGGATTCCCCCTCGCCTTGCGAATCAAGACCTCCTTGCGCTCGTGCAGCTGCGACTCGAGCCCGACGGGATAGCTGTGCGGATTGTCGAGGCGTTTGCTGGCCGGGCTGAGTCGCGCCAATTGCGCCAGGCAATGAGCGCGACTTTCGCGCAGGGACGGCAGCGTGTAGACGCTTTGGCCGCGACGCAGCACCGGGACAAGGAGATCCTCGGATTCCAGACCTTCGAGCTTGCGTGAGCGGTCGGGGTCGATCGGGTCGATGATGCGGCAGGGCGAGCTCAGGCCGAGCTCGCTGTCGTAGATGGCGTCGGCGACGAAGAGGCCGTCTTTGGAGAAGCGGCGGACTTGTTGGATGCCGGGATTGCTCACTTTGATGCGCTGTTCGCTGAGCTTGATGCGCGGGGTCCAGACGCCGTTTTGACGGATGGCGCCGAGCTTGTAGACGCCGCCGAGGGCGGGCTGGTCGTAGGCGGTGACCAGCTTGGTGCCGACGCCCCAGACATCGATCCGCGCGCCTTGGTGTTTCAGGCTCTCGATCAGCTTTTCGTCGAGGTCGTTGGAGGCGACGATTTTGGCCTCGGGGAAGCCGCCTTCGTCGAGGATCTTGCGGGCTTCGATCGACAGCCAGGCGAGGTCGCCGGAGTCGAGGCGGATGCCGATCATCTCGTGTCCCTGTTGGCGCAGTTCGCGGCCGACGATGACGGCGTTGCGGACGCCTTGCAGGGTGTCGTAGGTGTCGACCAGGAAGACGCAGTTGTTGGGCATGGCGGCGGCGTAGGCGCGGAAGGCCGCGATTTCGGAGTCGAAGCCCATCACCCAGCTATGCGCGTGGGTGCCTTTCACCGGGATGCCGAAGCGTTGTCCGGCGAGGACGTTGGAAGTGGCCTCGCAACCGCCGAGGAAGGCGGCGCGGCTGGCGGCGAGGGCACCGTCGACCCCTTGCGCCCGGCGCAAACCGAATTCCAGCACCGGATCACCCTCGGCGGCGAGCTTGACGCGGGCCGCCTTGGTGGCGATCAGGGTGTTGAAATTCATCAGGTTGAGGATGGCGGTCTCGAGCAACTGTCCCTGCAACACCGGACCCCGGACGCGGATCAGCGGCTCATGCGGGAAGGCGAGCGTACCCTCGGGAATGGCATCGATGTCGACACTCAGCCGCAGATTGCCGAGGTAATCGAGGAAGCCCTTTTCGAACAGCGGCTTGCCGTCGCGTCCGGTGAGTCCGGCGAGGTAGTCGCGATCCTCGGCGCTGAAGGACCAATCGCGCAGCCATTCGAGGATGGGACCGAGGCCTGAGGCGACCGCAAAACCGCCACAGAAGGGCAACTTGCGGAAGAAGCCATGGAACACCGCTTCATCTTCGGCACTGCCGTTTTTCCAATAGCCGTAGGCCATGGTGAGCTGGTAGAGGTCAGTGAGGAGAGGGGACATCGGGGGCTCCTTCGGAGAGTTTCAAGTTTCAAGTTTCAAGATGTGGCTCGATCGTCCCGATCGAGAATTTGGCTGTTCAGTCTTGGGATCGCTGGCGTCCCGCCGACTGTGTTGAGCGAATTTAGCTCGGGAATTTGCTGAAAGCGTCAATCAAGGGTAAACTTGGGCTTGGAAGCAAAGGAGATTCAAATGCATGCCATTGAGTTCGAGGCGACTGCGCATCAGCATGTGATCCGGGTTCCGGATGGCGTGCCGGACGGCGTTCCTTTTCGGGTTCTGCTGCTTTCTTCTTCTCCCTTGAGTTCGCCTCCGACAGTTGGCCTGAAGTCACTGCTGAGCGGAATTGCCGAGGGATTGAATGAAGAGGATTTGCTGCGTCCCCGCGACATGGGGCGTTTGGGGCAGGAGATGTCTTCCTGAATGTCTCAAAGTGCTCAGACTAGATTCTCGAGAGTCACGAGTTCTCCGGGTCGACCGCATTAGCCTTGAGAAGTTCCATGTGAAGGATAGTCATCTCATCGACAATCTCCAGCAGTCGCTTGTG
>JAYTMY010000127.1:0-10777 GCA_043748535.1 Lentisphaeraceae bacterium | reverse complement strand
CTGGGGGCGGTTGACGACAAAACTGCGCCTCAAAATCCGCTATTTTTCAACTCACTGGGGTTCCCTGCATCCGGTGTGAGGCGTCTTGGATACGCGTGGGTTGAAAGGTTGAAAGGTTGAAAGGTTGAAAGGTTGAAGAGCAAAGAGCCCAGCAACTCAACAACCGAACAATTGACGCAATGACTCATGACTCGGTGACTGCAACTCAGCGGTCAATCCACGTTCGCCTTTCAACCATTCAACCTTTCAACCTTTCAACTGCAGACTTTAGGCTCATTCCACCGTCACCCGGACTCGCTCTGGAATCAGGCTGCGATCGGCAAGCTTGTCGTTTGCGCCGATGACCAGCTCCTCGAGTTTCGCCATGTCGCGCAGCGGAGCCAGGCTATCCGGACGGCAATTTTTCAGGACCAAGCGGCGGATAGTCGATTTCCGCAAGGGCTCGAGGTCGGTGACGGCGCTACCGCTGAGATCGAGCTCTTCCAAGGCCAGCTGACTGATGGGTTCCAATCGTTGGACCGGGCACTTGCTCAACACCAGCCGACGCAAGCCATTTTGGTGACGCAAGATGGTGATGTCGCTGACCCCGCAGCCACTGAGATCGAGATTGCGCAAGCCCAATAGAGCCAAGGGATCAAGACGCACTCGGCTGTCATCAGGAGCCAGTCGCAAGGCGTCGGCCAAGCGCCCTTGCGTCAGCGCTTGAAGATCGATAGCTGATTCGCGCAAATGAGGATTACACGAGCGCATAAGGGCGGTAAAAAGTCGAATCCGCAGCGAGAGGTTCTGGTTGAATTTCCGCTCCGAGTTGAGCAACTCGCCGAGATAGTTTTCATAACCGGGTTTGAGGAAATAGTCGCAAAGACGGAGGAAGTCCTCTTCGGAAAGCTCTCCTGGGCGGGTGCCACGATGATCGAGGGCAAAGCCGGCGAGATTTTTATTGGCTTCAATCGAGGTTGTGACGAAAACTCCGTGCGCCTTTTCAAATTCCTGATTGGCGAGAAAGGCGCAACCCTGCATGGTTCGGAGCACCGGGTTATCCGGCAAGAGCGAGGCGATATCGAAGAATTTTTTGACGCCGAGAACATCATTTGACTGACTGAATTTTTCGGTGATCAGGCTCACCGTAGCCTCCTCGATCTTCGCTTTCTCCCCTGCCGTCTGCTGCCAACGACGGAGGTTTTCCTTGGCTTCGTTCTCCTTGGACCTGGCGATTTCGGCGTTGACCAGCGCCTCCTTGGCATTGCGGCGGGCCTGCTCGGCGTTGGCCTCCGATTCTTTTTCTTTGCGATGCAGGTTGGAGACAAAAACCGTCGTTGACACGGCTAGGATCAGAATGGCATTGACGATAACGGCGACGACGATCTTGTGGCGCAGGCTGAGCAGCCAGAGCTGACGCAAGAGCGAGGCGTCTTCGGCGCGGGTGGCGAAGCCGCTCATCCAGGCGCGGATTTCGGCAGCCAGCTCCACCACCGAAGCATAGCGGTTTTCGGGACGCAAGGCCATGGCGCGCAGGCAGACGGCTTCCAAGGCGGCCGGCACTTCCATCAAAGGGTGAGTGACCAGACTGCTCGGCGGCGGGAGTTCGCCGTTCACCGTCATCTGCATCGAATCGGTCATGCCGCTGCCCGAGTAGGGACGTTGGCCGGAGAGGAGGTTGTAGAGAACGGCTCCGAGGGAATAGATGTCGGCCGAGGGCGCTAGCTTTTGCCGTGAATCGCTGGCCTGCTCCGGCCCCATGAATCCAGGAGTGCCGAAGACGCGGCCATGGAGGGTGAGTCCGGGGGCGCGAGGCAGCAGTCCTGGACGGCGGACTTCTTCTTCCTCTTCGCCTTGGCGACGGGCCAGGCCCCAGTCGCAGAGCAGGACTTCGCCGAACTCCCCGACCTGGATGTTCTCGGGCTTGATGTCGAGATGGAGAACTCCGTGGCTGTGGGCGCAGGCCATGGCGTCGCAGACCTTGAGGAAATGTCCCAGCAGCTCCTCAAGCGTGGTCCCGGGCTGGCCGTTCGGCAGGATCTTGTGGCGCAGAGTGATGAGGTCGCCCAAGGTCCGTCCGCGGATCAGTTTCATGGTGAAATAGGGCTCGCTGTCGTCACCGGCGCCGATGTCGTAGACCGGCATGATGCTAGGATGCTCGAGGCTGGCGGTGATCCGGGCTTCATGGAGGAACTGCTTCTTCAGATTCATCGCGGCTTCGGGGTGCATGCGAGCCATGGCGACGAGTCGCTCGGTATGGGTGTCGTAGATCTGGTAGATCTCCTTCATGCCGCCGGAGGCGATGCGTTTGGCATCGAGATAGCGCGAGCCTTCGATCGCCACTTGACCCTCCCGTTCACGGCGCAGGATGTCGTCGAGTCCGGCGATCTGCCCCTCGTAGGAAATTCGGCGTGCTTCTGAATCGGGGTCGCGCAAGAGAAATCCTTTGCGGATGAGTTGGAATCAACAACGCCCGTCAAGGAATTTTTTTGAACTCAAAGATGATATTCTTCGATTTTCCGGTCGAGGGTGGTGCGCGAGATGCCGAGCTGTTTGGCTGCTTGGGTTTTGCTGTCGGCCAGCGCCAGGACCTTCTGGATATGCCGCTTTTCGGCCCCGGCGAGACTGAGGTCGTCGCCTGGAGTCAAAGCAGCCTCCGCGCCTGGCGTCACGGCGGGACGGATGCGGATGTCGTCGCTGAAGTCGATGACATCGGGCATCAGGGCCTCGCCCTCGCTGAAGAGCAGGGCGCGCTGGATCACCCGGTGCAGTTCGCGCAGGTTGCCGGGCCAGGAGTGGGTGGTGAGCTTAGCCAGGGCCTCGGGGTGGATGGCGGTGATCTTGCGCTTCATCGCTTCGGCGCAGCTTTTGACCTCGGAGGCGACCAGGCCCGGCAGGTCCTCGCGGCGTTCGGATAGGCTCGGCACCCGGAGCACCAGGCCGGAAAGGCGATGCAGCAGGTCCTCGCGGAAAAGGCCGGCAGCCACCAATTCGCCAAGGGGTTTGTGGGTCGCTGCGATCATCCGGGCGTCGCTGCGCAAACTGGTTTCCGAGCCGAGTCGCTCGAATTCGCCGGTCTCCACCGCCCGCAGGACCTTGGCTTGGTTGACGATCGACATGTCGGCGATTTCATCGAGAAAAAGAGTGCCGCGATCGGCCAGTTCGAAGCGGCCGCGGACCTGGCCGATGGCGCCGGTGAAGGCGCCTTTTTCGTGACCGAAGAGCTCGGATTCGACCAGGCTGTCGGAGATGGCGCTGACGTTGACGGCGATGAAGCTGCCCGAGCCTTGGCGCGGGCTGGAGTTGTGGATCGCCCGGGCGAGCAGGGTTTTGCCGGTGCCGGTGTCGCCGACGATGAGCACCGGCATGTCGGTGGCGGCGACCAGGGCGGCTCGTTCGAGGCAGCGGCGCATCAGCGGATTACGGCTGGTCAGGCCTTTCAGTGAGAGGGAGTCGAGAGCGGTTTTAGCCATGAAAAAATCCCTGGTAAGTCAGAAATGGGTGCTGCGAAGAGACAGCTCGCAGGACAGGCCGGTGTTCAGCTGGATCTCGCAGACCGTGCCACCCTCGGGCAGCGCCGCGGTCGTGCTCTCCACTCCCATCAGGCGCAAGAGGCTGGTGGCAAGAATCAGCTGCAGGCAAGCGCTGTCGTCATGAAGCAGGCCGATGCGTCCGACCGGATCGCGGAGCCAGAGCAGCAAGGTGCCACCATAAAGACGGAGCTCGATTTCGAGAGCCGGGCCCTCCGCTCCGGCGGCTTCCAGCAAGAGACTGAGCGCCTGCAAGAGACGGTAAGGATCGGCGATCACTTCTTGCTGCGGATCGAGGGAATGCCGCAAGGTGATGGCGCGTTGGGAATGCTGTTGATGCGCATCGTCAATCAAGGGCAAGATGGCGCAGCTGGTGATGTCGTGGAAAATCTGGCCGGACTCCGCCTTGGCGTATTCAATCAGCAAGGTCAAGAGATGGCGGCCCGCGGTGGCGGCTTCGCCACAATTGGCAACGAGCGCCCGCGAGGTGGCCAGATCCGCGGCATCGCGGCCAAGTTCGGCATAAACCACAATCGCGTCCAAGGGATCGCCCAACTGGCGCGCCAGCAAGGTCAGAAACTCCTCGCGACTGCGGCGCCCGACATCGGCGTTGCCAAGTTCGTTCATCAGCTGACAGCGGAGCTCGGATTCGCACTCGCGACGAAGCGCCTGACGGGAAAGATCGCTCAGCGACATCAGGAACAACTCCTCTTCAGGCCGCCATTCGCGCTCCGCCGCTTCGACCCGGAGAAAGCCGAATGGACGCTCGCGATCCATCACCAGAACATCCATGAAGGCCATACCCGACCAGGAGCCCGAGGCGTTGACCGTGGACGCCGTCAGATGCCGGAGATATTCTTCCGCTCCGCTGCTGATCAAGGAAGAAAACGCTTCCTCCCCGCGACTGCTGACCAGCTCAAAAGTGTTGTTTTCAAGACGCCAGAGGCTGACCCGCTGAGCCTGCAGAACGGTTAAAATGCCTTGACAGATGAGATCGAGACTTTCGCTCCACGAACGATCGACATTGAGGATCGCTTGGCTTAAACGACGATATTCATCCCTCAACCTGATACTTAAGTCATCCATAAGAGCTCCCCTAGCGGTGATTCATTGTTCAACATAGTGCCGCACCGCCGGAAAGAAGCACTCTGGGTCATTTCCCCACGAGGATCTCTTCGGGCAGTTCGGCGACGAGGTGCAGCGGGCTGCGACCGGCATCATCACGGCGATTGGGATCGGCCCCCGCCCGGATCAGCTCCTCGACCATTCCAGGATCGGGATTGGCACCGTCGATGAGATGATGCAAGACACCGCGACCCTTGTTGTCGAAATCCCCGATGGCAACTTCGTGGTCGAGCAGGAGGCGGATGACCTCGGCGGAGCCGTAGGAACAGGCAGCAAGTAAGGGCGTCAAGCCGTCGTCATCCGGCGTTTCGAGATGACTGCCATGCTTGATCAGGGCAGCGCAGAGATCGCGGTCGCCGCGTTCGCAGGCGAGATGCAGCGGGGTGGCGCCGCCGGGGCCGCGTTGCCAGGTGCAGGCGGGATGGCGTTCGAGCAGCACTTCGAGGCCGCGGCCGTCGCCGGAAAGGGCCAGACGGTGGACGCAGGCGCGCCCCTGACGATCGCGCTGAGAGGGTTCGGCACCGCTGCAGAGCAGCAGCCGCAAGAGTTGAGGATGACCGGCGACGAGATGCAGCGGCGTCTCGCCGGCCTGATTGCGCGATTCGAGCGAAGCGCCGCGGTCGAGCAAGGCGTCGGCGCAAAGAAGATGGCCGCCGCGACAAGCGAGGTGCAGCGGGGTATCGCCAGCGGCATCGCGATCCGCTACGGAGAAGCCGGTTTTAAGGAGGAGAGGCAGGAGGCGGTGTCGGCCGAGCAAGGAAGCATGGTGCAAGAGCTGCCGACCATCGCGATCGCGAGCGGCGAGCCAAGAGCCACGGGTCAACAGCGTTCGCAGACGGGTTTCATTGCCGTTGCGCAGCACTACCAAGGCGGGACTCAGATCCCGTTCCGGGCCTTGGCCGACGCAGGCGCCGGCGGCGAGTAAGACCCCGACCGTGTGGGGATCGACGCCGGCAATGGCGGCATCGAGGGGCGATTTTCCTGCCAGATCACGGCTTTCGGCTTTCGCTCCAGCTCCGACCAGCAGCAGACTCATTCTGGCTCTTAGACCTTTCATGGCAGTGCCCTCCCGGTTAGGCTCTCCACCGCCATTGTAACCCCGATAAGGCCAAAGCCGCAAGTGGATGAACGTCAGTTTTCTGTGAAGCAGGCGCTGTGCCAGAAACGGAAGGCCCCAGTTGAAAGGTTGAAAGGTAAGCACATCAAAAACAACAACAGATAGATCAGGAAACAGGACCCTGAGCGAATCCGCCTTAGCCACTGCAATCCTGATGATATGCTGTTAGTCCATTAGTTGTCGCTCCGCCTTTCAACCTTTCAACCTTTCAACCCTATGGCTTGCCTTCCTCGGCATTGCGGGGCTATGTTGGAGCATGGCACCCATCGCATCACTTGGACGCGTTTTGAAATCCTGGCATCCGGCCGCTCCGGGCGCCTCGGGCAGCATTGAGGTGGAGACTCTGTATCCTCCCAAGCTTCCGCTCGAACGCGGTCAATTCTCGGTCGCCACCTTCAATCTCGCCCATGGCCGCGGTCGCGGTCTGTCGCAATTTCTGCTCACCGCCGCCCAGTTGCGGCGCAATCTCGGCGACGCCGCCGCCATCTTGCAGACCGAGCCGGTCGACTTCCTCGCCCTGCAAGAAGTCGAGACCCAGGGCTTCATCCATGGCCATCTGCATCAGAGCCGCGAGATCGCCCAGGCCGCCGGCTTCGGCTGGCTCGCCCAGGGCCATCATGTGCAGGGCAAACGCGTCGCCTACGGCACCGCCCTCCTCGCCCGTCACCCCTTGGAAGACGCCGAGTCGCATGTCTTCCCGCACAGCGGCACCACCCTCGCCAAAGGCCTGGTGATGGCGCTCGGCCAGATCCACGGCCGTTCGCTGCGCTTCGTCTCGGTCCACCTCGACTTCCTGCACGAACGCATCCGCAAGCGCCAGCTCGAGCACCTCGCCCACCTCCTTGCCGAGCGCCTGCCCCTGCCGCTCATCCTGATGGGCGACTTCAATTGCGGCTTCCGCAACGGCGGCGCCCTGCACGACACCGCCGAACGCCTCGGCCTGCAGATCTGGCGCCCCCATGAAGCGATGAACACCTTCCCCCGATTCGGCCGCCGCCTCGACTGGATCCTCGCCTCTCAGGAACTGGAATTCCTCGATTGCCGGAATTGGGAGGAGCTGCGCTCCGACCACATCGCCGTCCGAGCTGATTTCCGCTTCCGGGATCGATAGATAATCATTCGTCGTTTAAGTGCGGCTTATCCTAGCCGCGACGACGAACGCCGTGGCTTTGCAGGAAGTCTTCGATCTCGCGGGTCGGCAGGATTTCCGCGGCATCCATTGGCAGGGGGCAAATCAAGGTGGAATTGATGACGCGAAGCTGGGATTCATCTGGATTGGGGATGACTGCTGCATGCAACGGCGCCGTCGAAACCCAGGGCCCAGGCTGGCGTTCGACACTCGCTCAATGCCCCGCATGGCGGCCATGTTGAAGCCGACCTTTGCCGAGTTTTCGAGTGCGATTCACGAAGAGAGGTGAAGGTACAAAAGACCCGCAGCGGCTACCGCGGGTCTCTTTCAGGGAAACGATTTTACCGGAACTACTCCAACCCGCGGCGCAGGTTTTCGATGCGACGGACGAATTCCTCAAAGAATTTGTAGTGCAGGTCTTCGCCGTAGTACTGGTCTTCGACGCCGACCTCGAGGTTGGGGTTGTCATTGATCTCAATGACGGCGGGACCGCGGGGTCCGTCTTTGACATCGAGGCCGTAGAAGCCATCACCGATGAGCTTGGCGGTCTTGACCGCGGCTTTTAAGATCGCCGGGGGCACGGCGCGGATCGGGAAGGCTTCCGAGGTCGATTCGCGGAACTTGCCGTTGCTCTCGTGCTTGACGATCTGCCAGTGACCTTTGACCATGTAGTACTTGCAAGCGAAGATCGGGCGGTTGTCGAAGATGCCGATACGCCAGTCGTATTCGGTCGGCATGAATTCCTGGGTGAGGAGGAGGGCCGAGGTTTCGAAGAAGCGGGCGGCATAGTCTTTCAGCTCCTTGCTGGAGCGGGCGCAGACGACGCCGCGCGAGAAGGAGCCGTCGGGGATTTTCAGGACCACCGGCTTGTTGTCGACATCGGGGAAGTCTTCGACCCGGAAGTTGTCGCGGTGGATGATGCGCGTCTCGGGAGTCGGGATGCCATGGCGCTGGAGCAGCTGCGCCAGATAGACCTTGTTGGTGCAGCGCAGGATCGAGCTCGGGTCGTCGACCACCACCAGGCCTTCCATTTCGGCCTTGCGGGAGAAGCGGTAGGTGTGGTTGTTGACCGAGGTGGTTTCGCGGATGAAAAGGGCGTCGTATTCGGCGATCCGCGAGTAGGCCTGTTTGGTCACCAATTCGGCATCGATGTCGAGATCTTTGGCGATGCGGATAAAGGTCTTCAGGCTGCGCAAGCTGGACGGCGGCAGGGCCTCTTCGGGGTTGTGCAGGATGGCCATCTCGTAGCGGCTCTTCTTGCGCGAGCGCGGCTTGCGCCAGATCTTGCGGTAGAACTGGTCGAGCGAGTTGGCAAAGAGGTCTTGTTCTTCACTGACGAGGCGGCGGATCGAGCCCGGTTTGATCGTCTCGACGCTCCACAGGTTGCCTTCTTTGATCAGCTGCACCACCAGGATCGGGCAGGGGAAGGTTTCAAAGAGCTGACGGGCGAAGTCCTTCAGGCCTTCGAAGAGGGTCTGGCCAAAGCAGATGGCGAGTTGCACTTCGTTGTCTTTCAGGGCCGGCTGCGGCTCGCTGATGCCGGGCGGCAGATGCAGCTTTTTCTTCGGCTTCGGCGCCTTTGCTTCGCTGGCGCGGCGGCGGAGCGATTTCTGCAAGACTTCGTCGAGCTCGTCGCTGCTCAGGGCATAGAGAGATTTGTGCTGCAGGGCGCTGATCGTCTCGACGCTGGGGATGACTTTCAAGCCCTGGGATTCCGCCAGCAAGGAGACG
This sequence comes from Lentisphaeraceae bacterium, assembly GCA_043748535.1. Classification (GTDB taxonomy): domain Bacteria; phylum Verrucomicrobiota; class Lentisphaeria; order Lentisphaerales; family Lentisphaeraceae; genus CAMCSH01. The sequence goes on along the minus strand of JAYTMY010000127.1, from coordinate 2,166 downwards.
TAATAACCGGGGGACAGATATTTGTAGCTGTGGCAGAGGTTGATCAGCATCGAGCTTTGCTCGGCTTTGCCGGATTTGCCGGAGAGGTAATCGGCCGAGCTGATCAGGCGCTCGACCGGGAAATACGGCTTCCAGTCTTGTTCATTGTCAACGATGATACACGGGGTCGACATGGTGGCGAGGGATCCAGAAATTAAACACTTTTTACGGCGGCTCGACCCGGAGAGTCGAGGCCGCATCAGGCCGCAAGCTAGCGCAGTCACCTGCCTTGGCAAAGGGCATTCCGCCAGATGAAACAGAATTCATTCGCAGAGCCTCATTCCGAGCCCACTCGACCGGGACGCTCGAGCCACATCCTACAACTCCTACACCCCCCGGCTGACTCCTATGCGCCCTGCGCCCGGCTTAATGGGCACCCCGAGGACCGGCTTCCCGGTAAGCTGTTGCTCAGCTTCCTCGGCTGCTTCGACCACAGCCGCTTCGAAAAAGCCCTCAGCGGCCTCGCCATCTTCGCGTGACCTCCCCCTGGCACTTTTTTGGCACGCGCTTCGGCACGGGCTTTCTTTTGCCCACAAGAGGGGGGGGGTGTCACTTCAAACACAAGTTAAATTTGACAAAATCATTTTAAAACGAAAGAATCGTATTGACTGATTTCGGAAGAGATGGCATAATGGACTCAGAACGGATTGCCATCCGCAAGCAGAAAAAGGAGTCCACCCCATGTCCGACGACCCCATCCATCCGCGCATCAGCGTCCTGAGTGACGACGAGCTTTACCTCATCGAGGAAGACTACCGGAAGAAAAAACTGCAGGAGAGCCTCCTCGGCCCCAGTGTTTCGACCCTCGCTCACGTCATTCTTCTGATCTGCGCCGCGGTCTTCCTCAAGGGAGCCGTCGATGTCAAACCCTCCCAAGTGGCGATCACCACCGTCGTGGAGAAAATTCCTCCCCCGCCCCCGCCGCCACCACCGCCGCCCCAGGACCTGGTCACGCCGCCCGACATCCCCACCGAATCCCCGGACCCGACAATCACTTCCGTCGCCATCAATGACTCGCACAATTCCAGTGGTCTCGAGTCGACCAGCGACGAGCCCCCGTCGACTGCCGATGGCGGCGTCGCTGACATCGTTTCCGATGTCAAATCGGTGACCTCACCGACGAGCTCCAGCAAGATGTTCAGCGGCCGCCGCACCTCGGGCCGCGGCGGCATGATCACGAGTTTTGGCGGCCCGGTGAAACTCCTTCAGTACACCGACAAGGGACTCACCTGGCTGGCCAAGGTGCAGAAGCCGGACGGTTCCTGGGGCACGGCGACCTCCGACGCCTTTACCGGCCTCGCGCTCCTTTGCTTCCTCGCCAACGGGGAAACTCCGACTTCTAAAAAATACGGCCAGACGGTGGAACGGGCGATCAACTGGCTCGCCGCCTCAAAAGGCGACGGCAACGCCGATGCTCATCTGTACTCCCACTCGATCAAAACCTACGCTCTTTGCGAAGCCTTCGCCATGACCGGCAACTATAACCTCGAAGAAGTGATGAACGCCAACGTTCGCCGCATCATCGAGGGGCAACAAGCTGGCGGCGGCTTTGACTACAAATACGCCAAGGGCGAGCGCGACGACCTTTCCTATGCCGGCTGGAATTTCCAAGCGCTGAAAGCTGCCAAAGCCGCCGGCTGCCAGGAAAAAGGTCTGCCCGACGCCATCGTCAAATCGATCGCGAACCTCAAAAAACGCGCTCCCGCTGGCTTCACCTACTGCAACACCGAAGCACGCAAAAGCGGCGCCATGCGCGGCGTCGGCGTCCTCTGCCTGCAGCTCTTCGAATCCGCCTGGGACGGCAATGGCAAACCCATCCCTGAGCTCGTCCCGATCTGGAAAACCATCATGGACGAAGACGTCAAGAAAGTCGACTGGAATTCGCCTCCCCAAAACTCCATGTACACCTGGTATTACGGCACCTACGCCTGCTTCCAAGAAGGCGGTGCAGTGTGGAAGAGCTGGCAAAAGAAGTTCGAGCCGATGCTCCGTCAACACCAAAACCCTGAAGGTTACTGGATCTATCCAGGAGATCATCACGCCCATGGCGATGAACTGACCGAAAAAGTCCACGCCACCACCTTCGCCATCCTGATGCTCTCGGTCTACTACCGCTTCCTCCCTTCG
>JAYTMY010000126.1:0-19555 GCA_043748535.1 Lentisphaeraceae bacterium | reverse complement strand
AACCCAGAACGACAGCCGGCAGGATGCCGACGAGCCCAGTGGGGAACATCCAAGTTCTGCCCCTTAGTGCAGAACCCTTTTGAGTAAATAAGGGGGTTTCGGCTCGTTCCGTGCGCCCGGAGTGCAAGCGGGACGAAACCCAAGCCGCCTTGGCATTATTTTCATCAATGATCACCTCATAAAAATTCGATTCGTGGATTCTCCGGCGCGGTGTGATTTTGATCTCAGGAAGAAGCCCCTTCCACCAACCCGGAGAACAGACCATGAACCAGATCCTCAGCCGTTTCGTCCTCGCCACCTTGATCGCTGCCGGCGCCAGCAGTTGCGCCTCGTCGAAACGCTTGTCTCGTTCCGCCGGCTGGGCCTTCGAGGAAAAACCCCAAGCCGCCAGCAGCGAGCGCCAGTTCGACCTCGATAGCGGCCGCAGCAACGCCTTTCCCCTCGCCTATAGCAACGGCGCCCGTCTCGCCGTCCTCTGGCCCTTCTTCGACAAGGATGCCGAAGGCGTCGCCATCCGCCCCGTCTTCAACAAAGAAGGCCAGGAATATTCGGTCCTCTTCCCCCTCGCCGCCTGGAACCCGGAAAATGGCGACGGCTGGTTCCTCACCGGCTACTGGAACAAGAAAAAGGACCGCAGCGGCATCTTCCCCATTTATGGCCGCTTCGGCGACGACTTCTACGCCGGCCCGGTGATCCGCTACCACGATGGCCTCGCGGTGCTGCCTTTCTTCTACTCCGACAAGGATGATTTCTGGATGGCCGAGCTGTACTCCAGCACCAAAACCCCCAAGGGTCGCCAAGGCCGCTCGCTCGGCGGCGTCCTCGCCAAATGGAAGTTCGACAACAACGGCGATTACAGCTTCTGGTCCCTGCCGATCAGCTACCACAGCAAGACCGGCAATGAGCTCACTCACCTCTTCGCGCCCTTCTGGTACTCGCAGGAAAACTCGGTCAAGACCACCCGTTGGACCCCCCTCGCCTCCTGGGGCGGACACAAGGACGACAGCGATTCGCACTTCAATCTTCATCCCTTGTGGTGGAGCGGACACGACCAGATGCAAAGCTGGAACGGCCTGCTGCCGATCTATTTCCACACCGAAGACAAAAAGACCCAGACGGTCAGCAATTATTCCCTGATCTACTCGAACAGTCACAGCCCGGAGTCCCATAAAGGCTCTTCCCTCGGCGGCCTCCTCGCGGATTGGAAATACCAAGATGCCGGCAAGAACCAAGGCGATTACCACTTCTGGTCCCTGCCGGTCAACTACCACGCCAAAACCGGCGACAAGATCACCCATCTCTTCGCTCCGCTGTGGTACTCCGGCGAAGACAAAACCAGCTTAAATCACTGGACTCCCCTCCTCTCCTGGGGCGGCAAAAAAGACGCCAGCGCCAGCCACCTCAACGTCCATCCTCTGTGGTGGAGCGGCAGCGACAAAGACAAATCCTGGCAAGCCCTGCTGCCGCTCTACGTCCACCAGGAAGATGCCTTGAACACCTCGAACTACTCCCTTCTGACTTCGTGGAAACGCAATAAAACCACCGATGACGGCTGGACCAATGTCCTCGGTCTCGGCTACCACGAAGCCAAGTGCGGCAAGGATCACAGCCGCTTCCTCCTTGGCGGACTCTGGGCCGACTCAGTCGAACGCGGCGACGCTAAGCAATACTGGTTCTACGGCCTTGGAGCGCACAAAACCGCCGCCGACGGCGCCTCGTCTTGGCGTGCCTTCCCGCTCGCCAGCGGGTCGACCGGTCAAGCCGATTCCGGCCCCCTCGACTGGCTCAGCCTGTACCGCCGCGAATCCGATCCCGCCCGCCAAAAGTTCTCCTGGCAAGTGACGCCGCTGATCGGCAGCGACACCCATGGTGAGCGCGTCGAATCCCGCGTCGCCCCGCTGTGGTTCCGTTCCGCCGATGCCGACAGCAGCAGCACCAATGTCGCCATGCTTTACCAGCACGACAGCGACAAAGACGGCGCCGCCTCCACCTCCCTCTGGCCGCTTTTCTCCAGCACCCGCAAACACGCCAGCGAGGGTTTTCTCTGGGGCGCCTTCTCCCTGATCAGCACCCGCAGTGAACTCAATCATGCCGCGGACGACTACTTCACCGGTCTCCTCTGGCGTCGACAAAAAGGCGATGATTTCTCGAGCTGGCGTCTCCTCGGCTTCTCTGGCAACGAGACTAGTCGTCACCAAGCCGATGCCCCGAGCCTGCTCGCTAACGATGTCACCACCCAGGAATCGAAGACCGACACCCTGCTCTGGGATTCCCGTCACCGCACCGAGTTGGAATTGCCCGCTACATGGCGCCAGCAACTCAGCTATGCCGAAGTCCAGACCCTCGAGCAATGGCTCAAGGGTCAGCAGGAACAGCGTCCCCAAGCGCTTCTCGTCCGCCTTGGCCTCAAGGCCGAAGCATCCTCAGATGCCGCTGCCCGCAAACAAGTCAGCGAGCAGATTGTCGCTCTCGCCCAGCCGCAGACGCGGGTCGAAAAAGACCTCCATCTGCCGATCATCGAAATCCCCCTGTGGACTTCGGAGCAGCACGGCGACGAGCGCAAAAGCGCCACCCTTGGCGGCCTCCTGCAAAGCAGCCGCAGCGATGTCCAATCCTCCAGTAAAAACATCCTTTTCTGGAACAGCGAAAGCCGCGGTCAACACAGCGAGAACTCGACCCTTTTCGGCATGCTGCAATCGCACGAAGTCGACGGCAATCACAGCAAGACCCGCATCCTGCATTACCTCTTCCAGCGCGAACGCAAAGGCGACGAAGTCCGCACCGACTGCTTCCCCTTCCTCTCCTGGGACAGCAGCCCGGATAGCGGCAGCTTTACCTTCCTCGCTGGATTCCTGCAATTCAAAAACCACAAGGAGCACGGTCACAGCGGCAAGATCCTGTGGATCCCCTACGGCAAAAAGGCCTGAGCGACAAAGAATGGAGCGCGGCAGTCCGCGTAGCGACTGCGGCCCTGGGAGCCCCGGCCTCCGTGCCGGTTGTTTTGCGCTCTTCGCGACGCGGCGCTGACATATGGAGCGCGGCAGTCCACGTAGCGACTGCGGCCCTTCATTTCCGGCATATTCAAGGCAAAGAAAACCGGTGATTATTTTCGTCTTTTGACGAAGGTGATCACCGCTCGTTTTCGCTCTATCCCTTCATTTCTCTTCCACATGGCCATCGCCGCAGGCGACATTGGTTTTTCACACGGTGGGGTGAACCTTTTCGTGGAACTAGGTAATTGGGGATTGTTGACTAGACTACTGCCCAAGTGTCCTTCTATGTAAAGGGGGATTATTTCTCCTCGACGTGGCCATCGCCGGCCATCACATTGCATTTTCCATTGACCCAATGAAGGGTGCTTTTATCGTGACCGATGGGTGAATTGGGATTATTCACCACTTCCCATGTATCGGCCGAAGTGAAGGCAGTTTCGGCGGCACTTGGAAAGCTGAAACTTGCCAAATTCCCACTGTTTCGATCGAATACATAAGCTGTCTCAGTGCCGCTGCTTCGACGCGCAAAACACGAGATCATATTGGTATCCAATCCAAAGCCAGCCATGCTTGAGGTTAGTGTGTTTGCTCCCACTGCTGAGCCAAATTCTTTAATCTTTCCATCGGAATAGTAGGATTGCAATGTCAGAGTTACAATTTTTAGTGAGCCTTTGCATTTTGTCACATTCGCTTTCTCTCTTACCGAGCCTAATGCAGGCAGTAACATCGCCGCCAAAATGGCAATGATGCCGATCACTACCAAAATCTCTACCAAGGTGAATTCCCTTCGCATTTTATTTCTCCTCGACATGGCCATCGCCTGCCATCACATTGCATTTTCCATTGACCCAATGAAGGGTGCTTTTATCGTGACCGATGGGTGAATTGGGATTATTCACCACTTCCCATGTATCGGCTGAAGTGAATGGAGTTTCGGCGGCACTTGGAAAGCTAAAGCTTGTCCAATTCCCACTGTTTCGATCGAATACATAAGCCGTCTCAGTACCGCTGCTTCGTCGAGCAAAACATGACAACATATTGGTATCAAATCCAAAGCCAGCCATGCTTGAGGTTAGTGTGTTTTCTCCTACTGCTGAGCCAAATTCTTTAACCTTCCCATCTGAATAGTAGGATTGCAATGTGAGAGTTACATTTTTTAATGAGCCTTTGCATTTTGTCACATTCGCTTTCTCTCTTACCGAGCCTAATGCAGGCAGTAACATCGCAGCCAAAATGGCAATGATACCGATCACTACCAAAAGCTCTACCAAGGTGAATTTCCTTCGCATTTTATTTCTCCTCGACATGGCCATCGCCAACTGCGATATTCGTTTTTCCATTGACCCAATGTTTCGTTTCTTTGTCATGTAATAAGGGTGAGTTTGGGTTGTTCACAACTGCCCAAGTATCTTCCTTGGTAAAGGCTGTCTCTTTTCCGATTGGGAAGAGAAACGTATTGACATTTCCTGTGTTTCTATCGAAGACATATCCACTTTCATTTCCGCCAGTTTTTTTAGCCGGGCAGCTGTGTCCATAGGGATCAAATCCATAACCACCTAAGCTGGGTTCTACTCTGTTATTGGCTACGATTTCTCCGAATTTCACATTACTTACATCATTATAATATGCTGTTAAAACTAGACCCATTATTTTCACATTCCCCTTGCAGGCTGTTAGTTTAGCTTTTTGCTTAACAACCTGCCTGCCTCTAATCAAGCCTACTAGTAAACTTGTGATTATGAGTATGACTCCAATCACCACCAAAAGCTCGTTGCTGGTGAACCTCCGGCGTCTTCTCGGCTTGTGTTTTGACCTGCTGGGACTCGTTTTCATGGCGCTTCTTGGGCTGGGGGTTTTCACTCTTCCTTTCCAGTGTAAACCCCTTTGCCTTCAATTGCAAATTTTTGCGTCGTGCGCAAGCTGATTGGCTGCTTCTTGCTCCCTGGGATCGCCGCACTCCGTGCGGTGTTTTTGGTCTCATCCGTCACGGCCTGCGGCATTGCTAGGATCGCCCACAGAAAGATGTCGCTCCTCCCCTCCCCTTCTCGGCCTTTTGGTTTCCCCCAATTGTGTCCCAACTGTGTCTCAGTCGTGTCCCAGTTGTGTCCCCGTTCTCACCCCTTCCGGTACTTCTCGGCTTCGATGCCGAGCTTCTTCATTTTGGATAACAAGGTCGTCGGATTCATGCTGAGCATGGCGGCGGCGCCGTCATCACCGTAGACCTTGCCTTTACTGCGTTTCAGGACCTGTTGGATCTTGCTTTTGACGCTCTCCTCCAAGGTGCGCGGCGGCCGTCCGGTTCTGCCGCCCGGGGCGAAGTCGGAAGAGTCGTCTTCGGGATCGCGCAAAACCCGGCCGTCGCTGGCGATCAGGCACTTTTCCAGCCACGATTTCAGCTCTTCTACCTGTCCATTCCAATCGCGACGCAGGAGACTTTTCATGAAGTCGGGACGCTGCTCCGGAACTGCTAGTCCGAGGCGTCCGGCTTGTTCGGAAACCAGGCTGCGAACCAGCCAGGCCAGGTCGTCTCTTCGTTGCTCCAGGCTGGGCATCGAAATCACTTCCACGCCCTCCGGGAAAGCGGCATTTTCAGCCGTCGTCAGGATCAACGCGACGTCTTTTCCGGCCAGGCTTTCGGACGCGATTTTGATCGTCTCTGCGATCTTTTCGGCGTTCATGCTCGTGGCCAGGGAAAGCTGCAAAGTGCCGCCGCTGAGTGAATTCTTCAGGCCTTCGGTCTTGTCGTCGCCGCGGAGCTCGCGAGCCAATAAGGGCAGGCTGCTTTCATCGACTTCCAGACGAGCAAAAGCGCGGCGCTGGCGTGACGACTTCTTATGCAAGGCGCGGGCGAAGAAACCCTTGCCGGAACCCGCCGGACCGCTGATCACCAGGACCGGGTTTTCACGCGATTTCAGGGCTTTTCTCCAGGCGTTTTGCATGCCTTGGCTTTCCATCACCAGCTCGGTGCCGTTGGCGCGTTCTTCGAGGGCGCCGTTCTGGTGCCGAACGGTCTCCCAACCTTGGCGTGACGCGGCTGCAGTTTTGCGCAGTATATCCTCACGCGACAGCATCACTCCGAGGAGCGAAGAAAGCTGCCCGAGGAAGAGGTTGATCTTGTCGGTATCGACGGCCTCGGTGAAGTAGAGCGCGAGGAAGCCATTCACCCCTTTCCGGTCGAACAAAGGCAGCAGGATGAGGAGTGCCGCTTTCATCGCCGCGGCCTTCCGTTCTTCGAGGAAAAGCCCCTCCATTTCATCACTGAATTCGCTGGCGATAAAAGCCTGTTCCGAACTGAGAATTTCCGTCATCGCCGAGATCCCCGGATCGCGGCTCACCAGCTCCCGTTTCGCCCCCCGTCGGCAGAACTCCACCTCGACGACTTCCCTCCCCCGCAGACCCCAGCAGAGTTCGAGGGCCGGCACCGGCAGGATCCGGCCCAGTCGCAGGCTGAGCATCTCGGCGATCGCCCCACGGGTGCGGGCGCGGCGAAAGTCTTCCATCAGTTCCAGGGGCAGGCTAGTCGGCAGACGCATAAGGACCTCCAATTGTCGGTGTTTGATGACGAAATTTAGAGGTATAACCACGAAATTCAAGCGATCATTTGATTTTTCATTGAGTTTTTGTTAAGTTCATTTGGAACTTGTTATGGCGATTTCTTAGTTCATCATCAAATTTGAAAGTCATTTCAAAAGTCTTCCGTGTAAGTAGGGGAGGGAGCGACCCCAAGGGGGTCCAAGATTTTAGCCCAGGGTTGAGCCGCATCGGCGACACCCTGGGTGAGAATAAGTTATGATTTCTGACCCTGAAGGGGTCGCGGAAGCTCCGGGGAGGCTGGGGATTTTAGCTTGGAATCATCGCCGCCGATCGGTCCGATGCTTGGGTGTTCCCGGCCCCCGCGCCCAGCCCCTTTCCGCCCCCCGCGAGGGCCCTTGCGGTGCCCGCAAAACCCCATCGAAAAATCACAAAAAACCGACGCAAAAAAGCACAGTTTGAAGGGCAGTGAAAAATAGCGGAAATCGGGGAGGGGAGAAAGAGCCAAAAGCGAAGACGGGGGAGGGGAGGTGATGATGTCCATGATCAGGACCACCCAAAAGCAGGCTGCGCAAGCTCATTGGCCGGAGGAAAAAAACGCCAAGTTGGGACAGAGCCGGGGAGGGGAGGGGGAAATGCAATAACTGGGACACTACTGGGAAACAGTTGGGACACAAGTGGGGAAGGCAAAATCAAGAAGCTTGCCGAGGCACAAAGGCATTCTCATGGGCTCGCTTTCGAAATGTGGGTCATCGCCGCGATTTTACGGCGGCGAAAGCGTCCGGCCGGGGTTATTCTCGAACAAGTCAAAATCCCGAGCCGCGCTTCCTCTGCGGCCATAGCCATCCCGGAGCCCTTTCTCATGATCATCGTTGCCGACGACAAAATCCCCTTCCTGCGTGGCGTTCTCGAGCCCTGGGCCGAAGTGCGTTATCTCTCTGGCGCCAAGATCGGCCCGGCGGAAGTCCAAGACGCCTCGGCTTTGATCACCCGGACCCGCACCAAGGTTGATGCCGCCCTCTTGCAAAACTCGGCCCTGAAATTTGTCGCCACCGCCACCATCGGCACCGACCATCTCGACATCTCGGCGCTGGCGGCCAAAGGCGTCACCTGGACTTCTGCTCCCGGCTGCAATGCCGAATCGGTGGCGCAGTGGTTCACTTCCGCCCTCGTCCGTTTGTGGCTGAAACGCGGAATTTCCTGGCAAGGCAAGACCCTCGGCATCGTCGGCTGCGGCAATGTCGGCAAACGCATCGCCAACAAGGCCCGCGCTCTTGGCATGAAAGTCCTGGTCAATGACCCTCCTCGGGCTCGCGCCGAAGGGGCTGCCGGCTTTGTCGATTTCGACACCATTTTGACCCAATGCGACTTCATCACGCTTCATGTACCCCTCGACCGTTCCGGCCCCGATCGCACTCTCGGCCTTTTCGATGAGGCGGCTTTCGCCCGGGTCAAAAGCGGTGCCGTCATTTTCAATTCCTGCCGCGGTGAAGTGATCGTCGAGACGGCCCTCCGCCAAGCTCTCGGAAAAGGCCTGAAAGCCGCCGTTCTTGATGTCTGGGACCCGGAACCCGAAATCACTCCCGCAAGCCTTGCCGCGGCGGCTTTTGCCACCCCCCACATCGCTGGTTATTCGGTCGACGGCAAAGCCAATGGCACGGCGATGAGTGTACAAGCCTTGGCCCGTCATTTCGGCATCCCTGAATTGCTGCACTGGACTCCCGAACAAGTTCCCGCCCCGAAAACCCCAGTGATTGACCTGAGAAATTTCAGCGATCCGATCGACATCATCTGCCGCGCCGTTCTGGCGACCTACGACATCGCCGAAGACGATGCCCGTTTGCGGGCCGATCCGTCGACTTTTGAAGCTCTCCGCGGTGCCTACCCTCCCCGACGCGAATTCGCCGCCCACAAAGTGCTCTTGCCCACCGGATCTCCGGCTGCTGCAATTCTGGCAGCGATGGACTTCCAGATCAGCGAATAGAAGAACAACTTATTTTTCACCACAGAGGCTTTGAGAACACAGAGTTTGAGATTATGATTTTTCTGAAATGAATTAAGCTACAATTTTCCTCTGTGATGAAGATCATTGATCTCCGCGAATCTTTGTGCTCTTTGTGTCTTTTGTGACCTAACTTCATAAATGCGAATTTCCAGTTTCACAGCTCTGCTTATTCCCCCATGAATTTCTGCTGTTCCTCTGTGTCTCTGTGTCTCTGTGGTGACAGAGCATTGATTCGCGCCAGATTGGAACGACTTTTTTTACCACAGAGGCTTTGAGGACACAGAGTTTTCAATAATGATTGCATGCCCCTTCGTCCTGTCGTATCTTGTTCAATCTTCTCTCCCAATTTCCGAGGCGACATGAATCCCGACACCTTACTCCAGCTCAGCTCACTTGAACGCCGATTCGGCAGTTTCCTCGCCGTCGACAAGATCGACTTCGAGGTCAAACGCGGCGAGATCTTCGCGCTCCTCGGTCCCAACGGCGCCGGCAAAACGACGACGATGCGGATGATCACCGGCACCCTGCAGGCCGATGCCGGCAAGGCCGAGATCGGCGGTCACGATTGTTTCGCCGAACGCCATCTGTGCATGCGCGAGACCGGTTACGTCCCTGATGAACCGAGTTTCCCGCCCTTCCTTCGCGCCGGCGAATTGATCCGTTTCCAAGGCGAAATGCACGGCCTCGACGCGGCCACTATCGCCGCCAAGGGCGGCCCCCTGATGAAACGCCTCGGCCTCGAAGACGTCAGCCATGAATTCGCGGTCAATTTCTCCAAGGGCATGAAGAAGAAGCTCGCCGTCGTCCTTGCCCTGATCCACTCGCCCCGCCTGCTCATCCTCGACGAGCCGACCAACGGCCTTGATCCCTACGCCACCCGCGAACTGCACGAGATCATGAAAGAGCTGCGCGCCGCCGGCTGCGCCGTCCTCTTCAGCACCCACCTCCTCGACCAAGCGGAACGCCTCAGCGACCGCCTCGCCATCATCAGCCAGGGACGCATCGCCGTCATCGGCACCCTGGAAGAGCTGCGCGCCGGCTCCGACTCCGGCCTGGAAGAGCTGTTCTTCCGCTACACCGGCAGCGCCCCGACGGCGGGAGTGGTGGAATGAGATGCTTCATCCTTGGGACGTGGCTCGAGCTTCCAGCTCGATTGCGCTCGTCGCAAAGCGACGGAATGAGCTCGACGTGGCTCGAGCTTCCAGCTCTAGTGCGCTCGTCGCAAAGCGACGGAATGAGCTCGACGTGGCTCGAGCTTCCAGCTCGAGTGCGCTCGTCGCAAAGCGACGGAATGATTGTAGCCGGGGGTTTCAACCCCCGGTGCGTTTGCCATTGGATTTGGCGTCGCGGCAGCGACGCGGTGACAGCTTCGCTCCCGCCGTGGTCATTGGTGACACCTGTGCCTGCATGTCATCCTGTCGCTTCGCGACGGGCATCGCATGTTGATCCTATCCGGGGGTTGAAACCCCCGGCTACAATCATCCTGTCGCTTCGCGACGTTGACTCCCCCCGGAGGTCCGCATGAATTCCCTGCCGATCACCACCTTCCTCTGGGCCTGGTTCCGCCGCCAAGTGCGGATGAAGATCAACACCTTCGGCTTCGTTTTCAAACGGCCGAAACCGGGAGAGCCGCCGCCACCCGTCCGCTCCGGCGCACTCGGCAAGATCCGCGGCCTGCCTTTGTGGGAATGACTTTTTTGCTGCTAGCTTATTGTATCCAATGACTTAAATTATTTTTAATTCGAGATTGAATTCCGGCTGAGTGCTCACTAAAGTATCAAACAAGATAAGTTTCACTATTCAACTTCCCCAAGGAGTCTCCCTCTGTACTTCAGCCCATAAACTGTAGCTACATAGTCGATTTTGCGATCGACCACAAACCGTCCCCAAGAGAAAACCGCCAAGTTAAACGGGAGGACGACATGTGGTAGGGCGCGCCCATCGGGCGCGGTCTGCTCGTGTTCTCCCGTATGGCGCTTGGCGGTGCCTCTCTTGGGAACACCGCAGGCCGCGCCTCTTTTTCTGGAGGCGGGAACATTCCAAGAAGAAGGACACCAATCATGAGTGATGAATTTAAATCCGAACCAGAAATTAGTTTGACTACAAACACAGCTCCGAATGATAAAGCAGGCGTTCATGTCATTCATAATTCAATGTACATACTTACTCGATCAGTAATTGTCGTTGCTAATATTCTAGTCCTTGTTTTTGTTTTATTTAATATTCCTGAACACTTTGTTATGTTTTTATTGATTTCAATTCCAGTTTTTCTTTTTTACATCTTCTCAATTAAAGCTCAATGGCATGGGGTTATTGTTGATATCACTAACAACAAACTAACTTATCCTGGGGGTGCAATATCTGCAAATGAGTTCTCACAATACTTTAGTAAAAATTTTCTGCTGCAAAAATTTAAACGATTTGAAGTTAATATCAGTGATATTAAGAACATAAAATCTGAGCAAGTGGAGAAATTATGTTTAAATAAATACTATTACCCAGCAGTTTCAATTGTCGGATCATTCGGGTCAGCAAGTATTATTTTTAATGAAGAAGGCAAGCGCGACCAACTGTTTGCTATTCTACGAGAAGCTAATAACATGGGTTCACCAGTTATAAATGTTAGATAATTGACCACCACAGAAACAAATAAAGGAGACAAAATGAGTCAAGAATCAGAAACTCGTAAGTGCAAAGAGTGCGGGCGTGTAGACTGTGTATGCGCCCCATTTTACCCTGAAGAATCCAGCTCCTCATCAGACTCATCAGGTGATTCTGATGCTAGCGACGGTGGTGGAGGTGATGATTGAATTAGCCCCCAAATACAAATGTTTTTCAGGATTTAATTCACATTGAGAGGTCTGCTTATGTCATCTCCTAAAAAATCCAGCGCGTTACCACCAGGTCGGATGAAAGAATCAAACACCGTTAAAGGTGACTGTGTCATTCCTAATAAACCAGGAATCTATCAGCATATTAACAAAACCACACAAGAAGTCGATTATAGCGGCCAAACTGATGACCTCCGTAAGCGGCAACAAGAGCATGCGCGGAATGGCAAACTGGATACGGATAAACAGTTTGTCCGATATGGAGTCGCTAAGGATGGTGCCACTAAAGCCGATTTATGCCAAACGGAGATAGCGCATATATCGCGTCACCAACCAGCTGGCAATAAAACCAAAGGTGGCAACGGTCGTGCAACAAGAGATTAACCATAGCAGGAGAAAATGACTTATGGGATTCATGGATTTCGCCAAAGATCTACACAGTAAATTCCAAGAAAAATCTGAGGAAATACGAGACGAAAAATCAAGCCTCGAATGTGAAAGTGATGAAGAATTAAAGCGCATTGCCAAGGATTGCCGCGGCACTGTGCGGGGTCGTGTGGCATATGCGATTTTGCAAGAACGCGGAGCAAACTAGGCAAGTAAGTTTCTCTTCAGCGGAGTTTGCCCGGGGCCCAATACAGCGCCCCGGTGCTGTACGGACTGCTCGCCTTCGCCCTCTGGCGCGACTTCGCCCGGCAAGTGCCGTATTACCTCGATCCCAGCCGCCAAGCGCCGGGGGAATTGACCCTGAAAAACGCCATGTTCTGGTGCATGGGTTTCCTCTGGATCCAATCGCTGGTGGCGGTGTTTTGCGTTCTCAGCAACAAGGGCAAGATCGATCTGTCTCTGATAGCTTTGAGCTATGGCGTCGCCGCCGTGGTGACCAGCCTTCTCGCTGCCTGGTTCTACCGCAACAAGCTGCGGCACTCGATCCCGGAGCCGCTACAGGGACGCCTCAACGCGCCACAACAATTCGCCGCCTTGATCGTCCTTCTTGCCGTCACCATCGGCCTTGCCGCGGCCTATCTGCAGCTGCTCAAGTTCTTCCCCATCGACACCGGGCCGAAGATGGCCATGGACGACAAATTCTGGTTCTTCATCCTCGCCGTCGGCCTCGCTCCGCCCTTGGAGGAATTCCTCTTCCGCCGACTCCTGCTCACCGCCCTTTTGCGCGACTTGTCGCCGCGTCTGGCCTTGTTCTCCGGCGCCCTGATTTTCGCCGCCATTCACCCCTTGGCCAGCTTCCCCGCCGTCTTCTGCCTCGGCCTCGCCTCCTGCTGGCTCTACTGGCGCAGCGGTCGCCTCTGGCTTTGTATGCTGCTGCACGCCGGCTACAATGCGGCGGTGGTGGCGATGAGCTGAGGGAATCACCAGAGCCTGGCATGGGTCGCATGGGTCGCATGTCGTAAATTCTCCCCTCTGTGTCCTCTGTGCCTCTGTGGTGAATCCATTTGCTTCCTCATTTCCCGCGTTCTCCCCCACAGCGAAACCGCCATTCCGGCTTAAGCTTGTGGGCATCTCTTTTCCAGCCCCAAAGCTTCCATCCATGCGCCTGCTTCTGCTGCTCCTCTTCCTGCCCCTGGCCCTGCTCGCCCAGAGCAGCGGCTCGGTCCGTCCGCAGGCGGTCAAAAAACCGGCGGTGAAACCGGGGATCGAGGTACTGCTGGAAACCCGCATGGATCTGATCAAGGGCAAACGGGTCGGGCTGATGACCAACCAGACCGGGGTCGATTCGAAGCGGCGCAGCACCCTCGACCTGCTGGCGGCGCGGCGCGACCTCAAGCTCACCGCCCTCTTCGCCTGCGAGCACGGCATCCGCGGCGACCTGCCGGCCGGCAGCGTGGTTCCCGGCGGACGCGACCCTCGGACCCGCTTGCCGGTGTATTCGCTCTACGGCGGCGACGACCATCGGCCGAAAAAGGTCATGCTCGACAAGGTCGACGTGGTGATCTACGACATCCAGGACACCGGCTGCCGCTCCTACACCTACATCTGGAGCATGGCGGAGATGATCGCCGCCTGCGGCCAAAACGGCAAAAAACTCATCGTCCTCGACCGCCCCGACATCTTCGGCGGCACGGTGGTCGATGGTGCCGTCCGCGAGGAGGCCTTCAAGTCCTTCATTGGCCTCTATCCGGTGCCCAAGGTCTACGGCATGACCTGCGGCGAATTGGCGCGCTTCCTCAACACCGAATATCGCCTCAAATGCAATCTCACCGTGGTGCCGATGAGCGGCTGGCGCCGTGGCATGAGTTGGGAACAGACCGGCTTGCCCTGGGTCGCTACCTCGCCGCGCATCCAGACCTTGCGTTCCTCGCAATGCTTCGCCGCCAGCGGCGGCATCGGCGTCCTCGGCGGCGTCCTCAACATCGGCATGCCCGGCTCCCAGCCTTTTCAGAGCGTCGCGGCGCCGTGGATCGACGCCCGTCGCATGGCGGCAGATCTCAAGGCCCAGAAGCTTCCCGGCGTCGACTTCGTCGCCACCAGCTACAAAAGCGGCGCCTACATGCAATACGGGGTGCAACTCAAGATCACCCAGGCGTCGCGCTTTATGCCCGCCCGCACCGAGGCCGCCATCCTCGCCTGGGTCCGCCGCAACTACCCCCGCCAGCCGCTCTTCCAGGACAAATACGCCCGCATCTACGACAAGGCCAACGGCACTTCCTCGATCCGCCTCCGCCTCGCCCGCGGCGAGTCCTGGCAGACGGTGGCCAAATCCTGGGAGCCGGCCCTCGCGACCTTCCGCGCCAAACGCGGCAAATACATGATTTATCAGTGAGAACCTTCATGAGCATTCAAGAATTCCTCGAGCTCGAATTGGTTTGTGACAAACATGAAATCGCCGCCAAGAAAGCCTCCGCCGCCTTGGTCAATCAAGTTAAAGTCATCGGCGAGGGGCCGCAGGAATTGCGCTTCTCGGTGGATGGCGAGACGCTGTGCTTGAGGTTGGCGAGCGCCAAGTCTCTGCTGCTGGCCTGCCCTTGTTCTACTGCCACAGCGCAATTCCGCTGCAAACATGCATTTGCAGTCTTGCACTGGCTCAGTAAAAATGTCGACGTACCGAAAGCCTCGCTCCGTTCGAGCTTGGGTTTCAAATCCTCCCAGATCCTGTTTTCAAAACAGCTTCCCTCGTCTTGGTCGACCACCAAAATGAACTCTGCGCCAGGAGCTACCCCCGCCGTGGCCAAAATCCAGACGACACCTGTCACGCCTTCCCTGGCCCAGAGCGACGATGGCAGCGGCACCCTAGATCTCAGCGTCTTTTTTGACAAACAACTGGTTTTTAAACCCCTGGAAGAAGAAGACTGGGGTGTCGGCGTCGGCCTGGCGAAGGAAGGCAAGGTTTTTCTCATCGGCGAAGGCCCGGACGAGCTGCGTTTCCAGATTGAAAAGGAGGTCTGTCAAGTCGCCGTCTGGAACCATCCCGTCGTCTTCGGCTGCGCCTGCAAATGTACCCGCCAACGATGCCAACACATCTTTGCCGTCTTTCAATGGCTCAAAACCCCACGCTGCTTCCTCCCCGGTAAATTGGCCGCACAACTCGCCGCCAAGGCCTCGCTGCATTTCACCAAACACCGTGGCGAACCCCTCAGCTCCACCAAGACCTTGACCGAAAACTTCCTCGCCGCCAACGGCATGGCCGCAACACCTGCGTCCGCCGCAACACCTGCGCCCGCCGCAACACCTGCGCCCGCCGCAACTCATGCGCCCGCCGCAACTCATGCGCCCGCCGCAAACCTTGCCGCAAACCTCGTCCTTCCTCTCCAACCTGATGCCGGAAAAACTGACATGAACTTCGATGCCTTCGTCAACAAACATCTCATCCCCAAGATCAATGAAGTAGAAGCTGCCATCCAGGGCAAGAGGCTGGTCGCGACCGGCAAGATCGCACTCATTGCCCAAGGCACTAAGGAATTGCGCTTCTTGACCGAAGGAGTGACCAGCAGCCTCTTTGTCGACTATCGCAACCGGGTTGTCATAGCCTGTCCCTGCCGCATCGGCCGCGATAAATGTGAACACGCCTTCGCCATCCTCGAATGGCTGAAGACAGGGCAAAAATTTATGCCTGAATACCTGAGCAAACTCCTTACCCTCAATGCCAACCTCCTCTTGACCCATAAACTTGAAGAGCCACTTACTTCGACCCGTCTCCTCGCGCCGAATGAGGCCGCCCCTGTCGAAGCCAGTCAAACTCCTGTCGCCGCGCCCGCTGCCGATGACGCCGCCGCCAAGAAGGCCCGGCTCGAAGTCGAGATCGCCAAGCTCCAAGCGCAGCTCAAGTCCGCCACCCCGCCGGTCAAGCCAGCCTCCGAAATCGCCAGGCCGACGCCCCGCATCCCCTGGCAGACCCGCTTCGCCGCCTCTCTCGGCCGCCTGCCGAAAAACCTCGAGAACTACATCCGCCCCTCGCTCAAAAACAGCAGTGATTTCCTCCTCGACATCAATGCCTCCAGCCCGATCCAGATCGGCTTCGATGACAAGGGCGATCTCCATTACACCTGCACCTGCTACTACTTCAGCCACTACTCCAGCATGTGCGAACACATGCAGGCGACGGCGCTTTTCCTCGACCGCAATGCCGATCAGATTCCGGCTGGCTTCCAAGCCAAAATCAACGCCCTGCCGTCACCATCGAGGCTCCATGCCGGCGATGTCATCTTCCGCCTCCGGGCTCGTATGGGCATCGCCCACCTCAGCGTCGAAGCCAGCTTGGCGCGGCATCCCGTCGCCGCCGGACGCAAGTCTCTGAAGGATCGCTTCAAGGTCGAATTCGCCCGCATCGCCGGACCCAAGGTCGAGCTTGGGGAAGGCTTCCTTTATTCACCCTCGGAAGAGCCCCGCGCGGTCGAATGGCGCAGCACCAACTACATCACCCGGGCCCAGCTTTCCGGCCGCTACCTCGGCCTTAGCTGCAACTGCAGCGCCTTTGGCGAACACCAGCCGCCCTGCGGCCACCTGCTGCGCCTGATCGAAGCGATCGACCGCCTTGCCGACGAAGGCCACGGGGTCCTGCCCGAGGAAGCCGCCACCACCATTCTCCGCCTCGGCCTGAAGGACTGGACCTGGGACGCCGCGATGAAGCCCCAGCCCTGGCAGGATGCCGGCCTCAGCCCCTACGAATTCAGCCAGATCAAACACGGTGCCAGCCTCGCCTTGTCGCGCTTCGACACCGCCACCTCGATGACTCACCCCACCCTCGGCCACATCTACCACCGCAACAACGAAGTCGTCGATGAGGATGACGATACCGGCAGCGGCGCCCGCTTCGCTCTCCGCCTCAATGATCAGACCCTGTCGATCGTCCAGGTGAAGGACAAAAGCCTCGCCTCGCTGAAGCCGCGCAAGCTGGCGCAGCTGCTCGAGGCCGACCCCGAGCTGGCCCGCATCGCGGCGCCGATCTTCGCCGACTTCAAGCGCCTCGAATACGCCGAAGAGCTCGATATCGGCCTCAATCCGGCCACCGCGCCGATGCTCAACGCCGCCCTCCGCCTCGGCAAGCTCCACCTCGGCGACAGCCTCGTCCCGGCCCAATGTCTCGACTCGAAGCCCTACCGCCTCGGCCTCGAACTGCAGCCGGTGAAAAGCTTCTTCCGCCTCCGCCTCAGCGACAGCCTCGGCGGCCAGCCCCTGCCGCTCAGCTTCAGCGGCGATGATCTGCACCCCTGGGGCCTGATCCGCGGCAACGACTGGATGCCGATCGACATCGGCCTGCAAAGGATCGAATGCCGCGAGCTCATCACCCGCACCATCGACAGCGGCGGCGTCTTCGACCGCCTCACCTGCCACCGCATCGTCGAAAAACTCCAGATCCTCGGCGGCGTCGACTCCTTCTCGCTGCCCCCCGACTGGGCCCTGCCAGCGCCGCTGCCGCCGGAATCCTGCATCCTCGAACTGCGGCCGGACAAAAAGACCACCCTCAGCGTCCACCCCTTCTTCGTCTACGGCGAGCTCGAAGTGCCGCTCGAAGCGCGCGAGCACAGCCTGCCCAACGGCCGCCTCCGCCTCTTCAACCACGAGATCGCCGCCTTGCAGAAGCTTAGCGCCCTCGGCGACGTCAGCCTGAAAAAAGAACAGCTCACCGCTCCGCTCAAGGCCATGCCCGCCATCCTCGCTGGCGCCGTTGCCCTCGGCTGGAGCGTCCGCGCCGAAGGCAAAATCACCCGCAAAGGCGTGGTCAAAGGGGTCAAGGTGAAGTCCGGCATCGACTGGCTCGCAGTCGAAGGCGGAATGAACTTCGACGGCCAGGAAGTCGAGCTCGTCGACCTGATTCGCGCCCTCCGCAAAAAGGAGCAATACGTCACCCTCGCCGACGGCTCGCGCGGCTGGATCGATCCCGAAGCGGCGCGTCGCCTCGCCCGTCTCGCGGCGCTTGGCGATGTCGACAAGGATAGCTCGGAACTGCGCTTCCCCGGCCAGCAGGCCTTCCTCCTCGATGTGCTGCTCAACGACATGGGCGAAGTGCATTTCGACGAGGCCGCAGCCAAGGCCCGCGACGCCCTCAAGGACTTCTCCAAATTCGAACCGATGGAGCCGCCCAAGGGCTTCGGCGGCGAGCTGCGTCCCTACCAGAAGGACGGCCTCGGCTGGCTCGCCCTTTGTCGACAGCTCGGCCTCGGCGCCTGCCTCGCCGACGACATGGGCCTGGGCAAGACCGTGCAGATGCTCGCCCACCTCGAAAATCTGCGCCTGAAAAAGGCCGGGCTCTTCATCGTCGTCTGCCCCGCCTCGCTCCTCTTCAACTGGGAGAAAGAGGCGAAGAAATTCACCCCGAAGATGAAGGTGCTGGTTCACCAGGGCCTCGGCCGCGCCAAGGATGTCAGCGGCCTCAAGGGCTGCCACCTCGTGGTGATGACCTACGCCACCTTGCGCAACGACATCTTGTGGCTGAAAGACCAGGAATTCGCCTGCGTCGTCCTCGACGAAGCGCAGTCGATCAAAAACGCCTCCAGCGCCTCGGCCAAGGCCGCCCGCCTGCTCAAAGGTGAGCAGCGCCTCGCCCTCACCGGTACGCCGGTGGAGAACCACCTCGACGACCTGTGGAGCCTGTTCGAATTCCTCAACCCCGGCCTGCTCGGCAGCTCAAGCAACTTCGGCCGCTTCTCCGAGGCTACTGGCAAGGAAGAAGGCCTGATGCTGATGGCCAAGGCTCTGCGTCCCCTCATCCTGCGTCGCACCAAGGCGGAAGTCGCCACCGACCTGCCGCCCCTGTCCCGCCAGATCCTCTGGTGCGAGATGGAAGAGGAGCAGCAGACCTATTACGACAAGCTTCTCGCCGCCGCCAAGGCCGACCTGCTGGACAATCCCGGCCTGGAGAAGAAGAACTCCTTCCTGATGCTCGAAAAGCTCCTGCGCTTGCGCCAAGCCGCCTGCTCCCCGGCGCTTTGCGACAAGCGCAAAAAGCCCGAAGACGCCCCCTCCGCCAAGCTCGACGCCTTGATGCCGATGCTGGAGGAATTGCTTGAGGAGAAGCACCAGGTGCTGATCTTCTCGCAGTTCACCGAGTTCCTTGCGATTGCCGCAAAACGCCTCGAAGCCGCCAAGATCCCCTACGCCTACCTCGATGGCGGCACCAAGGACCGCGGCGGCGCGGTCGACGACTTCCAGCTCGGCGGCAAAAACGTTTTCTTGATCTCCCTCAAGGCTGGCGGCACCGGCCTCAACCTCGTCGCCGCCGACTATGTCTTTCTTCTCGACCCCTGGTGGAACCCCGCCGTCGAGCAGCAGGCCATCGACCGCGCCCACCGCATCGGCCAATCGCGTCCGGTGACCGCCTACCGCCTCGTCGCCAAGGGCAGCATCGAAGAGAAGATCCTCGAGCTCCAGGACAAGAAACGCGCCCTCGCCGACACCCTTCTCGGCGGCGAAGGCCTCGACCTCGGCTCCTTGCAGCGCGAGGACCTGGAATACCTGCTGGGGTGAGTTCCATGTTCCCTGGGAGCGCGCCAGCCCTCTGGCGCTGTGCTCGTAGCTCCCCACTGGGCTCGTCGGCATCCTGCCGGCTGTGTTTCATGGTTTGTAGTCCCGGCTTCAGCCGGCGTGGTTCCCCTGGGAGCGCGCCAGCCCTCTGGCGCTGAGCTCGTAGCTCCCCACTGGGCTCGTCGGCATCCTGCCGGCTGTGTTTCATGGATTGTAGTCCCGGCTTCAGCCGGCTTGGTTCCCCTGGGAGCGCGCCAGCCCTCTGGCGCTGAGCTCGT
>JAYTMY010000125.1:0-4086 GCA_043748535.1 Lentisphaeraceae bacterium | reverse complement strand
GACCGGGGTGAACTGGTTCGGTGCCGGATTGATGTTATAACGTACTTTTGACAGTGTAATTCAACTTGTGCGAGAAGAGAGGAAAAGTGGGGAGAACCGCATGAGAGTTAGTCGACGTCTATGGACGAGCACTTTGCAAAAGAACCAGAACTGATCCTCCCCGTGAGCTTGGTTGAGATCGATGTTTGGGTTTTCATCATTCCACACCAGCGCGGCGCGCATAAGGTCGTAGCTGTGCATAGAATTGGGGTCGTATTGCATCTGTCTCATGGTCAGAAAAACAGAACGTAAATACGGTGGTACATCGCCCTTCCAACTAGGACCTATGAGCCATTCACGAAGCCTGTTAAAAAACGAGTTCATGAGGCTCACAGCTCGACGATAGTGACGTTGTCCGCCGAGGGGTCGACCGAGCCGTTGGGGTGGTAGAAGCTCTTGACGAATTTCTTCTTGCGGAGGAATTCGTGGATCGCCTGGCGGAGGACGCCAGTGCCGCGGCCGTGGACGATGCGGACCGAGGGGAAACTGTTGACGACGCAACCGCTGAGCCAGTGCTCGAGTTCTTCGAGAGCCGGTTCGACGCGTTGGCCGATGAGGTTGATCTCCATGTTCACCTTCGGCTTCTCGAAGCGGGCCGTCGATTGCGGCGGCCGGACTGCCGCTTCCTGAGCTTGTTCGGAAGCACGGCCAAATTCTGAGCATTTCACCGTCACTTTCAGGCCGTCGAGGTCGACTGTGGCGCGTTTGAAATCGGGGTCCATCGACACCAGTTTGGCGTGTGACTTGAGCTTTTCGACCCAGATCGCTTGGCCGATCTTGAGCGAACGCGGATCGACTGGTTCCTCCGGCTTGGGAGTGTTGCGTTCGACCGAGGTGAGCAGGCGGTCGCGCTTGACCAGGGCCTGCTCGCGCAGTTCCTTGGCCTCGGGCGTGCCGGCGAGGCCGTGCGCCTTGTGCATCATCCGCTCCATCTCGCGGCGGGCGTTGTCGACGATTCCTGCCGCCTCGACCTGGGCCCGGTGCAGCATTTCGCGGCGTTCCCGTTTCAGGCTTTGCAGCTCGGTTTGCACCTGCCGCATCTCATTGACGGCGATGTCACGCGAGCGCTGCGCTTCGTCGGCGTCGCGCTTCATCTGGCGCTGCTGGGCGTCGAGACGCGCAAGGACTTTTTCGAGACGCAACTGGTCGTCGGAAAGGAAGGATTCGGCCCGGGCGAGAACATCGTTGGGGACGCCGAGGCGCTTGGCGATGGCGAGGGCGTGGGAAGCGCCGGGGATGCCGACTTCGAGGACATATTCCGGACGCAGCGAATTGCGGTCGAAACGGACCGAGGCGTTGACCATGTCGAAGCGTTCTTGGACGAAGATTTTGATCATCCCCAGGTGAGTGGTCAGCAGCGTCGTGCAAGGGCCTTCGGCGAGGGTGCCGACGAGGGCGCAGCCGAGGGCACCGCCTTCGAGCGGGTCAGTGCCGGAGCCGAGTTCATCGAGGAGGACCAATGAACGGCTGTCGCGGGCGTGTTTGAGGATGTGAGTGATCTGGCGCAGGTGGCCGGAGAAGGTCGACAGCGACTGCTCGATCGACTGCTCGTCACCGATGTCAGCGAGGACATTATCGAAGAGCGGCAAGCCGGAGCCGGGGGCGGCGGGGATGGGCAGGCCAGACTGGTGCATCAAGACCAGCAGGCCGAGGGTTTTGAGGGCGAGGGTTTTGCCGCCGGTGTTGGAGCCGGTGATGGCGAGGGCGCGCCATTCGGGTTTCATCACCAGGTCGAGCGGCACCAGGAGCTCTTCATCGCCTTCGCGGCGGAAGCGGGCGGCGAGGTGCGGGTGACGAGCTTGGCGAAGGCAGATCGAGGCGCTGTCTTCGGCGAAGTAGCAGCGCCAGTCGAGGGCCCAGCGGGCGACGCCGAGGGCGGCATCAAAGAGGCGAGCCTGCTCGAAGGCGGTGCGGATCGCCGGTGCCTCGGCGCGGAGCTTCTCGGTCAAACCCGCCATCACCTTGTGGATCTCTTTGGCCTCTTCGACCCGGATGCGCACCAAGCGATTGCCGGCTTCAATGGTGATTTCCGGTTCGACGAAGATGGTGCGGCCGGTGGCCGATTCATCATGGACGATACCCTTGATCTGGCCGCGCAGTTCGCGGCGGACCGGCAGGACGAAGCGGCCATTGCGGAGGACGACAAGTTTTTCCTGAAAGAGGTCGGAGTTGTCGTTTTTCAGGATCAGTTCGAGGCGGTCGCGGATGCTCCGTTCGAGCGAGCGGATATCGGGGCGGATGGCGGCGAGCCCGGGCGAGGCTTCATCGCGCATCTGGCCGTCGTCTTCGAAGATGCGGCGGGCTTCGGCGGCGACCGCTTCCGACGAGGGCATGGCGGCGGCGCGGGCGGCAAGTTCAGGGAATTCCTTTGCCTCGAGGCGGAGGAGGAAACGGCGCAGTTCTTCGGCATGGGCGCAGAAGCGGGCGCAGGCGATGTAGGCGACGGTGTCGAGCACGGCGCCACCGGGCGCCGCGAGCTCGAGGCTGGGCAGCGGCGACGCGAAATCGCAGCGTGGCGGATCATTTTCGTGACCGCTGAGGCCGCAGGCTTCGCGGAAGAGCGGACGCAGGGCGAAGGCGAGCTCGGCCCGGTGATCCGGGGCGAGGGCAAGCAGGACGTCTTTGCCTGGTTGCGACGCGGCCTCATCGGCGATGGCGGCGAGGAGGCGGTCGAATTCGAGGACTTTGAGGGCGTGGGGATCCATGAGAAAGGTCTTTCGGGGCTGAGTGACGGAGAGATTACAGGGTGCCCGCCGCGAGGCAAGGGGGCTTGCTCGTCATTTAGCCAGTCCGGAAAATTCCGCCGCCGAGTGCAAGAAACGCCAGTGGCAGACGCATTTCACCACTCCAGATCAGCCGCAATCGGCAAGTGATCGGAGCCGACATCGGGACCGCGATGGAATTCCTTCAGGCGGAATTCGGGGCTGACGAGGATGTGATCGAGGGTCAAGCCGAAGGGACCGGCCCAAGTCGGGAAGGTGCCGCCGTGGAAGTAGCTGCCGGAGCTGCCTCGGAGATTGAGTTTCTCGGCGAAATCGGTCAAGGGAGCGTTCCACGGGACGGCGTTGAAATCGCCGGCAACGATCAAGGGCAGAGACGCGGATCCCGGCGGCAGGAGCTCGGCCAAGCGGCGGAGCTGGCGGTCGCGCCGCTCCCGGCCGGCCTCGCCGAGGGGCGGAAAGGGATGACTGGCGAGCAGGCGCAAGGCGCGGCCATCAACTTGGATTTCAGCGTAGATGCTAGGCAGAATGTCCTCATTTTGGAGCATTTGAAAACGGCCGGGAAAGCGCGAAAAGACGGCGATGCCAAAGGGGTTGTTTTGCGGTGAGCGCAAACCAAAGGGATGGCTGCGGACCAGTTCGGCCAAGGCAGCTTGTTGCTCGAAGCCGAATTCGGTCAGGACGATGAGGTCCGGCTGGGTTTGGTCGAGGTGTTGCAGCAGCGTTTTGAGCTCGGTGTTGCCGATGTAGAGATTGGCGGCGAAGACCCGCAGGGAACGCCCCTCCGATTTGGCTTCTTCTGCCTGGGGCAGGGTGTGACAAGAGAACAGCGACAGGCTGCCGAGGCAGAGAACCAGGCTGAGCCCGAGATCTTTCCAGCTTCGGCGGAGGACGGCGAAGCAGGCGGTCACGGCGATCAGGGGCAGGAGCATTTTGACTCCGTGGGCGAGATGTGATTCGGGAAAAAATCCGAGGGTGAAGGCGCCCATGGAGGGCAAAAGGATGAGGACGGCGCCCTTCATTTCGATCTGGCTTCCTCGGTCACGCGTCCATCGTCATCGATGCTGAGTCGCATCAGGTCACGTGCGAGAATGAGCTGGCCCTTGTAGACGCTGCGGGCTTCGTCTTCGACCTCTTTTAATGGGCGGCCGTTTTTGCGCTCGTTGTCGACGAAGCGCGGGCTGAAATGAGTCAGGCAGAGGGTCGGGAGATTTGCGGCTGCCGCAGTGTTGGCGACGGCGAGCGCGGTGGAGTGGCGCAGCTTGCGTTTGAGGCCGGCGCTGACTTCTTCGGTGTGGGTCGCTTCGTGGATGAACAGGCAGGCGCC
>JAYTMY010000124.1:0-4884 GCA_043748535.1 Lentisphaeraceae bacterium | reverse complement strand
TGCCGATGGCGTGGGCCTTGAGGAAAGCCTGTTGCAGTCCACGGAGAATCGCATCGGCCTCGTCGCCATTGGGATCGAGTTTGAGCTCCAAACAGTGCTTGCTCACAGCGTGACGCAGGCTGCGGCCAACGCAAATCTCCTCGAGCTTCTGTTGCACGAAGGCGCAGAGCTTGGGCCGCACTTCGGTCTCGGCCCATTGTTTCTTCAGGTCGGCGATTTGGTCCTCACCGACAAGCATGATGCCGATGCGCTCGACTTTCTCCTCGCGGAAGATTGGCTTGCCG
This sequence comes from Lentisphaeraceae bacterium, assembly GCA_043748535.1. Lineage (GTDB taxonomy): Bacteria > Verrucomicrobiota > Lentisphaeria > Lentisphaerales > Lentisphaeraceae > CAMCSH01. The sequence goes on along the minus strand of JAYTMY010000124.1, from coordinate 4,600 downwards.
GTGGCTTTGGCGTGGCCGATGCCGGAGAACGGGTCGTCGCGAGGCGTTTCTGCGATTCCGGCGTCAACGCCGTTGTTCTCGACATAGCTGATGGCGATGCGGAGGGCGGCTTCGGGGTCGCGATGCGCTAGCTCGCTGTCCTCGGCGTTAAGAAGGCGGGATTGGTAGCCGCCGGAGAACCAGGTGCCGAAACGGTCATCGCCCCGTTGTTTGAAGCGTTGGTTGAGGCGGTGAACGAGGCTACTGAGTAGGCTCTGCATGGTGTCGCTGAGATTGTTGCTGTAGTCGCAAAGCTTGCCGATGCGCCAGTGATCCTCACGCTTGGGCAGCTGCGTGATCAGAGCTTGCTCGTCCCAAAGTTCGCGCAGCTCAGCCGGGGTGATCGTCTCGCCTTCGGCAAGAAGCAGCAGATGCCAATGAGTGTGCAGGACGTTGATGGCGAACAAAGTAAAGCCTGTGGCACGAAAACGGGCAATGAGGAAGAGGAGGATGAAGCGCCGGTCTTCGTCGGACCAACGCAGTCCGTGGGGTGTGTGTGACCACAAATGGACCACACCGGGGCGCTCGTGGCTGAAGTTCTCGGTAGCGATTTTTTGATCGGACATGATGAGTCTCCTAATCAGTGAGTCATTGGCTAATAAATATTCACAATCGAAGAGATGTCAATACCCAAATCTGAGGATTGCAGGGCCCTCATCGGAAGTGCGCAATCTATTCGCCGCGAAGCCCTGAGCGAGTTTCACTTGCGGCGCTAAGTTCGGGGCCCCGTCAACGCCGCCCGGCGACTTCAGTCGGGCCGCGTTTTTTTCAGACACCTTCAAGGACCATCATGGAATTCAAAGATCTTCAACTCTCCGAGCCGATTCTCCGCGCTCTCACCGACAAGGGATACACCACTCCCACCCCGATCCAGGCCAAGGCCATCCCGGTCATCCTCGAGGGGCGCGACCTGTTCGCCGCCGCCCAGACCGGCACCGGCAAAACCGCCGGCTTCACTCTGCCGCTGCTGCAAAAACTCACCACCCTCAAGCCTCTCGGCGGCCGCCGCCAGGTCCGAGCCCTGATCCTCACGCCCACCCGTGAACTCGCCGCCCAGGTCGCCGAATCGGTCAACACCTACGGCGTTCACCTGCCCTTCAAAACCGCCGTCGTCTTCGGCGGCGTCGGCATCAACCCGCAGATGAGCCTGCTGCGCTCCGGTGTCGACATCCTCGTCGCCACCCCCGGCCGCCTCCTCGACCTGCTCAACCAGAAAGCCTGCACCCTCGACTTCGTTGAGTTCTTCATCCTCGATGAAGCCGACCGCATGCTCGACATGGGCTTCATCCACGATATCCGCAAGGTCATGCGCTACCTCCCCCAGAAGCGCCAGAACTTGCTCTTCTCGGCCACCTTCTCGAAAGAGATCCGCGAGCTCGCCGCCGGCTTCCTCAACAACCCCGCCAGCGTCGATGTCGCCCCGCCCAACGCCACCTCGGATCGCGTCGCCCAAAGCATCTACCGCGCTGAAAAACACGAGAAGCCCGCCCTCCTCGCCCACCTGATCGAAAAAGGTGAGTGGAACCAGGTCCTCGTCTTCACCCGCACCAAGCACGGCGCCAACCGCCTCGCCGAACGCCTCAGCAAGGGCGGCATCAACTCCGCCGCCATCCACGGCAACAAGAGCCAGAGCGCCCGCACCCGCGCCCTCGCCGACTTCAAAACCCTCGAAGTCCGAGTTCTCGTCGCCACCGACATCGCCGCCCGCGGCATCGACATCTCGCAACTGCCCCACGTGGTCAACTTCGAGCTCCCCAACGTCCCCGAGGACTACGTCCACCGCATCGGCCGCACCGGCCGCGCCGGATCCGAAGGCGAAGCCATTTCGCTCGTCGCCGGCGACGAAGTCGGCTACTTGCGCGACATCGAACGCCTGACCCGCCAGAAGATCCCGGTCAACGAAACCCCCAGCGGCTTCAGCGCCCCGCCCAAGCCCAGCCAGCCCGATCCCGATGATCGCGATGACGAAGCTCCCGGCGGCCGCTTTGTCCGCCGTGGTCCTCGCCCCGGTCAAGGCGGCGGCGGACGCGGCGGCTCCGGCCCCTCCCGCGGTCCTCAAGGTCGTTCCAGCGGCGGCTCTAGCGGCGGCTCTTCCAGCTCCAGCTCGAGTCGTGGCCCGCAAGGTCACCCGCGCCCCCGTCACTGATCTGCCAAGATCTAAAACCGCCGCCGCTTCACCGTGGCGGCGGTTTTTTTGTGAGGCTTGCGCTTCGCGATGTTTCGGATGCTATCTTCCGGAATTAACCCAAGGAATTCCTCCCCGATGTCCCTCTTCAAACCTGGCCAACGCGTCCTCTCCGAATCTGAACCTGAACTCGGCCTCGGCCTGATCGATTCCTGCGACCGCTTCTCGGTGAAAGTGCTCTTCCGCGCCACTGGTGAAAGCCGCTCCTATGCGCTCGAAGGCGCGCCCCTGCGCCGCCACCTGATGCGTATCGGCGACACGGTGCAGGACCGCATCGGCCGCTCGCATAAAATCCAGGCCCTCGAAGACAAGGGCGGCCTCACCTTCTATCTCAGCCAACATGGCATCCTGCCGGAAGCGGAATTGGCCGACGCCATCTCCCTGTCGCTGCCCTCCGACCGCATTCTCAACGGCCGCTGCGAAGACCCCGCCGCCTTCTCACTCCGCCGCCTCGCCCTCGAAGCCCGCGCCGCCCGGGTCAGCTCGCCCCTCCTCGGCCTGTTGGGACCGCGCGTCGACCTCATCCCGCACCAGCTCCATGTCGCCGCCACCTGCGCCGAACGCCGCCCCCTGCCGCGCGTCCTCCTCTCCGATGAAGTCGGCCTCGGCAAGACCATCGAAGCCGGGCTCATCCTCCACCGCCTGCTGCAAACCCAGCGAGTCACACGGGCGATGATTTTGGTTCCTGAGCCTCTCGTCCACCAGTGGTTCGTCGAGATGTACCGCAAGTTCAACCTGTGGTTCTCGATCATCGACGAAGAGCGTTGCCTTGCCGCGGTCAAGCACAACAAGCGCAGCAATCCCTTCGAGCTCGACCCTCTGGTGATCTGCCCGGTCTCCTTCCTCTCCGGCAACCCGGTGTGGGCCGCCGCTGCCGCCGCCGCCGGCTGGGATCTGCTCTGCGTCGACGAAGTCCACCACCTCGATTGGGACCCGGTCAAAGGCGCCTCGCCTGCCTACAGCGCCGTCGCTGCGATCAGCGCCAACGCCGCCGGTTTGCTCCTCCTCTCGGCCACGCCGGAATCGCTCGGTGAAGCCGGCCACTTCGCCCGCCTCCGTCTCCTCGATCCGCAGCGCTTCTCCGACCTCGAAGCCTACAAGGCCTCGCAAAGCGGCTTCCAGGATACCGCCCGCCTCGCCGGACTCCTCCTCGATGCCAAAGCGACGCTCAAACCCGACGAGCGCAAGGCCCTCGCCCGCTTCCTCGATGGCGACGAAGCTCTGATCAAGATCGCCGCTTTGACCAAGCACAGCAAGGAAGATCGCAGCCGCCTTGTCGAAGCCCTCGTCGACCGCCACGGCACCTCGCGCAGCGTCTTCCGCAACACCCGCAAGGTGATGGACAACTTCCCGGTGCGGAAACCGCAAATCCACATCCTGCCGCTGCCCGCCTCGCTCGCCGTGCCGGTCGAAGTCGATGCCGACGACTCCGCCGCCCAATTGATGCGCGACACCGAAGCCCGCCTCCTCGCCGAAGGCCGCGGCGCCGACCCGCGGGTCGAATGGCTCGCCTCGCTGGTGCGCTCGCTCAAGGGCGCCAAGGTCCTCGCCATCTGCTCCAGCCAGGAACGCGCCCTCATCCTCGAAGAGACGATTCGCGATCAGCGCAACGTCAAACTGACCATGTTCCACGAAGGCCTGTCGCTGGCGCAACGCGACCGCAACGCCGTCTTCTTCCAAGATCCCGACGGCGCCCGCCTGATGATCGCTTCGGAGATCGGTTCCGAAGGCCGCAACTTCCAGTTCTGCCACCACCTCGTGCTCTATGATCTCCCCGTCTCGCCCGGCACTCTCGAGCAGCGCATCGGCCGCCTCGACCGCATCGGCCAGACCGAGGACATCAAGATCCACATCCCCTGCTTCGATGACTCGCCGCACCACGCCTTCGCCCGCTTCTGCGACGAAGGTCTCGGCCTCTTCTCCGCCCCCTTGCACGGCTGCGAAGCGCTCGACGCCGCGCTCATCCCGCTGGTCGGTGAAGTCCTCGGCGAATACGTCTCCCGCGACCCCAATCGCGAAGCCTCGCTGGAGGCCCTGATCGCCCGCGCCAAAGAGGAATCCGCCACCATTCGCGGACGCCTCGACGCTGGACGCGACCGCCTTCTCGAGATCCATTCCTATCGCCCAGACAAAGGCAAGGCCCTGGTCGAAGCGATCACCGCCGCCGACAACAACGGCCGCCTCGAAGTGCTCTTCGAACTCTACGCCGACCGCTTCGGCGTCGAACTCGTCGACGCCGAGCCCGGCGTCTGGCTGATGAAAGCCGCGCAGAACCTGGTCACCGAACTCCCCGGCGTCACTCAGGAAGGCCAGCTCGTCACCTTCTCGCGCCGCAAGTCGATCGTCCGCGAAGACCTCACCCTGCTCACCTGGGAC
>JAYTMY010000123.1:0-4770 GCA_043748535.1 Lentisphaeraceae bacterium | reverse complement strand
GTGTCCCCGTTGTGTCCCCGTTGTGTCCCCGTTGTGTCCCCGTTGTGTCCCAGTTGTGTCCCAGTTGTGTCCCAGTTGTGTCCCAGTTGTGTCCCAGTTACATTTCCGGCAAGAACCTCAGCAGCTCGGCATAGGCCTCGGCAAGGCGGGGGCGGAGGGCTTGCGCCCGGGCCATCAATTGGCGTTGACGGCGGGCGTATTCTTCGCGACCCTGGGGGGTTTCGACCGGCACCGGCGCCAGGCCCTGGGCGCTGAGATCGTAGGGCGAGGCCTGCATGTCGAGGCGACGGCAATCCAGGGCGATTTCGAGGCAGTCGAGAAGCAGATCGCCGTCGATCCACGGGTGCAGTTTGCTGGCCCATTTGTACAGGTCCATGTTGGCATGGAGGCAGGCGGGCTGTTCGAAGTCTTCCTGGGTGTCGCGGCTGGTCTGGTGGAGATTTTTCGGCGCGGCTTCGGCGGTGAAGAAGCGGAAGGCGTCGTAGTGGGTGCAACTGGTGCCTTGGCGCGCCACCAGCTCGGCGATGTCGGCGGCGGGGAAACGCAGCGGCAGCTGGTGATGACGGTGGCTGCCGTCGCGCTCGATCATGGCCCATTCATGCAGGCCAAAACAGGCGAAATGCGGTGTCGCTTCGGCGCTGCGGCGGAGAAGGCCGAGGGTCCAGACCAGGGCGCGGCGGCGATGCTGCGGCAGCCGGGCCGGATCGAAGCTCCACCAGCCCGCATCGTCCTGGCGGAAATAGGCGGCGTTGTCGAGGCCGTCGAGCGGGCCTTCGAGGGCGCCGGCGGGAGAGGGCGACCAGCGTTCGAGGCGGCCGGGCGGGAAGCTGTAGTACTCGAAGAGGAATTCGAGTACCGCGTCGTGCTGACCGCGACGGCGGGCGGCGACATAATCCCCGACCAGGGATTGCAGGCGGCGGCGCTGCTGCGCGGCGCGTTCGAGCCAATCGTCGCGCCGGATCGGAGTCTGGGAAGTTTTTTGCATGAGCCCAAGTCTAGGAGGGCGGAGCTCGGCGTCAACGGGTCAGCGCAAAAAGGAACGGAGGGAACGAGATCACCTCATTCCCGCCGCGGAACTTAAGTCACTAAATCAGGGCAGGAAGCTGCCGAGACCCGAAGCTTTATCTTGGTGAATGATGACGTCAGCCTTGGTTTCAGTCGAGATCGACTTGACGCCAGTGATATTGCCTTTGTAGCCAGTCACGGTACAGGTGCGCTTTTTGAAGATGAAATAGTTATCTTCTTTGACGATGTATTGGGGCAGCAGAACAATGTCGGCGGAACCGGTTTCACAAGCGCTGTAAATGGCTTCGCGCTTCAAGCTATCTTCCGAGCCGGGGAGCTGGGCGTTGTCAGCGATCTTGCCGCTGCCGCCCCATTTGAAAATACCGAAGAGAACCGATTGCTGCGAGGTGCCAGAGATTTCGCCGCCATGGGTCACGATCGGTTCAACGACGATCATCTTGGTAGCAACATCGGCGGGGGCGCCAAGTTTGCTGGCGTTGGTCGATTGGCAGGAGGCAAGGGCGGCGATCAACGAGGATGCGGCGAGGATGCGGGCCATTTTCATGAAGTAACTCCGTGATTTGTACTTTTGGTGTCGCTGCGCCAACTTTGGCGTCGCGTGTCATCATAATAAGACAAAACCCATCTGATTGCAAGTGATGGGACTTACATGAACTTCCATTACATGTTCAAGTCATTCATCTTCAGCTGGTTAAAATTTTAAATAAAAACGGAGCCGGGTGATCCGGCTCCGTTTTTTTAGCGCTAGCCGCCGATCACTTGAACGAGTGCAGCAGGGTCTGCAGCATCTCCGGTCCGTTGATGAAGAAAATGACAAATATGCGCCGGGGCACGCGCTCGGCCCCGCATCAAAATCGCTGCATCAGGCCCCGCCGCCGCCGGTGAAGCCGAGCATCGACTCGAGCCACTGGTCGGATTGGAGAACCTGGTCGCGTTGGGCCCGCTGCGAGCGGCCGAGGCGGGTCTGGGCATGGCTGAAGACCGGCTTCAACCAGGGGCCCTTGGGAAGGACTCGGGCGAGAGGTTTGGCGCCGAGTCGCAAGAGGCCGGCCTGGGCCTTGGGCAGCTCGTCGTCGAGCGACAGGAAGACCTTCACCGAGCCGGGATCGCCCTGGCGCGAGCAGCGGCCGTAGAGCTGGCGGTCGATGCGCTGGTTGGCGAAGAGGCCGGAGGCGAGGACGAGCAGGCCGCCGAGTTCGCGGACGCCTTTGCCGAGCTTGATGTCGGTGCCGCGTCCCGCCATGTTGGTGGCGATGGTGACGGCGCCGAACAGGCCGGCGCGGCCGACGATCTCGGCTTCTTCCTTGTGACGCAGGGCGTTGAGGATTTCGTGCTTGACGCCACGTTCCTCGAGCAGCTTGCCGACGATCTCCGATTCGCGGATCGAGGCGGTGCCGACGAGGACCGGGCGGCCCTTGCTGGTGGCTTCCATCACCGCCGCGGCGATGGCGGCGAGTTTGCCGGCTTCGTCGGCGAAGACCTGGGTCCCTTCGAATTTGCGGATGCAGGGCTTATGGGTCGGGATGGCGACGATGCAGCGGTGGTAGGTGGACCAGATTTCGCTGCGCGTCTCGGTGATGGTACCGGAGATGCCGCTGAGCTTGCGGTAGAGGCGGAAGAACTTCTGAAAGGAGATGCGGGCGCAGGTCTCCTTGTCGGCCGACACCTCGACCCCTTCCTTGCACTCGACCGACTGGTGCACCCCGGCGCGCCAGAAGCGGTCTGGCTGGAGGCGGCCGGTGGATTCGTCGACGATGACGACCTTGCCGTCCATCAGGACATATTGTTCATCGCGTTTGAAGAAGAATTTCGCTTCCAGGGCCATGCTGATCAGCTCTTCGCGGCGGCGCTTAGATTTCCATGGGCCGGGCTGCTTGGCGGTGAGTTCCTCGATCCGTTTGCAAGCGGCGGGGAGGAGCTCGACCGAGCGGTTTTTGCGGCTGACTTCGTAGGTCTCCGGCGGCAGGGCCTCGGCGACGGAGCGGGCGAAGTTGTAGAGCTCCTGGGCCGGAATGCCTTCACCGCCGTCGCTGGAGATGATGAGGGGGACGCAGCCGTCGTCGATGAGGACCGAGTCGGCCTCGTCGACGATGACGCATTCGAGGCCGCGCAGGGTGAGGCCGGCGACATGGGTGTTGAGGTCCGAGTCGACCGAACTGAGCAGGTGCGAGTTGAGATTGCTCTTGGCGCCGAGCATCATCTTGTCGCGCAGGAAGTCGGCGGCGACGTCTTTGTTGGTGCAGTAGGTGATGTCGGCGCGGTAGGCGGCGGCGCGTTTCTCGCCCTGGTCGTCATCGGCGATGCCGGCGACCGTAACGCCGCAAAAATGGAAGAGCGGCTCGAGTTCTTCGGCGTCGCGGCAGGCGAGGTAGTTGTTGGTGGTCATCACATGGCAGCCGCGGCCGCCCCAGCCCATCAGGGTGGCGGCGAGGGCGCAGGTGAGGGATTTACCTTCGCCGGTGGCCATTTGGACGACGAGGCCGTCGTGCAGGGCGAGAACGCCGGCGACCTGGACCAGGTAGGGACGTTTGCCGAGGCTGCGGAAAGAGATTTCGCGGAGGATGGCGACGGCTTGCTGGCGGAGGACACCTTCGAGGCGGCAACGGCGGGCGGCCTCGACATAGGGCGGCAGCGCTTCGCGCAGCTGGCGCTCGGTCCACTGCATATAAACCGCCTCGTCCTTCATGATCACGGCAGCTTCGCGGAGATAGAGCGTCTGGCGCGGCTTCAGCGAGGCGAACCAGCCGATGCAGTCGGAGTAGAATTTATCCATGCCGGTGGGCAGCGGCTCGGGCTCGTTGGCGTAGCTGAGGTAGCGCCAGTAGGAGTTGTCGAGTCCTACGGGAAGGGGCGCCTCGGTTTTGACCGCGGTGCCGGTGCTGAGGGCGACGGAGCTCATGCTTGACCTGGCGGGTTGTAAGGCGCGGTTTTGACGGTGACCAAGAGGCGACCCTGGCGGTCTTCGACTTCGATCCGGACGAGCCAGCGCTGGTCGCAATATTTCAGGCGCTTCAGGGCTTCGACTTCGAGGCACCAGGAGAAGAAAGTGGGATCGCGATGAGCGCTGTCGAGGATCTTGGCGAGCATTTCCGGCTCTTCTTGTTCCCGGACGACGGCGTTCCACACTTGTGCCGCGAGACGAAGGATGATCTCGGTCCGTTGGCGGCGGTGGCTGGGCGGCAGGTAATCGGCCGCTTCGCGGAAGAAGCGGTCAAAGACATCGGCATCGGGGACGGCGGCGTTCATTACAAGCTCTCGGGTGGGAATTGATTTAGGCGCCGAGAAGCTAATTCTCTTTTGTCGCGCGGCTAGTTCTCAACCCGCCGCGACGCCGCCGTCGGCTGGCAATTGGAAGACCAGGCAGGCGTTGGCCCAGGTCAGTTCGGCGAGGGCTTCGACGCTGATCTGGCGCTCCGCCGCGACCCGAGCCGCGACATGCGGCACATAGGCGGGAGAATTGCGGCGTCCGCGAAACGGGATCGGCGCCAGCCAGGGCGAATCGGTTTCGATCAGGAGACGGTCGTCGGGGACGGCCTGCAGCGATTCCCGCAAGGCCTTGGCGCTGCTGAAGGTGACGATGCCGGAGTAGGAGATGTAGCCGCCGAGGGCGAGGAAGTCGCGCACCTGGCTCAGGTCGCCGGTGTAGCAGTGCAAGATGAAGGGCACTTGTCCGCCGAGGACGCGGCGGAGCGATTCCAAGGTTTCGGGAAAGGCGTCGCGGCAATGGATCACCGCCGGTTTGCC
>JAYTMY010000122.1:0-32490 GCA_043748535.1 Lentisphaeraceae bacterium | reverse complement strand
ATCTACTCAAGCGCCTGGAGCGGCTCAAAGCTGCTGACGCGGCGCAGAGCTCCAAGCTGTCTGAACTGGTCAAAGGGCTGGAGAGCAAGCCTTGAAACGAGCCTTCCTGGCGCTCTTGCTTTTCTGTCTCCCCCTAGCTGCTGCCGACAGCAAGACGGCACAGGCGGAAAAAGAGTTAGTGCGCCTGAGCGCAAAAATCCGCAATGGCACCTTGCCGTCTGACGATCTTCGCTGGCTGCGGCGCCAATTGGAAAAACCCTTGGATCCGGAGTTTGGCGAAGTCGCCTTGATCCTGCTGGCTGAACAAGAAGCCCGCAGCGGCAAGGTGGCGCAGGGGCTCGCCTCCTTGCTCCCTGCGGCCTTGTTGGATGCATCCGTCGCAAAAGCGGCCGAGCGCGCCTTGCTGGCGGTCAAGCCGCTGCCTCGTCAAGTCGATGGCGCCGGGCGTCGCGGCTGGCAGACTGAGATGGTGTCGGCATTCAGCAAAGCCGTACAAGGCACTCAGCATTGGCGGGGAGCCGAGGGTTCCCATCCCCGCGCCCAGCTTTGGGCAGCGCTGCTGCTGGCTGAGCTGGGCGAGCAGGATCAATCCTCGCGACTGGGCCAGCGCTACCGGGAATGCCAGCATCCTTTTTTGGTCATCGGCGACTGCTGCTTGGTGGCGCAAGGAGCCATGAGCGGGCAGAAATTCGCTGCCGCCCGCGATGCCGCCAACGAAGGTCTGCGGCTGATCGGCCTGCTGCCGAAGGTGATGAAAGGAGATGACACGACGGTACAGGCCAGCGCCCTCGAACTGGCGCTACTCGGCTTGCTGCACGACCGCCTGACGCGGCTCCGCAATCTCGCCGCGCCGCTGGCCGAGATGCAGGCGCGCGGCCTGCCTTGGAATCTCTACCGCGACGCCGAGACTTTGCGCCTGGCGCAACGGCCGGCCGAGGCCGTGATCATCTACGACGAACTTGCCAAATGGCATGGCGACACCGTCTTCGGCCTCGCCGCCCGCCTCTATCGCGGCAAATGCCTGTTGCAGCTGGCGCAGCTGCGACCAGACGCGACCCTTCGCCGTGGTCGCGACAAGGCCGCCAAGCTGGCGCCCCTCCATGTCACCGAAGCCGGCCTGGCCAGTCGCGAGCAGACCCCAGAGACAATCGCCGTCGAACGCCGGGAACGCCTGCCCGCCATCCCTTGGGGCGAGGAGGCGGAGAAGACCGCTCTCAGGGAATTGGAAGCCTTCATCGCCGAGGCCCCGACCGGACTCTACCGCGAGGAAGCCTACCTGGCCTTGGCTGACCAAGCGCTCACCGAGTTCGCACCGAGCAAAGCGAGACCATGGCTGGAGAAAGGCGTCGCCTGCCTCGATCAGCTTGCTGGGAAAGCGGCGGACGCCTCCATGGCGGTACCTGATTCGGCCAGCGATGTGGCGCGCCCGGCACCCGGCTATTTCAGCCGCGACATCTGGGGCAACAAGACCATCGCCGCCAATCCCCCCGGCAGCGTCTTCAACCGCCTCAACTGCTCCTGGTATCTCGACGCGATGCGGATCGAGCTGCAGGGCAAACTCGGTCTCTGCCAGTTCATCGCAGGGGAAAACGCCGAAGCCGGCCGCAACTGGGCCAAGCTGCGCGATCTGACGCCGGAATGGCAAGAGGCGGAGCGCTCTGCCTCGCCAAGTGCGCCGCGACGACTGGCTTGGGCCAGCGAACACGGGATGATGCTGACGCCTAAGGACGAATGGCGATTCTTCGGCAAGGAGCAGCTCGTCCGCCTCCTGGTCTGCGATTACCTCCATTTCATGGGACGCTGGCCGGATGCGCGAGCCCAGCTTGACGCCTTCCTCGCGGCAGACCGCGACTTGAAACCGGAAGCAAAGGCTCGACTGCTCTACAACCGCGGCAAGACCTTTGTCGGCTTGAAGGAGCGCAGTGCGGAATGGAGCAAGACCCTGCCTTTTGCCGGGACGCCAGCGATGAAGCAGGCCTTGATCAACATCGCGCAGCAGGCCAGTCAAAATTATGGTAGTGACAATCGCGACAACGCCACAATTAAGGACGACGCCTTGAAGAAGATGCTTTGGCTGGAGAAACTGGATGCCAAGAAAGAGTATCGCGAAGACATCCTCGCCACCCGGGCGGCCATCGCCTTCACTCGGCGCCAATTGTCGATCCTAGTGGAAAATCATGATCTGCTGGTTAAGGAATTCCCCGACGGTCAGGGCCGCTGGTACATCTACCAGCTGCGGGTGATCGGCGAGAAGAACGCTTGGCCGAAGACCTGGGATGAAATTCGCGCCGAGCAAGCTGCCAAGGATGTTAAGCCTTGATAAATATCCCTGCGCCCAGCAGCCGCTCCACTAGCGCCACTTGCTCCAGCAGCGCCGAGGTGTATGATGGAACTGTCTTAGCTAGCAAGGAGTTTCTCATGGCTTTCAACTTCGCCGGACTTCGCGTCCTCGTCACTGCCGGCCCGACCTGGACTCCGGTCGACCGGGTCAGGGTACTCACCAGCGTCTTTTCCGGCGAGACCGGCCTCCGCCTCGCCCGCCATTTCCAAGGCCTCGGCGCCGATGTCACCCTGCTGATGGGACCGGGTCGGGCGAAGTACACCACCGATGACTGGACCAGCATGCGCATCCACCAGTTTTTCTACTTCGAAGAGCTGAAAGACCTGCTCGAGACCGAGTGTTCGCTGCACCGTTGGGATCTGATTCTGCATTCCAGCGCCGTCTCGGATTTCACCGCGGCGGAAGTCCGCCCGGGCAAGACCTCGTCGAAACGCGGCTTCAACCTCAAGCTGGTGCCGACGCCGAAGCTGGTCGACGCCATGCGTTCAGCGCAACCCGATGCCTTCTTGGTCAAGTTCAAGCTCCAGGTCGGCCTCACCGATCGACGCCTGCACACCATCGCCCTGCGCAGCCTGCACGCATCTTCGGCCGACCTCATCGTCGCCAACAATCTCGATGAAGTGGTGGGTGAGCAGCATCGCACTTTCGTCATCAATCCCGATGGCGATTCATTGCCCTGCGCCACCAAAAAAGAGCTCTGCGACAAGCTTACCGAGTCGATCGCCAAAGGCCTGATGAAGCGCAAGCCGAAGACGGCGAAAAAAAAGAGCTGAGACCTCGGTCTCAGCTTGGAATTTTTGCGACTCTTGACTTCAGGCGTCGAAAAGGACAATGCCGGTGATGTTGTCTTTGCCGCCGCCGCGGAGGGAGCAGTAGATCAGCTCTTTCAGGGTGTCGCGGGGATTTTCGTGGGCCTTCATGATCCGCTGCAATTCTTTCGGCGACATCGAGCCGTAGAGGCCGTCGGTGCAGAAGAGGTAGCGGTCGTCGACCTTGCGCTTATGATGATAGACCGAGACCTCGACCACGGGCGAAGCGCCGATGCAGTTGGAGAGGAGGTGGGAAAGGGGGTGGTTTTCCGCTTCGGCGCGGGAGAGGTTGCCGAGCTTGACCATTTTCGCGACCCAGGTGTGGTCTTCGGTGATCTGCTTGACCTTGCCGCCGCGGCAGAAGTAGGCGCGGGAGTCGCCGACATGGGCGACAATCATTTTTGAGGGAGTGATGAGGCCGGCAGTGATGGTGGTGCCCATGGCCCGGCTGATCTGGAGCTGGTCGTTGACCGAGTGAATCCGTCCGTTCAGCTTCTTGATCGCATCGACCAAAAGGTCTTCACTGTCGCGCGCTTTATGCTCAGTGGAGCCGAAGCCGCGCCAGATTTTCGACAGCGCTTCGATGGCAAAATAACTGGCCAATTCGCCACCATCATGACCACCCATGCCGTCGGTGACGACAGCGAGAGAGATCTTATCCCCAGGGAGAGAGAGAGAGAGAAAGTCGTCTTCGTTGTGGGGGCGGGTGAGCCCTTTGTCGGTACCGGCGGCAATCCGATCGGGAGTGATCTGATCGCTAGCGTTAGCGCCCAACAGGTCGGAGAAGATCATCATCATCGTCGTCTGTTCTCCCTCCGGCCGGGGCCGGGGCGTGGCGGTTTCGGGTTACTGGCGCTTGCCTCGAGCGGAGCGTGGTCCGCCGCGTTTACCGGCAGGACCGGCGACGGGATCGGAGGCAGCTCGGGGCGCGCGGTCTGCACCAAAGAGTTTATCTGCAAGTGCCGCGGCGTCCACTCCACTGTCGTCAGTGTTGGCGAGAGAGTCGAGCTGATCGAAGTCGAGATCTTCGGGGAAGGCCTCATCATCACTGCCTTCCGGCTCGGTGACTTGAACCCATTCTTCGCCGTCTTCGTCGTCGTCTTCAGCGTTCTCGTCGTCGTCTTCCTGCTCTTCGTCGCCAATGCCGACAATGACCGGTCCGGCCGGACGGGGCTCGGGAGCCGCGCCCCACGAGGGGTCATCAAAGAGACTGGTATCGATTTCGACATCATCGTCATCATCGGTGTCATCAAGGAAGGCAGCGTGTTGGCGGCGTTCTTGGAGATCTTGCTCTTGCTCGTCACCGGTGCGGAAGTCTTCGTCACTGGCATGGAGGTCGATGACCAAGCGGCCAGATTTGCGGTGGACGTCTTTGAGGGGAGCGGCAGCGGTCTTGGCATCGCGGCGTTCATTGACCAGGACGCGAATCAGCTCGAGAGCTTCTTCGGTGCCGATTTTGAGCTCCGCGGTGACGGGGAAGATTTTTGCCTCGGTAGCGGCGCGCAGGCGTTCGAGATTGATCGCGGCGCCGGGCTCGTCCATCTTGTTGGCGAGGATCATGGCGATGCGGCCGGAGAGACCGGGCTGGTACAGCTCGAGTTCATGATTGAGCTTGGCCATGTCGTCGATCGGATCGCGGTCATCGGTGCCGGCCATATCGAGAACCATGACCAGGATATGAGTACGCTCGATGTGGCGGAGGAAGTCATGGCCGAGACCGACGTTGTCGGCGGCGCCCTCGACGAGTCCCGGAATGTCGGCGATGGTGAGACGGGTGAAATCGTCAAACTCGCGGACGCCAACTTGGGGCTCGAGGGTGGTGAAGGGGTAGGGAGCAGTGCGGGCGCCGCAACGGGTGACGGCGTTGATGAATGTCGATTTACCGGCGTTGGGGTAACCGACGAGGCCGCAGTCCGCGATGGTGCGAAGTTCGAGGAAGAGAGTCTTGGCTTCGCCGGGGTCGCCAAGGGTGGCTTTGCGGGGAACGCGGTTGGAGGCGGTGGCGAAGTGGCGGTTGCCCTTGCCGCCGGTGCCGCCGCGGGCGACGATCAGTTCGTCACCGGGATTGGCCAGGTCGCCCAGCATGTAGTTGCTATTGTCAGCGTCCATCACCAAGGTGCCAGGGGGTACGAAGACAACGCGGTCTTCGCCGTCGAGGCCGTGGCGGTCGCGGCCTTCGCCGTTGCCACCGCGGATGGCTTCGACGTGACCGCAGAACTTCAGGTCGATGAGCGATTGCTGCGACGTATCGACCCGCAGGATGATGCTGCCGCCGTGGCCGCCGTCACCGCCGGCAGGGCCACCGTTGGGCATGAATTTAAGGCGCAGGAAGCTGACGCAACCATTGCCACCATCGCCGCCTTTGACGCGGAATTTGACTCTATCAACAAACATGGGGAAGGGATCCAAAAGCTCAATCGGGGATAAAAAAGCAGGCCTCGGGGTTGCCGAGGCCAGTCGTCTTTAGAACTGACGCCTTATTGGGCGCAGGGGACGATGTTGACGCGACGACCTTCGCGGTCGAAGGCAACGGTGCCGTCAACGAGGGCGAAGAGAGTCCAGTCGCGGCCGCAGCCGATGTTGTTGCCAGCGGTGTACTTGGAGCCACGCTGACGGATGATGATGCTACCAGCGGTAACGAGCTGGCCGCCCCAGCGTTTGACGCCGAGCATTTTGGGGTTGGAGTCGCGACCATTCTTGATGGAGCCGCCGCCTTTCTTCTGTGCCATGGTGAGATTCCTTTCGGGATGATGATGTTGGGGTGTAGTTCTTGAGAAAAGGGACTGAAACCTAACGCCTTTATTGCGTCTGACAAGGACTTTCGGCAGAAAAAACCGGGCTTTCCGCAAGCATTTTCACGGTTTTTCCGCTCGGCTCTCCCAAGGGATGAGGAGCAGGCCGTATTTGACCCCGTCCTTGACCGGGCGGCGCTCCCAGCCGAGAGGTAACCCGAAGACCTGCGGCAGGAGCGTCGCCTGCCACTGCTTCTTGCCGGCGGCGCAGGAGAAGCCCTGGCGCCAGAGCAGCGAGAAGCTCCAACCCTCAGGGGAGGAGCGCCAGTCGAGACTGTCGGCCAGGAAAGCGACTTCGGTGATCCCCTGGCGGTGAGTGCAGCGGAAAATCCAGGGCAGGCTGAATTGACTGGCTTCGTCATCGCTGGCATCCGCGGTCAAGGTGCAGAGGCGATGCCAACGGTGTTCGACCGGGAAAAACCCGCGTTGGCGCAAGAGCTTGCTGATGCCGGGCCCGTGCGCGGCACCCCAGGGGAGACAGATCAGCTGCGGCTGGGCGGACGCCGCCAACGCCTTGTCGACCTCAGCCATCAAATGCTGATTGCGAACGTCAAGAATGCCGGGAATGACGCTGTCCTGAGAGGCTGCATCATCGTCCTTGCCGTCGACATCATGCCCGCCAAGGAGCAAGCCGCGAGCATCGGCCCGGGCCGAGTCACCTTGGCCGACAAGACGGTGAACTTCGAGATTGCTCCTTCCATAGAGATAGGCGACTTCGCCGCCTGCCACAATCAGTGGCAAGACCAAGGTGCCAGTGACTTCGCGGCCGAGCCAGCTCGACTGCTGAGTCATCTCTGCCAAACTGCAGTCGCCGCTGCGCGCCTTGGCCCCCGGTGCAAAAGCGAAATCCTGCCGGGTCGCACCGCTGAGTTCGGCGATGCGGGAGTAGGAGCCGAGTACATAGGATAAAGTCAAACCCCAAGGACCAAAATCAGGACGGCCACTGACGCCTTCGGTGAGCACCAGATCCCCTTCTTGGCAACGCGCCGAAACCTCTTCATAAAAACTAGCCGAGGCGATGTGAACCATGCCAATGAAACGCACTCGTGCGCCGTCGACGCGGGCGAATTCTTGTTCTCGCACAAAAACCGCTTTACCCTCTTCCGTGCGTATCCATGCACCGTCTTTATCCTGGCTTTCGGACGGCTTCAAGCCGCCGCAGGAGGCGAAGAGAAAGGCGAGGAGGAAAACCAAGCAAAGGACGAGCTGTTTCATGGGCTTCCGCTGTTTCCGTGCTGAGTTGTTCGATGGAGTTGGGAGTACCCAGCTCTTTACCTCTTTACTCCCAACCTCTTTACCTCTTTCACTTCTGGTCCATCACCGCGAGCTGGCCGCAGGCGCCGTCAATATCGCGACCGAGGTTTTTGCGGATGGTGGCGGAGACACCGCGGTGCTCGAGGGCGGAGAGGAAGGCGCGGGCTCTTTCGCGCGACGATTCCCGGTGCGCCGATTCGGTCTGGTTGTAGACGATCAGGTTGACATGCAGGAGGTGCTTGGCGTGGATTTTATTAAGCCAGGTGGCGAGTTGTTCGGCATGCAATTGAGAGTCGTTATCGCCGTCGAGCAGGATGTATTCGACGAAGATTTTGCGATTGGTTTTCTTCAGGTAGACCTGCATTGATTCGGCGAGATCGTCGAGATTATGGGCCTTGTTGGCGACGGGCATGAGGCGATCGCGGAGCTCGTCATTGGCAGCGTGCAGGGAGATAGCGAGATTGACCTGGGGGTGACGATCGGCGAGTTCTTCGATACCCTTGACCAAGCCCGAGGTGGAAACCGAGATGTGGCGCGAGCCGATGCCGAAGCCTTCCGCGTTGGTCAGTTCATCAATCGAGTCAAAGACATGGCGGCGGTTATGGAAGGGTTCGCCCATGCCCATGTAAACGATGTTATTGAGCTGGATGTCCATCTTGCGGGCGGCGATGAATTGGCGCCAGTAGAGAACCTGATCGGAGATTTCTTCGGAATCCATATTGCGCAGCAGGCCCATGCGGCCGGTAGCGCAGAAGGTGCAAGCCATGGCGCAGCCGACCTGACAGGAGATGCAGGCGGTCCAGTGACCGGGCAACGGCTCCATCAGCACGCTTTCGACAATGCGGCCGTCGCCGAGCTTAAGCAGGGCTTTGTAGGTGCGTTTGTCGGAGGATTCGAGCAGCTTGTGCTCGGTGAGGCGGAGCACCGGCTCTTCGGCGTTGAGCTTCTCCTTCACCGCGGCGGAGAGGCCGGCGACCTCGCTCCACGAGCGCACGTGCTTCTTGAAGAAGGCGTCGGCGATCTGCTTGCTCCGGAATTTCTCCAGGCCGTGTTTGGCGACGATGTCGGCGATGCGTTGGCTATTCATGCAATTCCTGTTTCGGTTTTTTTAACGCCTGCAATTGTACGGCGGATGAAGCTCTGCGCAATCGCTGCCGCCGGCGAATACGAGGAAAAGCGGGCTGACCGAGTTTACTGTGGAAAAGGTCCATGGCTTCGCCACAGGTTGAGCAGCGCCAACGACACCATAGTACCCCGGAATTTGACCCTGGCAAATGCCCTCCGCTCCTCCTCCGCCAAGGGTGAGCGATGCCGGGCGAGTTAGGGTCTGGCCGCGACTGCCTCACTAGGTCAAAAACAAACCCCACTCCGCTCTTGCACTTGTGCCTCCATACGGACTTCGGGGTTTGGCCTTGTTGGCGCTGACCCTAAACTCTGGCATCCCCAACCCTTGCCAGAGTCGTCTCTACCTAGCTTCAATCACATCAGCTCAGCTTACCGGAGTCATGTGCCGATCTGCGTGATCAATGCCCTGTTTTGCCATGGCGGAGTTCAGCGCTTTCCACAGAAAACTCGGTGGCCCCCTTATGATGGTCTGACTGATTCAGGTCTGGAGTGGGTGTTGCGAATTCTATAAATATTCACAATTGTTAATTTCCTGTTGTTCTGCTATGTTGTTATGACCTGTTGTGGATTTAAACAGCTTAGGGAGGCCTCTGATGAAACGCGGCTATTTTACACTCATCGAATTGCTGGTGGTCATAGCGATTATCGCGATTCTGGCGTCGATGCTGTTACCCGCACTGGGGAAGGCACGCGAGAGGTCACAGGCGATCGCATGCGGAAACAAAGAGCGGCAGATGGGAGTGGGCGCGATACTTTATGGCGTAGACAACGACGGGGCCTGCCCGCGCGGTGGCTATTCGACACCTGGGGTGGGCAATGGTGTAGCCTGGAATCAGGATATCAACCGGTACATCAACGATCGTAGCACTTTCGCCTGCCCTTCCGCAACCAACTTCGCGACAGTGCCGTGGACTTCCTGGCCCTATATCTCTGATTACGGGTATAATGCCCACATCAACTCACTAAGCCGTCCCAGTCCGTTGGTCAAGTTTTCGAACACTAATGTTCCATCAAGGACGCCATTGCTCCATGATATTAATATGCAGAACAACTTTGAAGACTGGGCTTTGGGTCTGGGCTTTGACATCACCCATGGCCAAGCCTTTGCCATGCGCCACAATGGCGGGGGCAATGTCCTCTACCTAGATGGCCATGTCCAAAGGTGGGAGTATTACAGCTATCTCAATACGGCGAATGCGATCGGCAGGGGGAACTTCGTCGAAGGAAGGTGACGACTTGTGGGAGTGGCTGCTTAAGGATTCTGATCGGCGATTGTCCGGTCCTGCACATCTGCGTTCTAGGTGCTTTCTGCATCGCCACCGCAGACAGGTCATCCTGTCGCTACGCGACGGCGATTCACTCTCGATCCTGTCCGGAGCTTGAAAGCTACACTCACCCCGTCGCTTCGCGACGAACGACGAACGACGAACGACTCAGCGCCTGATTTGCACAGGTCGATTTTTTTTATTTCGTCAGCTGAACCCTCCTTGGCTTGAAGCCCTGTCTCGGTCTGGAAATCGGCCAGACAGGAGGGCATGGAGCGACTTCGGCGCGACCGAGGAGCCCCCGGCATCAAAATGGCCCTATTCCAAACCTTTTCTCTCCCAACCGTTGCTAGGCACCAGCCACGCGACTATAATGGACCTCATGCTCGGGTTGCGCCCTAACGCGATCGCAAAGAAATTTGGCAGTTAACAATCTGAACAAGGCACAGGAGACTCTTCGATGTATATGTACGGCCTAATGACTGCCTGCGCCTTCGTCATGATATGGGCAAACAAGAAATCCAAAAAGCCCGGGGTGACTTGGGGGCGTCCGGTTGCCGCACTTTTTGGCTTAATCGCTGTCGGCATCGCCATCATCCAGACGGTCATCTCGATGACGCCGACGTGGCCGGCCAAGGACATCATTGAACGGGAGATGGGCTACACCCGCGCCCAAACGCAGGTGCTCGGCGAAACCATCGCCCGTAACCATGCCGGAGCTAAAATCCTGCTGATCACCGATCCAGAAACAAAGAACACCCGCGATCGTATCAAAATGATGCGCGAATCCATTGAAAAGGGCCTCGGCGGCTCCGGTAAAATTGTCGCCACGGAAGCCCCCAAGGACTACTTTCTCACCGCCAAGGAATTCGACCAGATGATGGATGCCCACCCCGAATGCAACCTCGTCATCACCCTCATGGGTCTCCCCTATGATTTCCAGGAAATGGCATTTTGGACCAAACCCGATGGCGAGCGCCAAATGCTCGTCGTCATCAATGGCAGCCTCTACGATTTGCGCAACGCCTTCATGGACAAGTTCATCCAGGTCGCCGTGGTCCACCGCCCAGACATCAAATATGACATGGAGAAGACAATTCCCGACGACTATAAAGCAGCCTTTGAGAAGCGCTTCATCCTCATTACACCGGAGACGGTCAATCAGGTCGCAGATAAGTTCCCGAACATGTTCAAGCCCATGAGTGACGAAGAAAAAGCCAACCTGTCGGAACCGACCGTTGTGATCCCCGATGGTCCGCAGCCATAAGCCCCGCCGCCCTAGGTCCGGGGGGCAAGTTGAGCGGCCCTGCCGCACCTGACGAACCATGACGGTCGCTATGCGATTGTTCGCGATCGATCAACTTCTACAAGTCCGACTTGCTCAAAAATCTTACTGACAAATGGATGCGACGACGAGTTCAGATTTGCCCATGGCAGCTGTCCAGCCTCTCTTCCGGGCCAAGTTATATCTCGACGGCGGTCAAACAAAGGCAGAGCGCTTACGGCGCCATCCTCTCAGCCTTCAAGGGCGATCCCTTCATGCCTGCAGCTAGCTCACTCGCCGCCGGCTCGTCGACCTGACTCCGCTTCCCCGCCTTCTCCAGCTTTAGCCCGACTGCTGGATCCACCGGTCAGCATGCTGCATGGGGGGCTGAGCAGTAACCTCTGAACAAGTAATACAGAATGAGAATTGACAGCGACAGCGCTGCAGCCTGAACGAATCCGGCACTTCGGTGTAATATTCTGCCAGGTGGCGCGTCACAGGGTCAGCCACCTCATCAAACCCGGGAGAACTCTCATGGATCCTGCCACCGCCAAGACCGCCTTTCTCGCCCGTCTCGCCGCCGCCGCGATTTTTGGCCTGCCCGCCGCCGTCAGCGCCAAAGACATCGCCGAACGCCAGGCCCCTTGCGCGCCGGTCAAGATCGATGATTTCGCCAAGCAGTGGTCGAGCGCGCCGCTGGTTCTGGTGATCTGCGGCGATGCTGCCGACGGCAACTCGCTGCGGGCCGAACTCAGTGGCACTGAAGAGTCCGCCCGTCGCCTCAAATCCTGCGTCGGCGCTTTTCCCTGCGCCTTCGTTCCGCCAGGTCAAGCCGGCATCGCCGGCGAGCTCAAATCCGGCCAGGTGCTGCTCCTCAGCCCCGACGGCAAAACCAAGGTCGACTGCGGCCTGCTGCAGAAGCAGAAAGGCGAGTCTTACGGTGACTGCCTCCTTCGTCTTCTCAGCGCCGAGGACCGGCTCGGCAAGGCCTGGCGCGAGCGCCGCACCGACGCGACCCTGCAAAGCCAAGTCACGGCGCAGATTAAATCCCTTGGCGGCGCCGCCCGGGAGCGTCGCGACGCCCGCAAATGGCTGACCGAACACCTCAACGACTGCAGCCCGATGCTGCTCGGCGCGGTCACCTCGGACGACCCCGAGACGGCCAGCTCGGCGCAGCAGATTCTTGCCGGTGCCGCGGCCCGCGACGTCAGCGGCCTGCCCCGCTTGATGCAGCGCGGCAAGATGGATCCTCGCATCGCCTGCGGCATGGCCCGCATTTCTCCCCTCGCCCATCTTTATCTTTCCGGACGTCCATCCGCCTGAAACGGAGATTGCCATGATTGTTTCGCTCCTCTGTCTTTTCCTCGCCGCTAATGAAGCGGAAGCCAAGCCTGCGCCGAAACCCGCAGCGGCCGCTACCGTCTTCGACCCCGCTGCCGCCGCCAAAGCCAGCCAGGGAACCGCGTTTTTCAAAGCCTATGCCGAGCTCCGCGGCAAGGCCGATCCGAAAGCGGCGGAGTTGATGGGCGAAGCGGTGAGCGATCGGATGCAACGCCTCGACCCCGGCAGCCTCGCTCGCGCCGTGCCTCTGACAGAGAAGTTTCATGTCGCCGCCGAAAAAGCCGGTGAAGGCCTCTATGAAGGCTGCCTCGTGGTCGAACTCGAAGCCAAGGACCCGAATGATCCGATGGCGACTTCGATGAGCTATGTCCTGAGCCCCGGCGTCGACGGCAAGCTCCGCGTCATCGATGTCATGGCTCCTGGCGGCAGCTTCTCGGCCGCCTGCGCGCAGGACGGACTCCAAACCCTTCATAAACTTTTCCGCGACCTCAAGCAAAGCAGCGACCGCGAAGGCACGGCCTTTTTCCCGGAAAAAGCCGAGCTCGAAAAAATCAACGCCTTCGGCCGTGAAGTCGGCCTCCTCTACGCCGGCTGCCTGTCGATCGAGCCCGCTGGCGAATCGAAGATCCTCGCCGTCACCGACGAGCCGGTGAACAATCTTCGCGTCGTCCTCTTTCACGATTCCAAGCTCTTGGTGATGCGCGAACCGATCTTCGAAGCCTTGGCAAAAATACAGAAATTCAAGCATCTCGGGCTGAAAGCCCCGCAGCTCGATGCCGCCTTGGAAGCGGAGATCCTGCGTCTCGTCGGCGATCTCAGCTCCGACAAGCCGAAGGTGCGCGCCCTGGCCCGCCGCAGCTTGATCGAAAAAGGTCGGAAAATCTTGCCTCGCCTGCGTCAGCTCCCACCGTCCGACGATGTCGAAGTCCGCGAAGTGCTGAAGGAAATCCAGGATGCCATCCTGCCACCACCCAAACCGTTGCCGGAAAGAGAAGATCTCGACATGATTGAGCTGTGATCTGAGCTTCGCTTCCTGACCCAGAAGCGTCCCCAATTCCCCCTCCCCTCCTTGCGCGTCACTCCTGTCGCCAGATAAGCGCAGAGTCGCTATATTCCGGGACCAGGAAAACCAGATCATGCACGAAGAACTTGTTCCCATCGTCTCCGGACGCGTCAACATCGCCCAGTATCTTCGCCGACAGGTTGAAGACCAGCCGCACAAACGCGCCTTGATCTTGCCTCTTGGGCATCAGAAGGACGGCGCCGCGCTGTCGCAATCGTACACCTTCGCCCAGATCGAAGAGCTCTCCGGCAATCGGGCGCGAGCCCTTGCCACCCTCGGCGTCCAACGCGGCCAGCGCATCCTCGTCGCCATCCGCCCGGGCATCGATCTGATCACCGTCAGCTTCGCCCTCTTCAAGCTCGGTGCCGCCCCGGTGTTCATCGACCCCGGCATGGGCAAAGAAGGCCTCCTCAACTGCATCCGCCAGGTCCGCGCCGCCGCCATCATCGGCGCCACCCCGGCCATGCTCTTCGCCCTGTCGCGCCGGAAAGACTTCGTCGGTTGCGACCTGCTCATTTCGACCGGAAGGATGCCTCTCCCCGGGGTCACGCGCCTGAAGAAAGTCAAGATCACCGCCGGCGATCACTCGGTGGCCGACACCCAGGCCAGCGACATCGCCGCCATCCTCTTCACCAGCGGCAGTACCGGCCCGGCAAAAGGCGTGGTCTACACCCACGGCATCTTCGCCCACCAGACCGAAATGATCCGCAAAGCCTACGGCATCACCCCGCAAGACGTCGATATGAGCGTCTTCCCCCTGTTCGCACTCTTCGCCATCTGCATGGGCATGCCCTCGGTGGTGCCGCGCATCGACTTCTCCCATCCCGGCAAGGTCGATCCCGCGCCGCTGGTGCAATTGATGAGCGATTATGGCGTCAGCTTCAGCTTCGGCTCCCCCGCCTTCTGGACCCGCGTCGCCGACTGGTGTGAAGCCAACGATCAAAGCCTGGATTCAGTCCGCGCCTTGGTGATGGCTGGCTGCAGCGTTCCTGCCGATCTGCACCGCCGCTTCTTCGACGGCATCCTGCCGGCCGGTGCGGACATCTTTGTCCCCTATGGCGCCACCGAAGCCCTGCCACTGTGCTCCTTCAAAGGCTCCGAAGTGCTGCGCTACGCCGCCGCCAAATCCCTCGCCGGCGCCGGCACTTGCGTCGGCAGCGTCGTCTCCGACAAGCTGACGGTGAAAATCATCCGGATCAGCGACGCGGCCCAGCCAGAATGGGATGACAGCCTGGTCCTGCCCGCCGGCGAAATCGGCGAAGTCGTCTGCCGCGGCCCGGTGGTGACCCAGGAATACTTCGAATCCGAGGCCGCCAACGAGAAGTCGAAAATCCGCGACGGCCGCCGCATCTGGCACCGCATGGGCGACCTCGGCTACCTCGATGCCAACGGCCTGCTGTGGTTCTGTGGACGCATAAACGAACGCCTCGAAACCAGCTCCGGCCTGCTCTGCACCGACAGCGTCGAGAACATCTTCAACTTCGACGACGACATCCGCCGCTGCGCCCTAGTTGGCATCGGCCCTCGCAGCCAGCAGCGTCCGGTGCTGGTGGTGCAGCCCAAGGACGAAAGTCTGCTGCGCGATCCGGTCCGGCTCGAAACCCTGCGCCAGGAGCTCCTCGCCCTCGGCGCCGCCAGCTCCGGCTCCGCCCTGGTCCGCACCATCCTCTTCAAGGACAGCTTTCCTCTCGACGTCCGCCACAACGCCAAGATCAAACGCGACATCCTGGCCCAATGGGCAGCCGAGAAACTGGCGAAGAGCTGAGGCGGCTGAGATTTCCTTGTGGCGCCGTTGTGGAACCCTTGACACCTTCTGCTTTACCCCGAAGGGGTTGCAGCCCAAAGCCCAGGGTTGCGCCGAGCTTCGAGGCGCTACCCTAGGAGAGCCGCGGCTTGCACCGCGGCTCTTGAGCTTAGATCAAGCGTGGCTGGCGAGGTAGTGCTCGGCGTCCATCGCCGCTTGGCAGCCGGTGCCGGCGGAAGTGATCGCCTGGCGATATTTGTGGTCCTGGACATCGCCGGCGGCGAAGACCGCTTCGACCGAAGTCTTGGTGGTGCCGGGCTCGGTCAGGATGTAGCCGTTCTCGTCGAGCTTGAGCTGGCCGCCGAGGAAGCTGGTGTTCGGGGTGTGGCCGATGGCGTAGAAGAGGCCGGAAGCTTCGATGTCCCACTGGCCTTTGCCCTTGGTGTCGACCGCGACGTGGGTCAGCGACTTGCCGTTGCCTTTGGCCTCGATCGGCTGGGTGTTCCAGTGAACCGTGATCTTGGGGTTCTTGAAGGTGCGCTCTTGCATCGCTTTCGAAGCGCGCATGACATCGCGGCGGACCACAAGGTGCACGTGCGAGGCGTATTTGGTCAGGTAGTTGGCTTCTTCGCAAGCGGTGTCGCCGCCGCCGATGACGACCATCGGCTTGTTGCGGAACATCGGCAAACCGCCGTCGCAAACAGCGCAGGCGCTGATGCCTTTCTGCCAGTAGACGTCTTCGCCGGGCAGCTTCATCCGCTTGGCGGTGGCGCCGGTGGCGATGACCAGGGTGTCGGCTTCATGCCAGACATCGTTGGCGAGAACACGGAAGGGGCGGACGGAGAGGTCGACTTGATCGACGGTCTCGGTGAGGATTTCGGCGCCGTTATGGAGCGACTGCTCGCGCATTTTTTCCATCAGCTCGGGACCGCCGATGCTGACGTAACCGGGGAAGTTCTCGATCTCGGTAGTGGTGGTCAACTGACCGCCAGCGGCGACTTCGGCGGCGTACATGCCCTCGAACATCAGGGGTTTGAGTTCGGCGCGGGCGGCGTAGATGGCGGCGGTGTGGCCGGCGGGGCCGGAACCGATGATGATCACTTTGCGAGCCATGAGATCTCCTTTAGGGATGCGGGATGTGGTGAATTTTGTGATGCAGAGATGACATTACGCTGCTCCGCTCGACGCCGCAAGAGGCGAACACAGAGAAATCGCTACGCTCAGCTCTCAGAGTGTCTCTGGTACTCTTCGCGCGGGTCGAGGTGAACCAGGCATTCCGAGCCCGGCCAGCGCTCGATCACCCGCTGCTCGAGCTCTTCGGCGATGTCGTGCGCCTCCCGCAACGGCAAGGCACCATCGACCTCAATGTGCAATTGGAAGAAGAAGCTCGTCCCGGATTGCCGGGTTTTGACGTCGTGGAAGCCGAGAATGCGTTTATCGCCGCGCACCACGCCGGAGAACTCGCGGGTCACTTCTGCCGGCAGCTCGTGGTCGAGCAGCATGTCGAGCGACTTGCTGATGATCTGCCAGGCCGAACGGATGATCATGACACCGGTGAGAAGACCGGCGATCGCATCGGCGTAAGGAACGCCTTGTTGCTCGAGCAAGAGTGCCACAATGACGCCACCATTGGCCAGCAGGTCGCCGACATAATGCAGCGAGTCCGCTTCGATCGCGGTCGAGCCCGAAACCCGGATGACATGGCGCTGAAAAAGCACTAGGAAAGAGGTCAAGACCATCGATAAGACCATCACCCCTATACCGAGGCCAGTCTGCTGCAAAGTGTGGGGATTGATGAAGCGGTCGACGGCGCTCCACAAGACTGCGACCGCCGAGCCCATGATGAAGGCGGCTTGTGCGAGACCGGCAATGGCTTCCGCCTTGCCGTGGCCGAAGCGATGCTCCTCATCCGGCGGCTGCAGGGAATAGCGCACCGCCAGCAGGGTGATGATCGACGTGAAGGCATCGAGCAGGGAGTCGAGCAAGGAGGCCATCATCGTCACCGAGCCGGTGGCGCGCCAGGCCCACAGCTTGGCGATGATCAGGACAATCGCGACCGCGACCGAAGCTCGCGCAGCGGCGGTCATCAAACGGGCGATGCGGTTGTCCTGCGGAGAGCTGGCGACTTGCATGAGGAGATTCCTGAAGCTGAAGAAAAAGTGAGGCCTCAATGTAGCTCTCGGGACGAGGATTTCCGCCGTCCGGCGCTAAAGTCCGCCAGATCAACCCGGAGTCCCTATTATGCGCCTAGCCCTGTTTGCCGCCGTCGCCCTCGCCCTGCTTCCCAGCTGCGTTTACACCACCGACCGCGGCCGCGACCTCGCCGACTGCTTCACCTGCGAAGTTGGCCGCACCAACGGCCTCAAGCTCCGCGCCAGCGGCCTCACTCTCGGCGCCGACTTCCATCAGCCCAAGACCGGCCTCGCCCAAGGCCGCTTCTTCTACACCGAAGACGCCGATGCCAAAGGCGAAGCCCTCGAAGGCCACCTCCTTCTCGTCGGCGAAGAGCGTACCAGCTTCAACCCCGCCGACATCGCCAGCAAACGCCACAAACAGTGGAAGACCGACCAGTTCCTGCTCATGTCCTGGTGCGAAAACCCCTGGTCCGACTGGCCCGGTGACGAAGCCGGCGCTCCCTACTACGGTCAGCTCGAAGCCACCATCGGCATCTACGGCGGCCTCAAACTCGGCCTCAACGCCGCCGAAATCGGCGATCTCTTCCTCGGTCTCGTCGGTGTCGATGTTCTCGATGACGACATCGCCGATCAGGAAATCGACGCCGACTAAAGCTCAGTTTGCCACTTCAATCTCCTGCGACTTTCGGGGCGCAGGAGTTTTTTTACGCCCTCGTCATGACGCTCAATAGATGTCGCCGTGGAGATCCAGACAGCTGAGGTAGAGTCGGGTGTCGAATTCAAGCTGGAAGTAATCCGGCTCGATGTGAACGCAAAGTTGGAAGAAGGCCTTGTTGTGCTCCGATTCGCGCAGGTGCGCCAGTTCATGAGCCACGATCATCCGCAAGAAGGGCAGCGGCGCTTTGCGAAAGAGCCCCGCGATGCGGATCTCCTGGGCCGACTTGAGCCGGTTCCCCTGAATCCGAGTCAAACTGGTATGCAGCCCGAGAGCCGCATGTGAACGGCGGATTTTGTCATCGTAGATCACCTTGTTCAAGGGTCGCGATTGCCGCAAATAGCGGTTTTTCAACTCCATCGTGTAGCCGTAGAGAGCCCTGTCCGAACGCATTTCATGCGCTTGCGGATACCGCTGAAGCAGATGCTGCGGCAGCCCGCCGGCGGCGACAAGCGAGCGCACCCGCTCTTGCAACTCGGGTGAATAATGCTGGAAGTAATTGGGCTGCGACATCATTCATCTCGGGTCTAGGGGAGCGAAAAATGCGCCGCCAAGTCTGACTTGCAAGCGCCTACGCAACACAAGCGGGACACAAGGGGCAAGCTCAAAAACCTCTCTGAATTCCCAGACACCTCCAGGCTGAGCTTGTGCTCACCGCAGCGCGGTCGAAGCTGACTTAGCCCAGGGCATCGCCCCGGGTCATGTTTCAGCCGTGATCGAAAAATGAAAGCCACCTCGCCCAGCTTGGGTGAGGCGGTTAAAAGCTCGCGAGCAACTCATTTTTCGATGTTATTCATCTTCTCGTGGAACCTCTCGATCTGCTGGCGGACTTCGGATTCGGTGCGGCATTTGAGGCAGCGCTGCGCCAGTTTACGGCACTCATCCATATCGATGCGGTGCGCCATCATTTTGACCTTCGGCATCACCGGCGGGGGCATTGACAGATGATGCAGACCGAGACCGGCGAGGACCGGCAGCCATTGGGCATTACCGGCGATTTCGCCGCAGACGCCGACGCCTTTTTTGCGCTTGACGCAAGCACGAGAAACTTTGTCGAGATAGCCGAGGATGACCGGGTGCATGGGTTTGAAATAGCGGTCGACACGGCCGTTACCCCGGTCGACGGCGAAGGTGTATTGCACCAGGTCGTTGGTACCGAGACTGACGAAGTCGACGTAATCGAGAATGGCATCGATTTGGGCCACCGCGCTAGGCATTTCGATCATCGCACCGATCTGCGGCATGTCGAATTTCTCGCCATAGGTTTCGCGCAGATCGCGAAGGCAGCGGTCGATGACAGCTCGGACAGCGATCATGTCTTCGACGTGGGCGATCATCGGGAAGAGGATGCGGATATTGCCGCGTTGCGCCGCGCGCAACATGGCGCGGAGGTGGGGGAGGAAGATTTCGGGATGGTCAAGAAGGACGCGGATGGAGCGGAAACCGAGCATCGGGTCGATCTCTTTGCCGAGGTCGAAGTATTTCAGAGGTTTGTCGCCGCCGATGTCGAGGGCGCGGATGACCACGGGGTTGGGATCGGCGAGTTTGGCCAGGCTGCGGTAGATCCGGTACTGCTCGTTTTCCGAGGGGAAGTTCTCGTGAATCATGAACATGAATTCGGAGCGATAGAGCCCGACTCCGTCGTTGTTGATGCGGTCGAGATGCTTGAAGTCCCCGAGCATGCAGACATTGCCTTGCAGGTAGAGACGGGTGCCGTCGGCGGTGACGGTGGGCTCTTTCAGCAAGGGATGGCCCAGTTCGGCACGTCGGCTGTGCAGACGTTCACGGTAAATGGTGAGTCGCTGTTCGCTCGGGCGGAGGTAGATGACGCCTTCGTCGCCGTCGACGATCAGGCTGTCGCCCTCTTCGATGTGGTGGTCACGGCCGAAGCCCATGATGGCGGGGATCCCGAGTGAGCGGGCGAGGATGGCGGCGTGTGAGGTGGCCCCACCTTCGCTGCAGATCAGTGCCAAGAGATTATGGGTCGGCAGGCGCACCAGATCGGAGGGCATGACCTCGCGGGAGACGAGGATGAATTTATGCTCTTCGAGGCCGCGGCGGCGGCGACCGCCTTCGAGCTGACTGAGCACCCGCATGCCGATGTCGAGCAGGTCGACGGCGCGGTCGCGCAGCTGGCCTTCGTGAGAGGTAAGGAAGCGGCCACGGAATTTTTCAATCACTGATTTCAGTGCCGATTCGGCTTTCAGCCCATGCTCGATCGAGGTGCGAAGATCTTCAATCAAGCCATCATCTTCCAACATTAGAAGCTGGGCGAAAAAGATCGAGGCGTCGGCTTCGATGAAGACCTTGGCGGCTCGTTCTTGAATCTCTAAAGTCTCTTCCCGGGCCTTGCCGAGGGCAGACTCGAGACGGCGCAACTCATGTGGAATGTCTTCGGTTTTTTCTTCCCCGGTGATCTTGTTCCACGAAGTTTCGCC
Organism: Lentisphaeraceae bacterium; assembly: GCA_043748535.1. Taxonomy (GTDB): domain Bacteria; phylum Verrucomicrobiota; class Lentisphaeria; order Lentisphaerales; family Lentisphaeraceae; genus CAMCSH01. Next base: position 12,204 of record JAYTMY010000122.1, on the reverse strand, counting down.
ATCCAGAACCAAGGCTTTGCCATGAACGGCGCCTGGTGCAACAGGGGCACCGCGGAGCTCGATATCGTGCCGAGCATGGCGGGTTTTGGGCTGCGAGGATTTCTCTTCAAGAAGACGGAAGACTTTCCCGGCTTGCGCATTTGAGAGGATGATCGCGAGCTGGTTGGAAAGGGTCATGGCCAAGTCGACGACATCGTCATGGAATGGACGGTTTTTGCGTGACTGAATCGACATCACCCCAACGCAGGTCTCGCCTGAGAGCATCGGCACGCCGAGGTAGGAGTGATATTCTTCCTCTCCGGTCTCCGAGACAAAAATGTAGGCCGGATGTTTTTCCGGATTGGTGATGTTGAGCATCTGCCGACTGCTGAATACAGTGCCCGTGATTCCCTGTCCAGGCCGAAGCTGGGTGCCAATGCCGCCACGATACCCGTTGGCAGCGGTGAGAACCAAGGTCTGCATCGCCGCGTCCCAAACATAAATCGTACAAGCTTCGAAATTCAAACGCTGACAAATCTGGGTCGCCGCTTTTTGCAAGATGACGCGGGTGTCCTGATGCTCCAGGAAAGCTGTTGTCACGGCTTTGAGGATGTCGTAGTTACTGGTTTTGCTCATCTTTGCTTCCTGCCTATGCGATTGTATGCGTGATTCATGATAACACAAAAGATGTCGGGACACAAGGATTTTCTGAAAAATAGTTTTGTTAAAATTATCATGATGTGTATACAAATAATAATCAGTACACATCATTTTAAATAAAACCCAGCCAAGCCCCCTCCAGTATTATGACATAGCAGGCATTGCAAGTGACCGAAGTGGCCTATCTTAAGACATCTACGGGAGGCATTTATGAGTTTGAGCCCAGAAGGTCTTTGGGTCCCATCGCCAAGTGTCATAGCCACAAGCCATGCCGGAGAATGGCTGGCCGAGAAGAATTTCTCTGACTGGGAGAGTCTGTGGCGCTGGTCAATCACCGAGCCAGCGATTTTTTGGGGCGACGTGGTGAGGCGTCTGCCGATCCTTTTGCGGAAGGAAGCTGATTCGGTGTTTGGCTGCGGCACTGCGACGCCCGCCTGTCTGCCAGGCGCAACCATGAACATCATCGATTCCTGTTTCCAAGCTTTGGCTACGGATGTGGTGATGCGTGCAGGCCGGGAGGACGGCTCATGTCGCGACTACGACCGGGCTGAATTCGAAAGTCTGGTCGATCGTCATGCCTGGGGTCTGACTCGCCTCGGCCTGCAGCCGGGAGACCGGATCGGTTTGGTGTCGGCTTTTACGGCGGAAGCGGCGGCGCTGTTTCTCGGGGCAGTGAAAGCCGGAGTCATCCCGGTGACCGCCTCGGACGCCTTCAGTGGCGCGGAATTAGCAGTGCGCATGCGGATTGGCAAGGTGAAATTCCTCTTCACTCAGGATTGCGTTCTCCGCAACGGCCGCAAGCTCCCCCTGATCGATCGCGCCGCTGCCGCCGGCATTCCTTTGGTGGTCCGCCGCTTCGATCCGGAAACGCCCCTGCCGCAAGGAGCGATCGACTGGCAGAACTTCCTGCCTGAAGAGGCAAAGCCCTTTGTCGCCGTTGCGCGTCAATCTGAAGATCTTCTCTGCCTGCTGTTCTCGTCGGGAACCACCGGCGAGCCGAAGTGCATTCCCTGGCGGCACAGCACCGCGGTGAAATGCGCCAGCGACGGCTATTTCCACCAAGACATCCATCCGGGAGATCGGGTTTGCTGGCCGACGAGTCTCGGCTGGATGATGGGTCCTTGGCTGCTTTTTGCCACCTTGATCAACCGCGGCTGCATCGTCCTGCCGCACGGCGCCCCAACCGGTGAAGCTTTCGGCCGTTTCGTCGAGAAATCGGGCACCACGATTCTCGGCCTTGTGCCGAGCATGGTCGCCGCTTGGCGCAGCAGTGGCTGCCTGAGCACCTGTGACTGGACCGGCATCCGCCTCTTCTCATCAACCGGCGAATGCTCCAACCCGAGCGACATGGCCTGGCTGATGGCCTTCGCCGGCGGACGGCCGGTGATCGAATATTGCGGCGGCACCGAAATTGGCGGTGGCTACCTCACCGGGACCATCTGCCTGCCTTGCCGCGCCGGTTACTGCAATACTCCGGCACTCGGCTCCGACCTAGTCCTTGTCGATGAACACGGCAACGAATCTGACGAAGGTGAGATCTTCCTTCGTCCTCCCGCCTTCGGCCTGTCGACGCATCTCCTCAACGCCGATCATCACCAAGTGTATTTCTCCGGCTGTCCGGTGGCTGCCGATGGGTGCGTCTTGCGTCGTCACGGCGACTTGGCCAAGCGCAGTGCGGAAGGCTGGCGACTGCTCGGGCGAGGCGACGACCGGATGAAGCTCGGCGGCATCATGGTCAGCTCCGGCGAGATCGAGGAAGCGCTGCGCTCGCTCCCTTGGGTGAGCGATTGCGCGGCGATCGCGGTGCCGCCCCCGGGCGGCGGTCCACTCAGCCTGTGGATCGCCTGGGTGGCAGGCCCGGACGCCCCGCCAGATCCTGAGTGCCTGGAGGCCTTCCGCCGCCTCGTCAAAGAGCGCCTTAACCCGCTCTTCAAAGTCGCCGGCAGCCGCCGTCTCGAGGCCTTGCCACGAACCGCGTCAAACAAGGTGATGCGGCGTCTCTTGCGCCAGAATTTCGACGAGCGGAGCTAAAGCCGATTGCCTTTCGCCGCCGCGGCGGCATGGTGCGACATTGTCAGCCCCAACCACGGACCCGCATGAACACCTGTATCTACTGTAAAATCGCCAGCGGCAGCACCTCCGCCCGCGAAGTCTACCGCGACGACGAACTCCTGGTCATCCTCGATCCCTCGCCCGTCAACCCTGGCCACTGTGTGATTTTACCCATCCGTCATCATGCCTCCATGTTTTCCCTCGAACCCAGCCTTCGTCATCGTCTTTTTGACCTCGCCTTCCGCCTCGGCCGGGCCTTGGCCAAGCATCCTGATACCGACTGCTTCAATCTCCATCATGCCCACGGCGAACACGCCGGCCAGGCCATCGGCCACACCGCCGTTCATCTCATCCCACGTGTCGGCACCGATGGCTTTGCTTTCGGCTGGCGGATGTTGCCACGTCCGGCCAATGAAGGCGACATGGCTGAATGGCTGAGCTTAAAGCTGCAAAATCCGGTCGACGACAGCGACGAGGCCGATGAGATCGCCACAGTCGACGAGGAGGATGACGAGGATGTCTGAGAATCCCCAGTTCCGCGATGCCGTGATGGAAATTTTGCGGACTGAACGGCGTTATGCTGCCGAAGCCTATTTCTTCATGGAGCAGGCGGTGGTCTTTTCGGCGGCGCATTTCCGCAAGCCCGATGCCGGACCGGGTCGCCATCTCAGCGTCACCGAACTGATCGACGGCATTCGTCAGCATGCTCTCGCCGAATATGGCCCGCTGGCCTTTTCAGTCCTGCGCGACTGGGGCATCCACCAGACCCTCGATTTCGGCCAGATTGTTTTCATCCTGATCAAGGCCGAAGTCTTTGCCGCGCAGCCCAGCGATCGGCTTGAAGATTTCAGCCATGGCTTTGATTTTACCGACGCCTTTCTGGCCCCGTATCAAGTCCCGCTGGAGCTGCCGCAGGCGCGTCAGCTCGATTGAAGCTGGCTGCCGCAGCAGGACTCCGACAGGCTTAGATTTAGCATCGACAGGTAAATATTCGCCATTTTTGCGCATGACTCATTTGACAGGCTTCAAACAGGCTATCAATTGGCAGTGGGAACTCCCAAACAAAACAAGGAGAGTCATATGCGTGACCTGACTGACAAACAAAAAGAAATCCTCGGATTCATCGAATCCTTCAACGCCCGTGAGCATATGGCTCCGACCGTTTACGAAATCGCTCAGCACTTCGGCATCAAATCCGCCACCAGCTTTGCTCACCTCCGCGCCCTGCAGCGCAAAGGTTATTTGACTCGCTCGTCGAAAGCCCGCAGCCTGTCGCTGACCCGCACCACCACTTCGCCCCGCCATCTCTCGCTCACCCTCAGCATCCCGCTCCTCGGCCGCATCAGCGCCGGCGCCCCCCTGCTGGCCGAGCAGAACGTCGAGAAAAGCGTTCAGATCGACCCCTCGCTGCTGCCCTACAACGCCGGCAACCGCCAGCTCTTCGCCCTCCGCGTCAACGGCGAATCCATGCGTGATGCCGGCATCCTCGATGCCGACGTCATCCTCTGCCAGGTCCAATCAACCGCCAACATCGGCGACATCGTCGTCGTCATGGTGGAAAACGAAACCACGGTCAAATACCTCTACCTCAAAGAAGGCAAGGCCGAGCTCCGTCCCGCCAACAGCGAATTCGCTTCCCGCTTCTATGATCTCGACCAGGTTTACATCCAGGGCAAGGTCATTGGTTTGATGCGCACTTTCTGAGTCTAACTCAGTTGAATGGGCTTCTCCCCGAGATGGGGTGAAGCCCTTCTTTATTTGGGATTGAAAATCACTCGGGAGTCAAGAGTTCTTCGTTTTGAGCTCAAGTTTGTAGTCCCTGCTTCAGCCGGTGTGTTCTGTTCCGAACGCAATTTGAGCACAACAACCGGCTGAAGCCGGGACTACAAACCATGAACTCATGACTCGCGAGAAAATCAAAGCAACAAGAGGCTGCAGAACATGAGCGAAGAAAAATTGTCATTGAATCACATTCTTTGCACTGCTGTCGGCTTCCTGTATGCAGGCATTGGTCTTTTGGGTGCCCTCGCTTTTGCCGGGGCAATGAAACATTACAAAGCCGGGCTGGATGAGGCTTTGAAAGGCGAGCCCCTACCTGCTTTGACCACTCTTTTCATCGAGCACCAATTCACGGCCATCGCCCTACTCGTGCTACTCAGCCTCCTCATTTTTGCATATTTCCTATTCACCGCGAAAAAACCGCGCAACTACTTGCCCTTCCTAGTTCTGGCAACTCTTAGTCTCGGCCTTCAGCTCATTTGTGCGCTTGCTTGCATGATGCCAATGATTGCTATTTTTCGTCATGTAAGTCTGTAATCCGTGGCCGACGCCATCACACATCATCTCGGACTGATCGTCGCCGCTCGTTCCTCGATTGTGCTTCACGATTGGGAATCTACTATCGCCAATATCGAAGGACATGTTTTACCTCGGGAGTCAAGAGTTCTTCGTTTTGAGCTCAAGTTTGTCGTCCCGGCTTCAGCCGGTTTGTTCTGTTCCGAACGCAATTTGAGCACAACAACCGGCTGAAGCCGGGACTACAAACCATGAACTCATGACTCGCGAGGTTTTACCATGGCAAGGTCAAAATCCTGGCCTGCTTCATCCTCTCCGGCAAAAGCGGAACAGCCCTTGTGCGATGGCGACTTTGCCGCATAGTCAGTGGCGAAACCAAAATCTCCAAGGATCCTCATGCGTATCGGCACTCACTCCGGCGGCTTTCATTGCGACGACGTCTTCGCTGTCGGGGCCCTCAAGCTCCTCTATCCCGACGCGGAAGTCATCCGCAGTCGCGATCCCGCGGTCTGGAAAACCTGCGACTTCCTCGTCGATGTCGGCGGCCTCTACACCGCCGACAACGGTCGCTACGACCACCACTTCCGCAACGGCCCGGCCTACAGCGACGGCCTCCTCATGTCGTCTTTCGGACTGGTCTGGAAACACCACGGCAAGGACATCTGCGACGGCGACGAACAGGCGGCAGAACGGGTCTGTGAACAGCTCGTCCGCCCCATCGATGCCCATGACAACGGCATCAGCCTCAGCCTGCCCAACCCCGCAGCACCCTCGGTCCGCGAACTCAACGTCAGCGTCCTAGTGGCAGTGATGAACCCCATCGACGCCGCCGAAGCCGACGCCGTTTTCATCGAACAATCCAACTGGGCCTCAGGCGTCATCCGCCGCTTCAGCACCTCCGCCTGTCGCTATGTCAGCGACGCCTGGTCGACCGCCGAAGCCGTTCGCCAGTCCAGCCTGCTCCAGCGTCCCTGGATCGAAGTGCCGGAAAGCGTCCGCTGGCAGGAATCAATTCATGGCTGTGCCGATTCCAGCCGACTTCTTTACGTCCTCTTCCCGAAAGGCGGTAATTGGTACGTCCAGGCCGTCACCCAGACCAACGGCGGCTTCCGCTCGCGCAAACCCCTCCCCTCGATCTGGGCCGGCCTCGAAGGCGCCAAACTCGCCGAAGCCTGTGGCGTGCCCGATGCCATCTTCTGCCACCACAGCGCCTTCACCTGCTCGGCCAAAAGCCGCGACGGCGCCCTCCGCCTCCTCGACCTCGCCCTGCACCACTCCCACTGACCCATCTTCCTCTGACTGACCGGGGAGAAAAATGATAAGTGACTGTGTCAAGTGACACATAGGTGGTAGAGTGAGGCTTGTGCCTGCAACCCCCCGGAGACCTGAGACATGCGAATTGCATCCTTCTTGGCCCTTATGGCCATCCCTCTCGCCCTCACCGCCCAGGAACATGGTAACCGCCCGACGAGTCCGGTCTTCGAGCCCGGCAGCAAAGGCCTCGCCCTCACCGGTGGCGACATTCTGCTCTTTGATGACAAGGGCGCCGAAACCGCTCTGATCAACGCCAACCGCGTCGGCTCCATCGCCATCGCCTTCTCCCCCGGCGCTCAGTTGATCGCCTCGGAAGGCAGCGACGGCCGCCTCTATCTCTTCAAGCGCGGCAAATCGGAAATGCCCGCTTCCGCCGCTCTGAAATTCGCCGCCACCAATGGCATATCCCGTCTCAATTTCTCCCCCGATGGCAAGTTCATCGCCGTCGACCACGGCGATCGCCTGCAGTTCTTCCAAGTCGTCTCGGTCAAAGAAGGCTACGAACTCAGCGCCGCCGGCATCCTCGGCAGCGACCCGCGCAACCGCAACGGCAAAAGCAGCCTCGCCGTCTTCAGCTCCGACTGGAGCCGCGTCCTCGTCGCCGGCCAGATCAGCAAACTCAAGCTCGGCAAAGAAGTCAGCGGCGAAGCCGAAGAACCGATTCTCAACGACAGCAAAATCGTCGCCCAAGCCCTCGCCGCCGACGGCTCAAAAGCCGTCCTCCTCCACAACAGCGGACGAGACATCAGCGTCTTCGATACCGTCACCCGCAAACGCCTCGCCACTCGCGGCCTGCGCTCCCCGATCAGCGACCTCTGCGCCGACGCCGCGGTCAAAACTATCTTCACCAGCGACGAAGCTTGGAACTGGTTCGATGACAGCAGCCGCCCGATCACCGGCCCGAAAGGTCGCGTCCCCGGCGATCTCGAGCTCAGCCCCGATGGCAAGCTCCTCGCCGATGGCCCGGTGCTCTTTGATGCCGCCACCCTGACCGTAAAAAGTGACCTCCGCCTGCCCCGCTCAATCGCCGCCGACGCGTGGATCGACAAGAACCAGCTCGTCGTCCTGCAAAGCACCGGCGCCAACGGCCGCTACGACCTGCAATCCGTCGATCTCGAGTCCGGCAATATCGCCGTCCCCCTGCGTGGACGACCCCACCCCCGCCTGCTTGATGGCAGCATCGCCTGCTCCCCCGATGGCAACTGGGGCATCAACAGCGTCGGCCGCATCGTCGACCGCAAATCCCGCAGCCTCAGCGCCCCGGCCCTCAATCTCAGCTATACCCAAGGACTGGCCGCCTATTGCGGCAATGACGGCTTGCTCGCCCTCGTCACCAACAGCGCCCTGCATTTCAGCCCTGACATCCTCAAAAGCCGCGAAGCACCGATCAGCATCGCCATCCCGGCGAAAGGCGCCACCAGCGCCCACGTCATGGTCTCCCCTGACTCCCGCTGGGCCGCCGTCACCTGGATCGTCGCCGAGGCTAGCTGGCTACTCATCGCCGACCTGAAGACCGGCAAACTCCTCAATGATCCCGCCGCCTTCGCCGGCACCGGCTCCCTCGCCTTCGCCGGCGACGGACGCCTCCTCGTCGCCGCCGGACGAAAGATCATGTCGTGGAAAATCGGCCCCGTCGCCGCCACCGCCAAGACCTCCGCCATCGAACTGGCCGCCAGCCGCGACACCGCCGCCGACTACCCGCTTGAATCCGGTGAAGTTCTCTCCATCACCCCGGTCGGACGCGAACTCCTGACGATCAACCGCAACGGCTTCATCGATCTGATCAACCTGCAGCGCGGCAACCCGGTGAAACGCTTCTGGCTCGACAACGGCGAACTGAAAAGCCGCTGAATTTCGAGCCCTCCTGAAGGCCGATATCGCGATATCCCGATATCGCGATATCGGCCTTCCAATTCTCAACTCTTAACTCTTAATTCCCCATGACCCACCCCCCTCTCCGCGCCGTCCTGCTCGACATGGACGACACCCTTTGCGATACCCGCAGCGCCAATGCCGTCGGCCGCGCTCAGCTGGTAAAAATTGCCCCCAATCTCCTCGGTCAGACGCTCGATGCCAACCGCTTCGCCGAGCTCTATCTCGAGGCCGTCTACCGCATCTTGCCAAGCGAATTGCAGCATCTCAACTTCCTCAAAGAAGAGAAGGAATACCGCAACTGTTGCCTGCGCGCCCTAGCCCCCCTCTGCGGCGCCGCCGAACCCGATGCCGCCACCGCCGATCAGCTCCGCCTAGCCTTCGAAGATGCCCGCCTCGCCGCTTACGACTTCTTCCCCGGCACGGTCGAAATGCTCAAACGCCTCCGCCATCGTTTCCGCCTCGCCGTCATCACCAACGGCCCGCGTTATTCGCAACAACCCAAACTCGACCGCGTCCACATGAGCCGCCATGTCGACACCATCCTCATCGGTGGCGATTTCCCCCAGGAAAAACCCCACCCCGCAATTTTTGCCGCCGCTCTCGAACACCTCCAGGTCCGCGCCAGCGATGCCGTTCATGTCGGCGACAGCCTCAGCGCCGACATCGCCGGCGCCCGCGCCTCCGGCATCCGCGCCGTCTGGATCTGCCCCGACCACCACGCCGGCCAACAACCCGCCGGACCCGACGCCGTCCTGCGCCGCATCACCGAGCTGGAAGGCCTGCTCGAAACCTGGGCCCGCTGAAAATCCTAGATGGCGACTTGCCAACGAGCGCTGCAATTGTAACTTCGGAACTCAAGAACTCTAATCATCCTCAACCCTCAAATCAAGGAAAATAAAAAATCATGAAAAAGCAGCCCGCAAAACAGACAAAAAAAAAATAAGTCCATGCCCATTACCACTCGTGCCGAACCACATTCCACGCTAAAAAGCCAGAGTACTTTCAGCAATCTGTTCTTTGTCGCCTGCGGCATGCTGGCACTCCCCGCCTTGGCAATCGGCGGCAACTGGCTCAAGGAAAATCATCTCCGAGCGAATTCCGCGACCACCTCAGATCCCGCCGCCGTCACCATGACCTGGGACGCTCGCAATCAACTCACCAGCTCGACCAGTAACGGCGTCACCACGAGCTACAAATACGACGCCTTGGGCAACCGCGTCAAAAAAGGCGACACTCGTTACCTGACCGTCGACAACGAAGTTGTCGCAGAATTCAAAGGCGACGAAGCCAAGCAATATGTTCACGCCCAATCTATCGATGACACGCTCGCCCATAAAGACTCTTCCGGTTTGGCCTATTACCATCTCGACCGGCAACTGAACACCGAAGCTCTCACTGATGCCTCTGGCGTGGTGCTTGAGCAATACGCCATTGATGCAACCGGGCGCGTCAAAACCTTTGATGCTAGCGGAATTGAATTATCGGGGCCGAGCGCCACCAATATCTTGTTCACCGGTCGCCCCTTAGACCAGGAAACTGGCCTCTATTATTTCCGGGCGAGATATTACGAACCGGAACTGGGAACATTCATCTCTCGTGACCCCCTCGGCTTTGTCGATGGCCAAAGCGTGTATCAGGGGTGGTTCCTTCAGAAATTTTTAACTGATGCAACTGGACTTGCGATTAAAGGTGATCCGGTGATTGGCAAAGAATATAGATTCAAAAGCAGATATTGTAGAGATCATTGGAAATGCACCCCATCAACACTTGTAGAAAAAGTCTGCAAAGACGAAGTAGTTAAAGAGATCACACATATTACTACCGGAAGAACTCAGCCATATTGGGTATACGTCAAAGCGGAAGGTTTTGGCCGATTTGTTGTCAGTAAGACCGAACTGATTGGCGGAAAAGAGAAGCCTGACCCCAATGAAAAATGTGATTGTGTGATTGATAAAGACTCAAAAATCTTCCCAATAGGAAAAGCCTTTGATTTCCGTGGCATTGGAAATGAAATCGAAGAGGTGAACTAAATTATGATTAAAAACAGCTTCGTTTTTGTCCTGCTTTTATTGTCCTGCAGGTCAAGTCCTACTAATATTGAAAAATTAGTAGATCAACACATTACAAACAACGACTGGATCAACTTAAAGGAGATTTCCAATTTAGATCCAAGCATAAAAAATGGTTATTACAGACCACCTTTACTCCATGTTTTGTGCTGGAATAAAAAAAATGATCTTGTTTTAAAATATTTGGAAAGTGGTGAAGATGTAACAATTTTGGATGAAATCAACCAATGGACAGCTCTTCATGTAGCAATTGCGTGTGATGACATCGATACGGCGAAAACATTACTGAAATTTAGGGCTGATGTCCAAGCTACTGATGTCGACAAGGCTCCACCTATAATTTATTGCCGCAGTCCCGAGGTGCTCGCTCTTTTGCTTTCTGCGGGCGCGAAAATAAACTCTGTGAACCGCAATCATGCAGGTATTTTGCATAGAGGCGGACTTGACTCAAAAATGATTGAATTTATCATTAGAAATGGGGCCGACATAAATCTTGAAGACTGTAAACACAGAACGCCGCTGCATTCCGCTGTGATACGATTTGATTACACTATGGCCCATGAACTTATTTCCCGCGGGGCCTTGCCTAATGTAAAAGACAACTACGGAAAGACCGCCATCGACTATTGCAATGAGATTAAGGATGATCTTGAATTGATCAAAATTCGCAAGCTCTTAGAGAAGATTATCAGCGCAAGTCACTGAGCTCATCGTCGCGGGATTGAACATGACACACATGACACAACAAATTCTCATCATCGAGGACGAATCCTCCCTCGCTGCCATCGCCCTGCGTCGCGATGGCCGATGGCCTGGTCAGTCAGTACGCGCCTTCATTGGCGGCGGCCGCAAAACTCTAGGTGCTACTCAAGAGCCTGTTGAAGGAGAGTGAAAAATGAATTTATTTACCCACTTAAAATTCTTGGCCTTAATAGCAATGATTTTCTTTTCTTCATGTGAGTCTGCTACTGAAACGCAGACAGACTCACCAACACCTCGGGCAATAGCTGTAGTTAAAATACCCTCTTTGACTGCCAAGGTCGCTGAGACGAATGAGGCCCGATGTATCATGGCCACAGTTATTCTAAGAGTTGATACTGCCTTGGAGTCTTTGTATCAGGATAACAGCCCTTTAATGAAGCAATCGCAAGACATTATTAAGAAGAATCTTAGCGAGGTAGTATTGACCGATTTGGAGGTGAGTGGATTTCATGCTCGTCTATCCCGGAAAATCTTGGAAGATCTAAATCTACTGATTCTTAAGCTGCATCCCCAGATTGAAGGAAGGATACAGGATGCCTATTTTTATGATTTTTTCCTAAGCCACTAATTTAGTGACTTCTGGAATTTGCCAAAACAGGGCCCAGTTCGCCCCAGTTCGCCCCAGAAAACCATGAAAATTATGACGCCGCAAATTCTCATCATCGAAGACGAATCCTCCCTCGCCGACAACGCCGCCATCGCCTTGCGTCGCGACGGCCTGGTCAGCCAGCATGCGCCATCATTGGCGGCCGCCGCAAAACTCCTCGACTCCGATAGCTTCGCCCTCATCCTGCTCGACCTCGGCCTGCCCGATGGCTCGGGCCTCGATTTTCTCCGCCAATTCCGCCTCAAGTCCAGCACCCCGGTGATCATCCTCACCGCCCGCAACGACGAACTCGATCGCGTCCTCGGACTCGAACTCGGCGCCGACGACTACGTCTGCAAACCCTTCTCGCCGCGCGAGCTGGTCGCCCGGGTGAAAGCCGTCCTCCGGCGCTGTCCGGCCACTCCGCTTGCGCCCGCCGCAAACCAGGTGCTGCAGATCGATACTGAACGCCATCAAGCCATTTTCGCCGGACAATCCCTCACCCTCACTGCAGCGGAATTCCGCCTCCTCGCCTGTCTCGCCGGCGAACCCGGACGCATCTTCAGCCGCAGCCAGCTCCTCCTCAAAGCCTGGGGCGATGCCGGCGCCGCC
>JAYTMY010000121.1:0-15445 GCA_043748535.1 Lentisphaeraceae bacterium | reverse complement strand
AAAATAGGTTCCGGCGTGGATCACCACCTCGATGGGACCGGCAGGCGCTCCCTGCTTCTTCAAGGCCCGCACCGCATCGCGTGCACGTGCAATGGAGGCGTAGGGATGCTCGGCGGTACCGGTGCCATCCTCGCCACCTGCGGTGCTTACATGGATTTCCGCAGCGGAACACGTTGCCCAGGAGGCAAAGACCAGGGCGAGCAGGAGGAGGGGGAATGGCATGGCAGGCTCCTGGGAATGCTGAAATTTGGCGCCTCGGCTGCACGTACTGGCAGGTGTAGGCGGCACGCCACGGATCTTAGCATCATAATAAAGGCTTACTCCCTCATTCCCGGAAGTAGTGAGAGAGCGTCAAAATCCAAGCTCAAACTGGACACGTCGGATTTTGGCGGCCAGCCTTGAGCTTACTCCATTCACTGGGATTTCACCTGTTTGAGGACGAAGTCGACCAACTCCTGGCAGGCGAAGAACTCGGGATCGACCTGATGACCTTTGCCAGGGATGATTTTAACCTGGATCGATCCACCGCCGGCCTCGTAGCGTTCTTTGAGGATCTTGGGGTTCACATCATACGGCACGACGACATCATTATCACCATGCACCACGAACATAGGCACCTTGTTCGCCAGCAGGCCTTGCAAATTGTCGATCGGATTGAACTCGGTGAGTTTCGCGACGAGATCGGGCTCGGTCATCGCGAAGTCCGCGAGCGTTTCCGCCTTCGAGTTTTTCAGCGGCCAGCTGGCCAGATTGCAAACCGGATAGATCCCCACCCAGGCCTTCACCTTGTCCGGATTCCGAAACGCCCACGCGAGGGTCATCAGACCTCCACGGCTTTGGCCGAGCAGAATTGGCTTGGGCGAGTAGCCGCGTTTCACCATCGCATCGTAGAATAACTTGAATTTGGCAGTGCTGGCAGGTGAGCCGCGCACCTCACCGAGATCGAAGCCCGCGATGCTGATGCCCGCCTTGGCAAAGGCTTCAAAATAGGTTTTTCGTTCCGCTGGGTTTAAATTCTGCAGTGTAGGAGCATACCACACCCAAGGTTTTCCCGCCGCAGGTTCCGGCGCGGCATAAACGAAGGCTTTGTTTCCACCGACATCAAAAGTCTCGGCGTTTTTTAGCAGGACTTCTTGGGCCGTGAGCGACTGCGTGCCTGCGGCAAGAACGAGCGCCGTGAGTGCCATTGAGGATCTAGCAAAGGCTCTGCGTGTCATGAGGTTTTGTTTCATGCTGAAGTCCTTGTTGTCGCGGGTATGGAAGGGCAGGGCGGCTCCGGAAAGCTCCGCCCTGCCGTGGACTGTGGCCTAGCCTCAAACCGGGTAGGTTAGAGTATTGGGGTTCAGGGTTGATACTTCTCCTTCAATCCATCCATGAAGGTCTTGCAGATCTCCGTCGCTTCCCAGGCATTGTCCCAGAAGCACAGGTCGTTGGTCCACCAGCCGCTGTAGGGGTGGTATTTGAGCAGCTCGGGGACGATGACATCGAAGTTCAAGATGCCGAGGCCGAAGGGCGGGTGGGCGGAGGTCTCGTCGTTGCCGGCGGCATCTTTATGGCATTTGTTATCAGAGTCGATGAGGTGCACGTGATTGATGCGGGGGCCGACCATTTTGAGGAACTCAGTTTGGCAGGCGAAGGTTTCCTTGGCGCCGTTTTGGCGGGTACCGACGACGCTGATGATCTGGGCGTGGCAGGTGTCGTAAAGAAAGCCAAAGTTTTTGTTGGGGATGGAGTTCAGGATTTCCATGATTTCCGAGGGCTTGTTGAAGGCGAATCCGGGTTCGGCTTCCCAGCTCACGAGCAGGCCATATTCGGCGGCGATGTCGGCGCAGATTTTCCAGGTCGAGACGAGGCGCTGTTTGGCGGTGGCGTAATCGACTTCGGCGAAGATGGTGGGGGGCTGAACGGTGTCAACGCGGATGCCGGCAATGCCGAGATCGACGGCGAATTCGCAGTTCTTGCGGAACTCGGCGATGTACTTGGAAGGGTCGTCGGTGTTAAGCAGTTTTTCACCCCAGAGGTTGGCGGCGATGCCGCTGATCTTGAGGCCGTAGCCGTGGATCTTTTCGACCAATTCGCGGCGGCTTTCCTTGGTGGGATAGTCGTAGGGAGTGGGGTGCGGAGGGAAGGAGCCGAGCTCAAGGGCGTCGTAGCCGAGGGCGGAGAGCTTTTGGCAGACGGTGTCGAAATCAACCGGGTTTTTGGCGTAGGGGCCGATGCTGTAGGCCCAGGTTCCGATGGAGGTTTTCATGAGGGGATTCCTAAAAGTTATGGTTTTAAATTGATCCACAGATTTCGCGGATCGCGCAGATTAACGGCAGCGAATCGGGAGCAGCTCTTGGCTCTCCTTGGTGACGATGAGCTTGGCGATCAGTTCTTTGAAGCTCAGGGTGTGGGCAGCCTGGCGATGCGCCTCGAAGGCCGCTTCGTTGGTCCAGCTTTCGAGGACGGCGAAGCTTCCCGAGCCGCAGCGGTAGGCTTGGTAAGCCCGGCATCCAGGTTCCTGGGTGGAGGCCTCTGCAAGCGCCGTCAGAGCTTGGGCAAATACCTCGTCATGTTCCGCCGCGAGTTTGAATTGCATCCATTTCTCGATCATGGGATGCTCTTGTAGCCAGGGCTGTCGGCGGCGCAATCGTAGAACTTTTTGAGTTCGGCGTCGAGGCGCATCAAGGTGACCGAGACGCCGCCCATTTCTTGTGCGGTGCAGAACTCACCGAGCTCGGAGGCGTGAATGGTGATGCCTTTTTCGGCAAGCCCAGCATGCATGCGGCGCATCACCAGGAACATCTCCATGCGCGTGGTGGCGCCGTAGCCGTTGATCAAGGCGATGACCTCGTCGCCACCGCGGAAGGGCAGGTCGGCGATGATGGCAGCCAGCAATTCATCGGCCGTTTGGTCTGCGGTGAGCAGATCGCACTGGCGAATGCCGGCTTCGCCGTGCAAGCCCATGCCGAATTCCATCCGGCCATCGGCAAGAGCAAAGGTGCTCAAACCGGTTTCCGGCAAGGTGCAGGGAGCGGTGGAGACACCGAGCGAGCGGGAGTTGAACACCGCCTTGCGGGTGATGCGCAGGACTTCGGCGAAGCTCGCGCCGCTTTCCGCCGCAGCTCCGGCGATGTGGATGACGAGGTGGTCGGCGGTGGTGCCGCGACGCTCCTCGGCGCGCTCCGGCGGGAAGGCCGAGATTTCGTCGTTGATGAGCACGGTTTCGACCTCGATGCCCTGCATCCGGGCGAAGTCCTGGGCCATGTCGAAGTTGAGCACATCACCGGCGTAGTTGTTGTACAAAAGGATGACGCCTTGACCAGCATCGGCAGCTTGGATCGCGGTGAGGATGGCGTCGGGAGTCGGCGCGGCGAAGATCTGGCCATGGACCGAGACGTCGGCCATGCCGCGGCCGATGAACTCGAGGAAGAGCGGTTCGTGACCGGCGCCACCGCCGATGACGATACCGACCTTGCCGGCAATGGGGGCTTCGCTGCGGGCGCAAACGTGGCGGGCGACGCGTTTGACCTTTTTCGAGTTGGTCAGAACAAAACCGTCGATGAGTTCAACCGCGAGATTATCGGGGTGGTTGATCAGCTTGCGCATGATTTATCTCCAGTTGCGGTGTTGGCGAAACATTCGAGCATGAAGGCCATCGAGGTGGCGCCGGCATCCGGGCTGCCGATACCGCGTTCGCCGGCGTAGCGGGAACGGCCGCGCTTGGAGATGAGTGACTTGGTATGCTCGACGCCGGCCCAGGCGGCGACAGTCATCTTCTGCAGGCAGGTGGCGAAATCGGCGCCTTCTGTCAGTGCGGCTTCAAAAGCCTTAATCGCCGGAGAGAGGGAGTCGATCAGAGTTTTATCGCCGGCCTCGGCCTTGCCGATCTTTTGGATCTGGGCGAGGCCCTGCTTGAGCATGGCGAGGAAGAGCGGCGCGTCGGCACTTTCGTGGCCCTTGGCGGCGCCGGCCATGCCCATGAAGAAGCTGCCATAGATCGGCCCGGATGCGCCGCCCATGCTTGACAGCATACCCATCGAGAAGCTGCTCAGATCATCACTGAGACTCGCCGGGGGCGAAGCTTGGAGCTTCTCCAGACCTGCCTTGGTGCCGCGCTGGATGGTGGTGCCGTGATCGCCGTCGCCGACGGCGGAGTCAAGCTCGCATAGATGCATACACTCGGCGCTGATCTTACTCGTGATCGCGGCAGCGCTGCGACGAAAATCTGTGCCGGTGTAGCTCATTTGCGGCCTCCGCATTTTTTCAGGTAGATTTCGTAGCCAGCCTCGGCGGAGGCGGCTTCGTGAACGACGGCGCGCACCGCCTGGATCATCGCCACCGGGTTTTCCGACTGGAAGATGTTGCGGCCCATGTCGACGCCGTTGGCGCCCTGGTCGAGGGCATTACGAGCCATGCGGAGGGCATCGAGCTCGGGGATCTTCTTGCCGCCGGCGATGACGATAGGCACCGGGCAGCTCGAGCTGATGGTGTCGAAGCCGTCTTCGATGTAGTAGGTCTTGACGATGTGGGCACCGAGCTCGGCGCAGATGCGCGAGGCGAGGCGGAAGTAGCGGGCGTCGCGGGCCATGTCCTTACCGACGGCGGTCACCGCCATCACCGGGATGCCGTACTGGTTGCCGAGGTTGATCATGCGGCTGAGGTTATCGACCGACTGGGTCTCGAACTCGCCGCCGATGAAGACCTGCACAGCAAGGCAGGAGGCGTTGAGGCGGATGCACTCCTGGATGTCGAGGGCGAGAACTTCGTTGGACATCTCTTTGAGAATCGAGGGGCCGCTGCTGGCGCGCAGAGCGATGGAGCGCTGGGTGCTGCCGGGGACGATGCTGCGCAGGATGCCGCGGGTGAGCATCAGGGTGTCGCAGTAGGGTTCGAGTGGCATGACGCTGAGGTCGACGCGTTCCAGGCCGGTGGTCGGACCTTGGAAGTAGCCGTGGTCGAAGGCCAGCATCAGGGTGTTGCCGGTGAGGGGATTGAAGATCTGCGACAGGCGGTTTTTCATGCCCCAGTCGTAGTTGCCGCTGCCCTTCAGGAAGAAGCCGGGGGTTTGCTGCTTGATCTCGGGGTAGAAGAGTTTGCCTGCTTTGCGAACTTCTTGGATGTCGTCGAGGTCGGCCATGTGATGTCTCCGTGTTGTGGTTGCGATTCAAAAATTCAAAATTCAAGATTCAAAATCTTTTGGCTTCTGCGTCCTTGTGTCCCAGTTGTATCCCAATGGTTTCCCAGTCGTGTCCCAACTGTGTCCCAGTTCAAATAATCCGGTCGTTGCCGCCATCGACGGGCACTTGGGCGCCGGTGGTCTTGAGGAAGAGCGGGCCGCAGAGGGCGATGCAAACGCCAGCAACGTCGGGCGAGGTGATCTCGGTCTTGAGGAGGTTGCGTCTCTTATACTCGTCGACCGTGAGGCCGTAGCGGGTAGCGGAGCTGAGCAGCTTCTCGGGGGTCCAGAGATTGGTGTCGAAGACGGCGTCGGGATGAACGACGTTGACCCGGATGCCGTCGGGGGCGAGCTCGAGGCTAAGGACGCGGGCGAGCTGGGTCAGGCCGGCCTTGGATACCGAGTAGGCAGCGGCGCCGGGGCCGGGGGCGCCGACATTGCGCGAACCGACGAAGAGCACGGCGGGATCGAGGCCCTGCTTCAGGTAAGGAATGGCGTATTTGAGCAACTGGCGGTTGGCGGTGAGGTTGATCTGCAGGGTCTTGTCCCAGACGCTGTTTTCGAGCTTCTCGACGTAGTCCCCGGCGATGAAGATGCCGGCGTTGCAGATGATGATGTCGAGACCACCGAATTCGGCGACGCAGCGCTCCACCGCGGCCTTGAGCTCGGCTTCGACGCCGAGGTCGCAGCGCAGGCCGAGGAAGGAGGGATGCTTCAGGTCATCGAATCCGGCCGCGATATCGATACCGACGACGCAGGCGCCTTGGCGCAGGAGTTCCTCGGCGCAGAGGCGGCCGATGCCGGCGGCGGCGCCGGTGACCAGGGCGATCTTGCCTTGCAGCTGAGGACGGTTCGCGTTGGATTTGAGCTTGCGTTGCTCAAGTTCCCAATACTCGATGGCGAAGAGCTCGGCGGCGTCCAAGGGCAACCAGCCACCGAGGCTTTCGGCATCGAGGATCGATTGGGCGGTGTGCCCGGCAATGTCGATAATTTGAGAAGCTTCTTGACGGCTGACGCCGAAGGAGAGCAGGCCGCGATCCTGCCAGACGGCCCAGCGCGGGGCGAGATCGAGGCGGCGGTGTTCGGACTTGGCGTGGCGATCGAAGTAGCTCTGATATTCGGCGGTGAAGGCGGCGAGTGAGGCCTCGAGATCCGCGCCGAGAACGGCCGGCAGGCGCTTGGTGCGAATGGTGTGGTCGGGAGTGAGCGGGCCGCGGCTGGCGCACTCGGGTGATTGCGACAAGCGCAAAGCGGCGGCAGACTCGTCGCGGCGGATGATCACCGGCTGGCCGCGGAGCAGGGACACCTGTTTGCGGATGGCGGAGAGACGGCCCAAGTCCAGCGACGGAGCAATCGGGAGAGAGGTCTTTGCTGCCTTGGCGGCGATGAAGGCCTCGGCGCGACTGACCGCCTTGATCATCGCCTCATAGCTTTCCTGGGCGCTGTCGGCGAAGGTGAAGATGCCGTGGCTCAGCAGGATGAAGCCCTTTTTGCCCTTGAGCTGACCACTTTGCACCGCCTGGTGGACCTGCTTGGCCAGATCGAAACCGGGCATGACGTAGGGCAGGATGAGAAACTCAGGGAAGAGCTCCGGCAGGGCAGCACGTCCTTGCGGCGAATTGCTGAGCACGAGAATGGCGTCGGCATGGGTGTGGTCGACGAAAACTGCCGGGATGCAGCCGTGAACGAGAGTTTCGATCGAGCCGTCGGGAGCGGCGGGATCGAGCAAGGCGAGGCGGAGCTGCTTGACCATTTCGGCGTCGCTGAGTTCCGGCAGGGCGGCGAGGCGCTGACACTCATGCAGCCGCACCGGAGAGAAGCCGGCGGCGCTGATGGTCTTGAGGTCCCAGCCGCTACCCTTGATGAAGAGGGTCGGGACCTCCTCGCCAAAGATATTCCGGCAGGTCGCTTTGACCGAGGTGTTGCCGCCGCCGTGGAGGACCAACGAGTCCTCGGCACCGAGCAGGCGTGAGCTGTAGACTCGCTGCGCCAGCAGGTCTGGACCGAAACCGAGGGTGGCCTCGTCTGACCAGCGGCTGTTCATGAGCAGCAGGCCTGTTTGGCGACGATCGGCTTGAGGACGCGGCTGACATAGTCACCGCACTCTTGCGTCACCTGATCGGGCTCATGGACGGCGCGTTCGCATTCGTCTTCGACCACGATCCAGCCCTGGTAGCCGGTGGCGACGAGGTCTTGCGTGATGCCGGTGAAGTCAATGACTCCTTCGCCCATCAAGGCCCAGTCGAGCTTGGCGCTCATGTCCTTGTAGTGGACGTGATTGACGAGGCTGCGGTAGTCGCTCATCATCTTGCGCGGATCCATGCCGCAGATGGCCATGTGACCGACATCCGGAGTCCAGCCGAGGACCTTGGTGTCGAGCATCGGCAGGAGGCGATCGTAATCTTCCTGCGTCCGCCAGATGGAAGACTCCGGCGAGTTCGGGTGATAGGAGCATTTCAGGCCGCGGCCGGCGGCGCGGCGGGAGATCTCATTGATGCAAGCGATGAGATTGTCCTGGCGGGTGGCGAGTTCCAGGTCATTGACGGGCCGAGTGGTCGGCATCTGGCAGAGCATCAGAACGGCCTTGGGGAAGTGGCGGGCGAGAAGCTCGATGAGGCGGTCCGCGGCGACTCGTTCGGCCTCGGTTTCCTGAGGGTTGAGCCAGTCGTCGAGCAGGACGACGGAGGAGAGCTCGATCTTGCCACCGGCGAGGGCGCTGGCGAGGCGTTCAGCCTCGTAATGGCTGTAGAGAAATTTGTCGATCGGCTCGAAGCCAGCGAAGCCGGCTTGGCCGACGACCTGGGAGATGTGGGCGAAGCGGTCGTAGTAGGGTTCTTCCGGCTTAATGCAGCCAGCCATCACCCAGGCGTATTGTTCGCAAGAAAAGCGGATCTTGTTCATGAGGGATCTCCAGGTTCAGTGATTAAGGAGGAAGTCGGTGGTTTTCTGATTGAAGAGCTCGAGGTTTTCCCAGTGGTGGGCGTGGCCGGTGCCGGGCAAGACGACGAGCTCAGAGAAGGGAATGAGGCGATGCAGCTGCTCGGAGAATTTCAGCGGCGTGAAGATGTCCATATCGCCGACGGTGATCAGGGTCGGCACCCGGATTTGCGGCAAGCGCGACACAGCGTCGTGGGCGATGCAGGCCTCGGCCTGAGCGAGGAAGGGCGTCAGCGCCATGTAGCCTTGGTGCGCCTGTTCACAGCCTTCGCTCAGTCCCTGGCGATTGGCCTCGGACGCGTAGAAAGGCGGGGCAAAGATCCACAGCTGCAGGAGCTTCA
The DNA here is from genome assembly GCA_043748535.1 of Lentisphaeraceae bacterium. Classification (GTDB taxonomy): domain Bacteria; phylum Verrucomicrobiota; class Lentisphaeria; order Lentisphaerales; family Lentisphaeraceae; genus CAMCSH01. The sequence continues at coordinate 7,006 of JAYTMY010000121.1, read as the reverse complement.
TGAATCGGCTTGGGTCGGAGACTTTGCGGATCTCTTGGAAATGGCGGAAGACCCCGACGGCGTAGTCGTCGCATTTGGCCCAGCTGCTGATCAGGCTCAGGGAGCGGACCAGTTGCGGATGGCGCAAGGCGAGTTCCTGAGCGATGGCGCCGCCCATCGAGATGCCGGCGACGGCGCAGGGACCGAGCTTCAAGCCGGTGATCAAGGCGGCGACGTCGTCGGCCATCATCGCGGTGGAATAGGGGCCGTCCGGCTTATCCGACTCACCCGCGCCGCGGTTATCGACGATGATGCAGCGGAAATGTTTTTCATAGGCCTTGACATGCTCTTCCCAGACCGCGCCGGGCGCGCTGAGACCCATGATTAGGACGAGAGGCCGGCCGGAGCCGCGCTCTTCGTAATTGAGCTTGATGTTGCCGCAGGTGATAAGTGACATAGGGCTGGACTCCTCTTTTGGGTTGCTCGCTAGCCTTAAGATGGAATCTGCATCGATTTTGATGCCGGAAATCTTGGAATGTGAGCCGCTACCTTTGGAATAATCACGGAAATCATCACCTCAAACCCACGGCAATAGCCGCTGTAAAGTGAAGTTGATGACGCTGTCGCCGCCATATCGAGGATGGCAGATCAGCTCCGAACGGAGCAGGTGGCTGCAGCTCGCCAGAGCGTGGCCAAAACCGCCTTGATACGAGTCTTCTTCAATGCCAAAGACGATTACTGCCGACACCAGCCGGCAGGCCCTTGCTCGGGCACGATCAGTCGCAGTTCAGGTCGAGAGAAGGAAGTCGGTGGTTTTCTGATTGAAGAACTCGAGGTCTTCCCAGTGGTGGGCGTGACCAGTGCCGGGCAGGACAACGAGCTTGGAACCAGGAATGAGGCGATGCAACTCCTCGGAGAATTTCAGCGGCGTGAAGATATCCATGTCGCCGACGGTGATCAGGGTCGGCACCCGGATTTGCGGCAAGCGCGACACGGCGTCGTGGCCGATGCAGGCCTCGGCCTGGGCGATGAAGTGACTCACCTCCATGTAGCCTGTGTGGGCCTGTTCACGGGCTTCGATCAGTACCTGACGATTGGCCTCCGACGCATAGAAAGGCGGGGCGAAGATCCACAGCTGCAGGAGCTTCATGAAATGGCTCGGGGCGGAGACCTTGCGGATTTCCTGAAAATGGCGAAAGACCCCGATCGCGTAGTCATCGCATTTGGCCCAGCTGCTGATCAGGATCAGGGAGCGGACCAGTTGCGGATGGCGCAAGACGAGTTCCTGGGCGATGGCGCCGCCCATCGAGATGCCGGCGACGGCGCAGGGACCGAGCTTCAATTCGGTGATCAAAGCGGCGATGTCATCGGCCATCACTGCGGTGGAATAGGGTCCTTCCGGCTTATCCGAATCGCCCGCTCCGCGGTTATCGACGATGATGCAGCGGAAGTGTTTTTCATAGGCCTTGACATGCTCTTCCCAGACCGCTCCGGGAGCGCTGAGCCCCATGATCAGCACGAGAGGCCGACCGGTGCCGCGCTCCTTGTAATTGAGCTTGATTTTGCTGCCGTCGATCCCTGGATCAGGGGGGGGAATCCGCCTGGCTTTTGGTGGCGGAAATCTCGAGCGGTGCCCCGCAGCCCTTGGCATGATCACGGGAATCAGCGCCGCCGTCCCGCGGCCAAAGACGCTGTAAGCCGAAGCTGAAGACGGCGCCGCCGCCAGCGCGAGGATGGTAGGTCAGATCCGAACAGAGCAGGCGACAGAGGCGGCTGCAGATCGCCAGACCGAGGCCAAAACCACCTTGATTCGAGTCTTCTTTAAAGGCGAAATGAAGATTGCTGCTGGCTCCGGCCGGCAGGCCGACTCCATCATCGCTGATGCTGACTTTCACCTCAGCATCCATCGCCTCAAGCCGGATTTCGATGTTCTGACAGCCGCTGTGCTTGAGGGCGTTGTCGGTCAGATTGATCAACACTTGCCGCAAGCGATTGGCATCGGTTTCGACCCGGCAGTCTTGCGTCGGGACGACCAGTCGCAGTGCAATGCTCCGTATCCGCAAGCTGACCGCCAGATACTTTTCCAACTCGTGCAAAAGCACCGCCAAATCCACCTGCACGGGCTTCGCGACAATCACCTGATTGCGATCCTTGGCAAGCACCAGAAAATCATCCACCAGAGTCGTCATGTTTCGGCTCGACTCGCTCAGGAGATCCAAGCAATCCCCCATGTCCTGCAAATCCTTAGCTTCTCTCATCAGAGTGACAATATTGCTGATCACGCCGAGCGGCGAACGCAGGTCGTGGGTCATGGCGGCAAGGAGGACATCGCGCTCCCTCTCGGTCACCCTGAGTCGGCGATTCTGCTCGCGTTGTTGACTGTAATTCCTGGCAATCCGAAACAAGCGCAAACGGGTGATTTCAGGATCCAAGGGTTTTTCGATGAAGTCGCTCCCCCCGGCCTTCATGAAAGCCACCGCCAAGTTGACCGAGCTGCTCGCCGTCATCATCAAAATCGGCGGATGCTCGCCGCCTTTCTCCATCACCGCCTCAAGAAAGGCCATGCCATCCATCCCCGGCATCACCTGATCGACCAAAATCGCGTCGTATTCCGACTCTTGATTAAACAGCATTTTTAAACCAGAAGCCGCATCGTGCGCGACCTCCACCACCGCCTCATTTCTCAGCCATCGCTGCATCAAAGTGCAAGTGATGGGGTCGTCATCAATGATCAGAAAACGAGGCGAGTCAGACATAGTAAGCTCCTTTGCTCAGTTTCATTGTAAACTCAACCGCATGTAACCGCAAGAAAAATCACAAAAATATATCCACCGTCTCCTGGCGGCTGAATCGGAGGACAAGCGTCGAATTCCCTCCGCCCCGGCTTGCGGGGGAGCTGCGGACGGGAATCTTGCAGCAACACAAATTCTCCACGGAGCCCGAAGATGCCTGCCCCCAAACCCGCCCCCTTCAAAAGCCTCGGCCTCCCCGCCGTCATCCTGAGCAAGCTCGACAAGCTCGGCTTCAGCCAAGCCACCGCCGTGCAGACCGGCAGCATCCCGCCCTTGATGAAAGGCCAGTCAGTCGTCGCCCGCGCCCCCACCGGCAGCGGCAAGACCCTCGCCTACCTCCTCCCCGCCCTGACTTTGATCGATCCCGACGACCACCACCCGCAAGTGCTGATTCTGGTGCCGACTCGCGAACTGGCCTCGCAGGTTTTTGAAGTGGCCCAGTCGCTCGACAGCGGCTTGCGCCTCGGCATCGCCTGCGGTGGCGGCCGCACCCGCTGCCCGCCGAGCTCGCACCTGATCGTCGCCACCCCCGGCGCCATGCTCCAGGTTCTCGAAGACGAACTCAGCCTGCGCACCGTCAAACTCCTCGTCGTCGATGAAGCCGACCGCCTCCTCGAAATGGGCTTCCGCGAACCCCTCGGCCGCATCCTCGAACAGACCCCCCGCTGCCCCGGTGCCTTCCTCTCCGCCACCTGGCCCGATGACCTCCGCCAGATCGCCAAAGAACGCCTCGGCAAACCGGTCAGTGTCGATGCCGGCGCCGCTCCCGACCGCGGTAAATTCGAGGAATGGGCCTTCAACGCCTATCCCGAAAACCACTGCACCCTCACCGACGCCTTCCTGCGTTCGCGCCGCCTCGTTCCCGCCTTGGTTTTCTGCAACCACCGCGACCGCTGCGATGAAGTCGCCGAAACCTTCCGTGAAATGGGCTGGCGCGCCGCCTCCCTGCACGGCGAACTGGAACAGAAAAGCCGCGAGAACCGCCTGCAAGCCTTCCGCGATGGCCGTCTGCAAATGCTGGTCGCCACCGACCTCGCCTCGCGCGGACTCGACCTGCCCGCCCTGCCGGTGGTGGTCAACCATGACATCCCCTACGACTCGCCGGACTACATCCACCGCGCCGGCCGCACCGCCCGCGCCGGCCGCACCGGCGTCGTCGTCTCTTTCTACAACGGCAAGGCCGTCGCCAACATCGAAGAGTTGGAGAAACGCAGCGGCCGAGCAATGAAGAAGATGAGCTTCAACCAAGCCATGCTGAAGTTCGCCCCCGGTGGCAAGGTCAGCCCCCTCCCGGCCAGCGCCCGCGTCGGCCTCGCCATCGGCCGAGCCCAGAAAATCACCCCGGCGATGATCCTCGGCCTGCTCACCAGCGCCGGCGGCATCGACGGCCTCGACATCGGCCGGATCATGATCGAGGCTCGCGACAGCATCATCGAAATGACCCCCGCCTCGGCAAAAACCGTCAGCGCCCGCCTCGCCGATGCCGAGTTCAAAGGTCATCCCTTAAAGGCCAAGATCCTCGGGCGCCTCAAGTCCGACGAGTCCTGAGAAAGACTTGCCAACTCGACTCAGTCGGGAGTAGATTACCCGAGAAACTAAACCTCCCTCCAGGGTGATCTCATGCGCATTCTCGTCGTCGATGACTCCTTGATGAGCCGGATGGTTCTGAGCCGCAATATTACTGCCGCCTGCCCTGGCGCCTTGATTGAACAAGCCACCAGTGGTCGCCAAGCCTTGGAGATGGATCGAGAATCCCTCGCCGCCGGACATGCCTACGACGTCATCTTCCTCGACTGTATCATGCCCGGCATGGACGGCATCAGCACCTTGGAGGCGCTGCGCGGCTTCGATTCCGGCCGCCCGGTGATCATGGTCACCTCGAACACCCAGTCAAAAATCAAAGATCAAGCCGAATCGCTTCGTTGCACGGCCTTTCTCAGCAAAATTGCCGACCTCAGTGCCATCTCGGCGCTCTTGCAAAACCTCAGCACTGGCCATGGCGGCAGCTTGACCGAACTGGAAGTCGACATCCTGAGTGAATCGATGAACATCGGCATCGGCAAGGCGGCAGAAGCGATGAGCATGCTGATCGAACAGAAAGTGGAAATCGAAACGCGGCCGGTCCAGATCGTTTTCCAAATGGAAATGCACGAGGTCCTGCACAAGGTCACCCCCGAGTGGTATTGCTGCGTCTCCCAGGAATTCACCGGTCCGCTGGTGGGCGAAGGTCTTTGTGTCTTCAAAAGCAATCCCGATGATTGGCTCCGGGCTCTGCTCGGCGATTTCGCCCCAACGGAAGTGCAAAAACGGATCGACATTTTTTCCGAAATGGGCTCGATTCTCAACTCGACCCTGATCGGCGCAATCATGAATCTTCTCGGCGTCGGCGTCACCTTCCAAACTTCGAATTTCTCCTTCCATGATGCCTGCCCCGTGGCCCACCCCGCGACTTACAGCGAAAACACCCAGTTCCTCATCGCCACAACGCTGCACGCCAACGGCCGCAGCCTCGAGCTCGTCCTCGTTCTCAAAGGGATCGGCATCAAGCCCTTCACCGAGATGTACGATCGGGTCAGCCGCGACGGCTTTTACAACTGAACCTAAAAACCGCAGTTGAAAGGTTGAATGGTTCAAAGGTTGAAAGGATTAGCTGCAACAGCAACAACATAACGACAACGACGAAAAGGTTCTGCAGCCATCTGCGCCAACCTTGAGCGATGCGCTTAGATTCGTCTCTTATTGCTGTTGTTCATGTGCTTGCGTTTCAACCTTTCAACCTTTCAACCCGGTTCCCTTCCTCCGCTGCGGTTTTTAGGCTGAAGCATCCCTGCTTCAGTCTCTCCCCCACGACGCCCGGCGCAGAGCTCCATCTCAGACCAACAGTTCTTTGATCACCTTCGGAGGCAAAACACCGGTGAAGCGCTGGTCGAGGCCCTGGTAGCGGTAGCTGAGCTTCTGGTGGTCGATGCCAAGGGTGTGCAGCATGGTCGCGCCGAGGTCGCGCACATGCACCGGCTTGTCGGCGATGACGAAGGAGAAGTCGTCGGTCTCGCCGTAGACGTGGCCGCCCTTGACGCCACCGCCGGCCATCCACAAAGAGAAACACTTGGCGTGGTGGTCGCGGCCGTAGTTCTCCTTGGTGAGCCCTCCTTGCGAATAAACCGAGCGGCCGAATTCGCCGGCCCAGAGAACCAGGGTGTCGTCGAGCAGTCCGCGCTGCTTGAGGTCGGTGACCAGGGCCCAGGTGCCGCGGTCGGTCTCTTGGCAGAGCACGGGCAGATCTTTGCCGCAGTCGGCGTGGACGTCCCAGCCGCGTTTGTTGACCTGGGTGTAGCGGACGCCGCGTTCGGCGAGGCGCCGGGCCATCAGGCAGTTGTAGGCGAAGGTGCCGGGCTTCTTGGCTTCCTCGCCGTAGAGATCCCAGGTTGATTGCGGTTCCTTGGAGAGATCGGCGAGCTCGGGCATGGAAGCTTGCAGTCGGTGAGCCATGTCATACTGGCTGGAACGGGCGAGGGTTTCGGGGTCGCCGATTTGGTCGAAGCTGTGCTGGTTGAGAGCGGTGATTCCTTCCAAGGTGGCCTGACGGGCGGCCGGGCTGAGGCCGTCGGGATCGCGCAGGTAGAGCACGGGATCGGCGGCGGCGCGGAGGTTGACGCCACCGTGGCGGCTGGAGAGGAAGGCGCTGCCCCACATGCGGGGACTGATGTTTTGAAAGTTGCCGACGGTGTTTTGGGTGTTGAGGACGACGAAGGCGGGGAGATTGGGGTTCATCGGTCCGAGACCGTAGCTAAGCCAGGCGCCGAGGGCGGGCTTGCCGGGGAGCATGTTGCCGGTGCACATCTGCAGGCTGGCGGGCTCGTGGTTGACCGCATCGGTGTGCATCGAGCGGATGATCGTGATGTCGTCGGCGAGCTTGCCAGTATGCGGCAGAAGGCTGGAGATCATTTGACCGCTTTTTCCCTGGCGGACGAAGTCCCATTTCGACGGGGCGATGGGGAATCGCGCCTGCCCGGAAGACATGCCGGTGGCCATCGCCGTGCCGCGCACCGAGGCGGGCAAATCCTGGTCGTACATCGCCTTGAGATTGGGTTTGTAGTCGAGAAGATCCATCTGCGGCGGACCGCCGGCCATGAAGAGGTTGTCTAGGTCAAACCGGAATGATCCATTTTCCCCGTCCGGCGCTATTTACAACGCCGCCCCATTCTACCCCCATCTTGAGGATCCATCATGAGCAC
>JAYTMY010000120.1:0-8895 GCA_043748535.1 Lentisphaeraceae bacterium | reverse complement strand
GTCAGCGCGAAGCCCGAGTGCAAGGCAGAGGCTGAAGGCGGTGGCGAGGGGGAGGAACTTCATGGTGGACTCCATTGGGTTTGGGGATTGATGGACGATTCGTCCGCCCTCTCAACGCCGGTATTTGGGGGCTTATTGTCAGGCCTTGCCGACACGTCCATAGCGGCAAAAGAGAAGGGCTTGCGTTTTGGCGCAAGCCCTTGAGAATGATGGTGGTGCGAGAGGGACTTGAACCCACGACCAGCAGATTATGATTCTGCCGCTCTACCGACTGAGCTATCGCACCGCCTTAAGTGGCGCATAGATTAACTTGGAACTTCTGGCTGTCAACTTGGATCTTGAAAAATTTTGGGCTTTTCTTCAGCTCTCGGGAAACTTCTCGATTTCCAAGCGGAGCTGGCCGAGGATTTCGTCGTAGCTCCAGGCGCCAAGCTCGAGCGGGCCTTTTTTCATGTTGACGCTGCGAGGGCCGCACCACAAACCGAGATCGGCATCGTCGGTCTCGCCGGGGCCGTTGACGCGGCAACCCATCACTGCGATGGTCATCTTGCGGCGTCCAAGCTCTTCGGTGAGGGCTTTTACCGATTGGGCCAGGACGATGAACTTCTCGTTCTCGACCCGCGAGCAGGAGGGGCAGCTGATGATGTTGTAGCCGTCAGTGGCGAACTTCTGGTTCCAGAAGCGGCCGGCCTTGACGTCGTCGACGATCTGGCGGCCGATGCGGATCTCTTCGTGCTTGTCGTTGAAGGGTAGGGTGAGGGAGACGCGCAGGGTGGCGCCGATGCCTTGGGCGAGTAGGGGCTCAAAGGCCTGGCGGCTCTTCACCACGCCGCCGGGAGGCAGGCCGGCTTCGGTGACACCGAGATGCAAAGGGACATCGGGACGCAGCTCGGCGAAGCGTTGGTTGACGCGGATCACGGTGTCGGGATCGGAGTCCTTGATCGAGACGCAGAAGTCGGTAAAGCCGAGCTCGTCCATGTAGCGGCAATGTTGCACGGCGCTCTGGACAATCGCTTCTTCCTTGTCGGGGAAAAGCGCTAGGATTTCGGGGGCGACCGAGCCGCAGTTGACGCCGATGCGGATGGCGTTGCCGTGGCGACGGGCGATGTCGACCAGCCACTTGACCTTTTCTTCCGTCGATTGCGACGGTTTGAGGTGGTGGAGGTGGCCAGGATTGTAGCGGAATTTTGCGACAAAAGGAGCCACCAGCTCGGCCATGAGATAGTTCTCTTGCAGGTCGACGCTGAGCTGCGCCTGGGTGCGTTCCTTGATCCAGGCGAGTGCCTCGACATCGGCCTTGTTGTCGACCGCGACACGGACGATGCCGGCGCCGGCGGCGTGCAGCATTTCGACTTGGCGGAGGGTGGCTTCGCGATCGGTGGTCTTGGTGGCGGCCATGGACTGAACCATCACCGGCTCGTCGCCGCCAATGAAGAGATTGCCGATGCGGATTCTGCGAGTCATGTTATTCCCACTTACCGTTGACGCCATCGGAGTTGATCTTGTCGTAAGACTGACGGTTGAGTTTGTATTTGAGCATCAAGGCACTTTCCAATTTGCCTTGAATGCCGGTTTCGACACTGTGCCGATTCATGTCTTTAGTGCGATCTCCAGTCATCGGAATTTTGGCCATTTCGGCGCTGACTTTCTCATCGATAGAGAGGCCTTCGCGGTAGACATTCATCCGCTGAGTGACCGACATTTTATTGTAGGACTCAAGAGGGTTGTAGACTTTAGCGGGGCCAGAAGCAGCTTTTTGGACAGCCTTTCCAGCACTGCCGCCAGAGCAACAGGCGATGATGATGAACAATAGCAGGAGGCCGCCGCCGACGCCGATACCGATGTAGAGCTTGGTGTTATCTTTAGCCTGAGGGCGCCCGGCTTTGCCGGCCGGTTTTTTGGCGCCGGTCTTCGAGGCTGACTTGGGGTTATTGTCGACTCGGCCGCGAGATGCGGTGGCGGAGAGGTTGGCTTGTGACGAAGTCGGGGGGGTGCGGCGGCTAGGCTGAGTCATGCAGGTGCGGCTCCGAATTGGGGGTTCGGGAAAGATATTCTCACTCCCGAATTTGTCTGCCGGAATAGCCGGAAACGCAAAAACTGATAAGCTCTAGCTCGAGAGTTCATGGTTTGTCGTCCCGGCTTCAGCCGGTCCTTGCTCTCAATGACGATAGACGCGGAACCAGCCGGCTAAAGCCGGTGCTCCAAACTTGAGCTCAGAACGAAGAATTTTGGAGAGACGACGATGCGAACGATTGTGATTGATCCGGCCACCGGCGTTGCCGGGGACATGTTGACTGCGGCTTTATTGGCTGCCGGGGCGGACCTGCCGGAGTTCTGGGCCGCTCTCGCCACCTTGCCGATTCCGATCCGTTGCCGCGCCGAAAAGGTGCAGAAACGCGGCATCGGCGCCGTCAAGTTCCACGTCGAAGACGCTAGCGGAGGCAGTGTCGATAAATTGACCTTCAGCCGGGTGAAATCGCCGCGCCAGCTGCTCGCTCCTGAAGCTCATCCCTTGCGCGGGTTGGCCGAGGTCAGTGCCGTTTTGCGTCGCGCGCAATTGCCGCCGCGGGCCCTAGCTTTGGCGCTGAAGGCCTTTCAGCTGCTCGCCGAAGCGGAAGCGGCGGTGCACGGCGTCAGCGTCGACGAAGTTCATTTCCATGAAGTCGGGGCGCTCGATGCGATTGCCGACATCGCGGCGGCCAGCCTGGCGCTTTGCTTGCTCAAGCCCGATCGGGTGGTGGTGCGACGCATCGCCCTCGGCGGCGGCACGGTGAAGACTGAGCACGGCATCCTGCCCGTGCCGGCGCCTGCCACGGCCAAGCTCTTGTTGGGTTTGCCGAGCATCAGCGGGCCGATCGACAAAGAATTGGCCACCCCCACCGGCGTTGCCTTGCTGCGTGCTTTTGCCGATGAATTCGGCGATCTCCAGGTCGCTGGCCTACTCGCTGGTGAAGGCTTCGGCGCTGGTAATCTCGACTTGCCGGACCGTCCCAATGCGGTGCGGGTCCTGGTCTTTGACCAAGTCGAAAATCCGCGGGGAGGGGAGGCGGATCAGGTCAGTGTCTTGAGCTGCGCCATCGACGACATGAGCGGCGAAATTCTCGGTGCTCTGCTGTCGCGACTTCTCGAGGCCGGCGCCCTCGATGCACTCTGCCTGCCCTGTGTGATGAAAAAGAGTCGTCAAGGCATGCGTTTGGAAGTCATTTGCCAGCCCGGCGACGCTGATCGCCTGGCGCGACTGATCTTGCGCGAAAGCAGCAGTCTCGGCGTGCGCATTCACGAGGAGCGGCGGATAAAACTTGGGCGTGAATTCCGCCAAGTCATGTGCCGCGGCGAGGCCGTGACCGTGAAGTTGGCGATGGAAGGCCATCGCGTCTTGCGGGCGGCGCCGGAATTTGATCATTGCCTGGCTTTGGCGAAAAAACATGAATTGCCGCTGGCGCAGATTTACCGCGAAGTCGAAGCGCTGGCTGGGGATTTCCTGTCGCCGCTAGAGGGGTAAGATTCAACCTGCATTCCGAAGTTGAGATTGCGCTCCGCTTCGCAATGCAGATTCAAAATTCAATATAAAGACAGAAAAATCAAAGAATTAAAACTCAAAATGGAAGTGGCAGAGCCGTCTTCAATTTCGTAATCCAGGTTCAAGAAGCCACGAGCGGTCAGCGCGTTACCCCGTTACCCCGTTACCCCGTTACCCCGTTACCCCGTTACCCCGTTACCCCGTTACCCCGTTACTCTTAGGCTTTCGCGTGGGACAAGCCGTCGCAGGCGCAGAGGGCGAGCAGTTCACAGGCGTCGGCGACACCATCGAGGGCGACACAGGGGATATCGTAGGGCAGGCGAAGGACTTGCGCGGCATGCGCCAAGGCTTCCGGCACGACCATTTCCGACTCGCAGATTGGGCAGCCGCCGATCGAGCCGGCTTCGTCCATGTCGAGGGTGAGGCGGTGGGTGCAGGCTGGGCAATCGATAATGAAGCCATTGCGGATCGAGGCATCGGAAACCGGCGGCAGCGCGACAAAGAGCGGCGCGGCGAAGGCGTCGCTGAGCAGCTTGATTCGGGTTCGGTTGCTGGCGGCGATGTCGCGTTCGGCGGAGGAGGCGACGAGGATCTGGGCGAAGGTGGCGGAATGACTGTCGCCGATTTGGCGAAGATAATGACTGTCCAGTTTCGGCGGCAGTTTAACCAAGGAGATACAGCCGCCGGGAAATTCCAGGATGGTGCTGGCCTCGTTGGCACGTTTGCTCTGGATCGCCGCTTTGCCGCCGGAGAAGGCGCCCGCCACGACCACGAGAGCACGGAAGACTTTTTCCGTCGCGGCGGGGTTGTCGCCGGCGAGGATGAGGGTCGGAATCTCGCTCGGATCGGCATCGACATTGCGGATCGGTAGCTGTTCCCAGGTTTTCAGCTTGCTCAGATCCACCGTGGTGAGCTGGCGTTCCAGAGGGGCGAGGAATTGCCGGGCCCAGCCGCGGAGCTGAAGCATTGAAGAGGCGACTTGGCTGCGCCATTGCGACAAGGGGGGAGGGGCGTGGCGGAGGAAGTCTTTCTGCACCAGCTGATCCATCAGGAGGACGAGGTGGCGGCGGTTGAGGCGGACCGAGTCGAGGATCTCCTGCAGAGATTGGCCGGAGAGGGCGAATTTGATCACCTGGCGGGCTGCTTTATTGGCCTCGGAAGGCAGGGTCTGGGTGCCATTAACGAAGGTCTGTTCGGGGTCGCCGAGGCGATCTTGGGCGGCGCGGTATTCATCGACTTCGAAGACGCAGTCCATCAAGGCGGAGGAGACCTGCATGTTGGTTTCGCCGTCGCCTTCGACCGCGATTTCAAAGAAGCGCATCTGGCAATAGGGCCAGGCGAGGATTTCGGTGACTGCCTGGCTGCCGGCGCAGAACTCGGTTTCGGCTTTGACGATGCGGCCCTGTTTGAAGGTGAGCTCGGCGTGGTTTTTGCCCGAGCTGGCCTTGAGCAGGCCGGTCTTGCGCTCGGCTTCGAGGAATTGCATCACCCCGGGAACCTGGCTGGCGTCGAGACGGACCGACAGGGTGACGGGATTCTGGCGGGCCTGCAACTTGGTGCGCAGAACCCGGGCGGCCTTGGCGGCAAAGACGGCGCTTTTCAAGGGACGGAAAGAAGCGTCGTCGGCACCGAGCTCAAGCGCTTGGACGGCGAGAGCTTCGACCTTTTCTTCCACCACCAGGTGCAGCGGCAGATCGATAAACATGGATTCATGGCGGAGTGCCTGAGTCATCTCGACGCAGCTGCCGTCTTCAAGCTGGGTGGCGCAGATGACCAAGCCGACCTCGGTCTGCTCCAGCAGTTGCAGGGCCCGCTCCACCGACTGGCGGACGAGGATGTTCCAACCCGGGCCGAGGGCGGCGCGAATTTCGGCGCGCACCTGCGGATCGGAGGCGACGATGAGGATCGGATGGTTTTGTAATTCTTCAGACATGCTTGGATTATATCACTCATTCCCAGTCGCAGGCAAGCCGGGAGAGGAAAATATCTTAATCGTGCACACTCCGATTTTGAATTTCAATTTCCAAGTGCTGCAGTAATTCGTCGCGGGGCATGCCTTCGGCCTGGCGGTCGCCGGCCCAGGAAATGAGCTCTTTGAACAGGGGCGAGGGCTTCAAGCCGAGGCGGCTGAGGGTGGCACCGTTGACGATCGGCGAGGCCAAGGCGGCGAGAGCGGCGGCCTCGTACTCGAACAGGCGTTGCCGCAAGGCGGCGCTCGAGGGCAGAACCTCGAGGGCGTAATCGCGCACTAGAGGCCAATTGGGACCGGCGGCTTCGATCAGGCGTCGCAAGGAAGCCGGAGCCTCCGAGGCGGCGTTCAACTGCGGCGACAGTTGCAGCACTTGGGACGCGGCGCGCTTCAGCCTGGTGCTCAGGCGCAGATGATCGGCAAGCGCTTCGGCGGCGATCTGAGGGGAGGGGCCCGGACGAGCCCAGGCGAGAGCGGCGACCCACGCCTCTTCCGAGTTGACGCTGGCTCGGGACAAGAGGTCGATCCAAGTCTCAAAGTCTTCGTCATCGAGATCAGCCGCGGCGGGGACGAGATTGCCGAGGACGCCGAAGTCGCGGCAGAGGCGGATGTATTCGGGGCCGTGCATACGAGCCTTCAGGGTTTCGGCGGCGCTGCGCTCCGGCGATACATGGGCGGCGTAAGAGGGGGCGAGAGTTCGCGCCGCCGGCGCCAGATCGGGCGACACCAAGAGGCTGAAGCGGGCGGCAAAACGAGCTGCGCGGACGATCCGCAACTTGTCCTCGGCAAAACGCAAGGAGGGGTCGCCGACACAGCGCAAGATCCGGCGCTCCATCAGGTCGTCGCGGCCGCCGAAGGGGTCGACGAATTCTCCCGGACGCCAGGCCATGGCATTGATGGTGAAGTCGCGGCGCGACAGATCTTCCTCGATGGTGTCGGAGAAACGGATGGTGGCATTGCGGCCATCACAAGAGACATCGAGGCGGAAGGTGGTGTGTTCGTAGGCGACGCCGTCGACCAGCACCGTCACCGTGCCGTGATCGATGCCGGTGTCGATGGTGTGCCAACCGTGATGGCGGCAGCGGAGCTTAAATTCCGGCGGGTGCAGGGCCGAGGCGATGTCGATATCCGCCACCGGCCGGTCGAGCAGGGCGTCGCGCACGGCGCCGCCGACGACATAGACCGGGATGCCGAGGGCGGCGCTGAAATCGGGGACTTTTTCAAGGGAGGGATGCATCGCGACTCATGGGGATGATTTTTGAGGAAGAGAAGATAGGGGGATTTTGGCGCTTGGCTTAGGAGAGGAGGGAGAGGTGGAAGCAGAAGGGGGGGGCTCCCATTCGAGGCGGAGGAACAAGCTAAGTGAAGTGCCGAAGGCGCGTGCATCCAAACCATGAATCTGGCGACACTTCGCAGAATAAATAAAGGGCTTTAAATTGATCGGATTCAAAGGGATTTCAGTCATGTATCCGGGGCTTAGTCTTTCGAGATTTTCAGGAATTTTTCCGGCTTCTAATTCATATAGTCTCAGGGCGGCAATGATTTTTATTTCAGCATCTAGAGTCATTCCGTGAAAAAGTGTGTTCATTTGAATGGTGTTAACCACCCAATCAAAACTCGCCATCTCCCCGTTAAGATTAAGCCTGAGCAATGACTTGAATAATGCTTTATCAGTTGAATCTACAATTGACAAGTATTGCCTCCTGAAATCATCTTCGAATTCAACTCCAGACTTATGTTTTGTAAGGCTGATGCAATTTAATGCCAACTCTCTCTGCGCGTTTAGGGCTCGGTTTTTCTTAAGGAAAAGACCATTCGAAAATCTTAGGTGTGTAGCTGTATCTGAAAAGTAATTGCAGTAATAATCGCCCTTTAGTGAGGATTTAAGAGATTTCTCAAAATCAGCACTTCTATAGAGGATATTCATTTTGGCTAGATTCCTCCAGTCATCCTCTCGATTGGGGAAGTCAATAACAGCGCGAAGGATGTTTTTATTTGTGACCCGAGAGATGATCTGAGCCTTGAGTCTGGCGTTGCTTGTACACTCGTAAGTATAATTTCCTATTGGTCTAGTATGATCGCATCGGATCATTCTCGTCAAGTAATGATCCAAGTCGATCATGATTTTGAGGGCTTGATCATAATTTTCTTGTTGGCTCAGATGTCTGGCTTCGAGGCGTATGAGGTCAAAAATTCTAGGCCGTTCAAAGTGATATTCATTACCGAGGACGACCTGGTCACTGGCGATGATTTCATGAATCGTCTGGTAGGCTTCGGCATGATTATTGATGAAATCTTGCTTGGTTTGATTGGGCGACTTCGAGAAAATCTCGTAGTCTTGGTTAAGATTTTGGAAAGCTGAATTTTTACGCAGGGATTCAAAAGCATTTTTCCCCTCGGGAATCGCCGGTGGCGTAAAGACCAAGGCGCTGCGGTCTTCGAGTTTGTCGTCGCGCAAGCCAAGCATGAGGTTGCCGAAGAAGCAAAAGATCGACACCATCCAGGCCCAGCGCCAAGCGGAGTATCGGGAGAAAAACTGGATGATTTTTTCTTTCACGGTGCGTAGTCCAGGAATAGAGGTTGCTGGCGGCGGAGCCTGGGCCCCAAGTCATCATAGCGTTTTTTTGCGCGTTCCGCAAACCTGGAGATGCTTTTGCGCTTATAGTCAAAGCGGAGGAATTCTCAGAAATTCTCCAGCGGCGCCGATGGATCGATGTTTTTCGCGGAAATACGAAGCGCAGGATTCCCGAGGATTTCCCATGACCGAAGCCGAGATCGTCAACTTTTTCATGGCTAACCGCGATCGCCTCTGGGCGATGGCGAATCTCATCCTGCGCGATCATCACCTCACCGAAGACGCCCTCCAAGAGACCCTGCTGACCTTGCTGCAGAAGCGCGAATCCTACGATCCCTCCCGTCCCTTGCTGCATTGGGCCTTTGGCATCACCCGCAACAAGGCCTTGAAAATCGTCGATAAAAGCGGCCGCTACAGCCTCTTCGGCGAGGAGCAATTGCAGGCCTTGCAAAACGCCCTGATTCTCGACGCCGGCGAAGGCCCCGCGCCTGATCGCCGCCTCGGCGCCCTGCAACACTGCCTGTCGCTGATGAGCCCCGACAACCGCCAGCTTCTCCTACAGAAATACCAGCAGAGGACCAGCATCCGAAAGATCAGCGGTGCCTCCGGACGGACGGAAATCGCCGTCACTTCTTTGCTGCAGCGCCTTCGCGCTCAACTTCATCGCTGCATTCGCAGGGTTCTCCCCACTTTTCCTCTCTTCTCGCACAAGTTGAATTACACTGTCAAAAGTACGTTATAACATCAATCCGGCACCGAACCAGTTCACCCCGGTCATGTCTGGACACGCCCGCCATCCGAAACCCAGTTAGCCTCCCTGATCGCTTCCGC
>JAYTMY010000119.1:0-26322 GCA_043748535.1 Lentisphaeraceae bacterium | reverse complement strand
GGGTTAAGCCGCATCGGCGACACCCTGGGTTGGAATGAGTTATGAATTCTGACCCTGAAGGGGTCGCGGAAGGTCTTGGGCTGCTGCGGTTTTTAGGTTAAAATGAGCTCCGGCAGTTTGGCGTCTGAGTTGTACAGGTCGAAAATCCGTTGTTGGCGTTGCCCGCCTGAACAAGCCGGCCGAAGCCGTAGCTACAAACTTGAGCGTTAATCGAAAACTTGTCTTCTGGTTTAAGCGCAAACTCGGTGGCGATACCACATTCCTGCCTAGATTCCAGTACGATACTGAATTTCGATGCTCCATTAGTGTCATAGATCAGCCGCCCAAATGAAATATTCCCAAGTGGCTCTTCAATATATCTATTGACTACAAAATAAATTTATTTCAGAAATCCGCGAGAAAACAGTGTCCCGCGCGAAAGGAAGAGCGAAAACTTGTCAACTCTGAAGTAGCCCCCCACAAGGAAACGAGCTTCTCATGAAAATCAACCCTTTCACTATCCTGCCCCTCCTTCTGCTTGCGGCCTCTTGCGCCAGCACGAAGCAGCAAGACCTCTGGCACGGACGGCCTCCTCCAGGTGAAACCCCAGCTATCCAAGCTGGTGCCGATCCCCGTGGCCGCGCGCTCGATCCCTTGCGGATCACCGATGTCGCCTGCCCGACCCTGACGGTTTATAAGCCGGCCCATCCCGATGGACGTGCCATCGTCGTCTGCCCGGGGGGCGCTTATGCCAAACTCTCTATCGTTAAAGATGGCCTCAATGTCGGCGAGCGATTCAATCGCGACGGCGTCACCATTTTCGTGCTGAACTATCGGGTCCCGGTGAAGCTGACCAACAACGCCGAAGCCGCGCCACGCCAGGACTTGGCCGAGGCCCTGCGCCAGGCTCGTGATGAAATGAAATCCTTGGGTTTTCTGCAGGCCAAAGTGGGCGTGATGGGCTTTTCGGCAGGTGGTCATCTCGCTCTTGCCGGAGCTTACGGGAAAATGCCCGAAGCAGCGCCTCGTCCGGACTTCGTTATCGCGGTCTATCCCGCTTATCTCGTCAACGGCAAAAAGGAATCCGTGATCGAAAAAGATTTCTCCTTCAGCGCCGCTTCTCCGCCGGCCTGTTTCATTCACTCCTCCAACGACACCTGCCTCCCCGATGGCAGCGTCTTGATCTGGAAGCATCTGCAAGAGTTCAAGGTCCCGGCCGAGATGCACATCTTCCGCAGCGGTGGCCACGGCTACGGCATCTCCGCCGAAAGCCTCGGCCACAGCGCCCACAATTGGCCCGACATCGCCCTCGACTGGATGCACTTCGAGCCCGCAGCGGGCGGTCTCCCGACACCCCCAGCCATCAAGAAATAGGGCGCGCATGGACACCGAAACCGTAGATCTCCCGGAAAAAACCGGCGAACACTTTTCCCCCGCCACTTTGCGCAAATCGCAAATCAAATCCTGGCAGGCAGTCGACGCCATCGCGTCTCAATTGCGCCCCGGTATGACCGAATGGGAAGCGACCGAGAAAGCGACGCAAATCCTCGAAGATCTGGGCA
The DNA here is from genome assembly GCA_043748535.1 of Lentisphaeraceae bacterium. Taxonomy (GTDB): domain Bacteria; phylum Verrucomicrobiota; class Lentisphaeria; order Lentisphaerales; family Lentisphaeraceae; genus CAMCSH01. The sequence goes on along the minus strand of JAYTMY010000119.1, from coordinate 24,781 downwards.
ACGAAAAGAACTGGCACAAAGTCCTTGTCCGCTTCGGCGCCAACACCATCAAGCCCTTCGCCGCGCCGAGCTGCAAAGAAACCGTGCTGCAAGAAACCGACATCTTCTTCGTTGATATCGGCCCCGTCTGGGATGATCACGAAGGCGATGCCGGCAGAACCTACTGCACCGGCAATGACGCCCAAATGAAAGCCTGCGCCACCGCCGCGGAAAGCATCTGGCATGTCGTCCACGCCCAATGGGCCAAGGAGCGGATCTCGGGTGAGGCGCTTTACGCCTTTGCCGTCGATTACACCGCCTCGCTCGGATGGATCCTGGATCTCGGCCTGAAAGGGCATCGCATCAGCGAATTCCCGCACGCGCTTTATCGCGATGGCAAGCTGGGAGATTTCAGCGCCACCCCCAAGCCAGAACTCTGGGTTTTGGAAATCCAGATCCGCCATCCCGAAAAACCTTTCGGCGCCTTCTACGAAGACCTTCTGACCGAATCCCCCAAAGCCCACTGAGCCCACTTGTCATGAACTTGCCTTCCTCAGAATCACTGCAATCCTCCAGCCTCACGCGGCTGGAGGATGGAGGTATTTCATGAGTCTCTCCGACCTTGTTCTCATCCTGCTCGGCGTCGGCGTCGTCCTCGCCATGGGCCATGCTGCCCGATATTACTGGCAAGAGCTGAAGGACGCGCCGCGCCCCTTCTGGCTGATCTTGCTCTTCTGCTGTGCCGGCATCACCGCCATGAAAGCGACGCAGCTTTGCCTGATGCTTTGGCTTTGCCGCGACTGCGCCCTCAGTGACGTCCAGGCGAGCTGGGCCAGCGCTGCCTATTCGCTCCTCTGCCTGCTCATCGGCCTCAAACTCGGCAGCTTCTGCTCCCGTGTCGGCCTGCGCCGCGCCATCTTAGCCTCCTGTCTGGCGCTGGCCTTTGCCGCCGCATTTTTGAGCCGAGTCACCCACCCTGTCTTGGTCCTCCTTGCCGGATTCCCGTCACTAGCTCTCGGCTTTGGCATCGTCGGCATCATCAGCCAGCTCGGCATCAAGTCCTTTGTCCCGAGCGCCAAAACCCCGGCGGCCTTCGCCCTTTTCTGCGTCCTCTACAACCTCGCCGTCGCCAGCGGCGGCTGGCTCTTCGATCAGGCTCGCGTCCTCTTCGCTTCTCGCGACAGCGCCGGCTTGATCGTCAACGAAGCCGCCGGCCTGGAACTTCTCGGCCACGGATTCTCCACCTATCAGCTGATCTTCCTCCTCAGCATCCCCGTCGCCTTGTTCGGATGGCTGCTCCTGCCCGGCATTCCCTCTGAACAAACCGATGCTCGCAGGGAGAATGAGCCAGCTTCCTTCGGCCCCGGATTCGGCGTCCTCATCGGTGTCCTTGCGTCGATGGCCTTCGTCACCGCCCTCTTTATGCACTGCGAGCTGACCATGCCGGTCTACAACCTGCGGGTCTTCGGCGAAGGCGTCAAAACCGGCGGACTAAGCTGCGTCTTGAACTGCCTGCTGATGGTCATTCTGGTACCTGTCGTGAGTCGCGCGACCCGCAAAATCTCCTCATGGACCATGCTCATCGTCGGCACCTTCACCTGCGCCTCCTCCTTCGCCTTCATCCTCGTCCCGCCCGAGTTCTGGCTGCCTTTGAATCAGACTTGGCTCGGCGACTGGCTCTTGGTCAAATGGCTCGCGCTTGCGCCGGACACCGCCTCGCTCGGCCTCAAGCATGCACCTTACTGGGGCTTCATCGTGATGATCCTCGTCCTCACCCTCGGCGAAACCCTCTGGGCACCGCGTCTGCCGCAGCTCTGCCTCGAACTCGCGCCGCGCGGCAAAGAAGCCCTATACCTCTCCCTCGGTTCGCTGCCGGTTTACGCTGGCCGCGTCCTCGTCTGCAGCCACTCCGGTGCCCTCCTGCAGCATTACACCGGCGGCCACTCCCACCCCGAAAGCCTATGGCTCTGGGTCGCCTGCCTCGGTCTCGTCGCCCCTCTCGGACTCAGCCTCAGCTGGCTGAAACACCAAGCTTCTCATAAACAAATCGAAATCACAGAAACAAAACAAGGATTGACCCCATGATCCGAATCGGAATCACCTGGTGCGACAACCCCACCACCCAAAGCAATTACATCAACTGGATGGCCAGAGGCAAGGAAGCCGTCGACATCATCACCTTGCACCCCGAACATAGCTCGCACGAGGACATCCTCAGCTGCGACGGCATCGTCATTTCCGGTGGTGTCGACATCGAGCCAGAACGCCACGGTCAAGTCCGCGGCTACCCGCTTCAGCCGGAAGAATTCGACACGCAGCGCGACGCCTTTGAATCCCTCGTCTTCGATCTCAGCCAGAAATATGGAATTCCCCTCCTCGGCATCTGCCGCGGCCTGCAGCTGATCAACTGCGCCCTCGGTGGTTCGCTCAATCTCGACAACGGCGACACCGCCAATCACCTCCACCGCGGCGCAAACTATCAGCGTTTCCATCCGGTCGAGATCGTCCCCGGTTCAATCCTTCATGGCATCTGCGGCGAAGCCCAGGCACTGGTCAACAGCCAGCACCACCAGTCGATCGACCGCCTCGCCGAGGGCCTCGTCGTCAACTGCCGCTTCGACGGCATGATCGAAGGCGTTGAGCGGCACGATCCAGCCGGCAAGCCCTTCCTCCTCGGCGTGCAATGGCACCCCGAAGCCATGTACAAATACGGCGCCGAGCAGCTCCCCAGCTCTTGCGGCGTCCGCGATGCCTTCCTCACCGCCGTCAGTCAAAACCAAGCCCTCCAACCCGCAGGTGAATCATGAAAACCCTCAACAGCCCCGGCAAGATCTCCATCCGCACCCTCGACAAGAGCAACGAAAACCACCACCTCTGGAACAACAACGGCATTTGGAATCTCAACTACACCGTGCACCCGACGCCGATGACCAAGCAACGCGTCCGCATCTCTCTCGGCACCACTTCCGTCGAAGAAGCCCGCGCCATGCGCGACCACTTCTTCGCCGAAGCCGGCGCCAAGATCCCCCGTCTCACTCAATGCTCCTGATTGGATTCCAAACTGATGAAAATTGAACTCCTCTGCCCCTTCTCCGGCAACACCACCCCGAGCGCTGAATGCCTCGTCATCCCGACCTATGAAGACGGCCTCGCCGAAGCCTTCGGCAGCCGCTTGCTGAGCCCCGAAGACAGCGCCGCCCTGCTGCGCCTGGCCGACAAAAAGCTGATCTCCGGCAAGGATAACTATTTCCTGTCGCTGCCCTTGTCGTCCTATGAGTCGGTCCTCGTTCTCGGCCTCGGCAAAAAGGCCGGCTGTGGACCCGGCAAAATCCGTGAAGCCGCTGCCAAAGCCGCCAGCATCTTGAGCGGCAACAAGCGCCAGGCTCTCCTGCTCGACTTCGCCAACGGCGACTTCTGCCCGGGTGCCTTTGTCGAAGGCATCCTCCTCAGCCAGTATCGCTACGATGAATTCCGCAGTCCCGATCCGGAAAACCCGCCCAGCCAGGTCGAGTCGATCCAGCTCCGCCTCTGCCCCTCGCAGGAAGAACCGGGTTTGCGCAAGGCGCAAAACGCCCTCGCCTTGGCTCAATCGGTCAACTGGGCCCGCGACCTCGGCAACAGCCCCGGCAATGCCCTCACTCCCAGCAGCCTTGCCGATCGCGCCGCCGTTATGGGCAAGGAATTCGGCGCCGAAGTCACCATCCTCGGTGAAAAAGAAATGACCGGACTCGGCATGGGCTCGCTCCTCGCCGTTGCCCAAGGATCAGATGAAGAAGCCAAGCTCATCTGCCTCAAATACAGCCACCCGAAAGCGACAAAAACCGTCGCCCTCGTCGGCAAAGGCCTGACCTTCGACGCCGGCGGCATCAGCATCAAACCCGCCGCCAACATGGAGAACATGAAGTTCGACATGTGCGGCGCCGCCGCCGTCCTCGGCGCCATGCGCGACATCCTTGCCAACAAGCCCGAAATCAACGTCGTCTGCGTCGTCCCTTCCACCGAAAACCTGATCAATGGCAAGGCTGTGAAACCGGGCGACATCGTCACCTCGATGAGCGGCAAAACCATCGAGATCTACAACACCGACGCAGAAGGCCGACTCATTCTTTGCGACGCCATGACCTGGACCCTGAAGACCCATAAACCCGACTTCATGATCGACATCGCCACCCTCACCGGCGCCGTCGTCACTGCCCTCGGCCGCCATTGCGCCGCCATCATGTCCACCGACGACGACATGGCCGCCGCCCTGATCGCCGCCGGCGAAGCCAGCAACGACCGCCTCTGGCGCCTGCCGCTCTGGCCCGAACATGTCGCCTTGATGAAAGGCAAAGACGCCGACCTGTGCAACACCGGCCCCGGCTATGCCGGGACCATCACCGCCGGCGCCTTCCTCAGCGTCTTCGCCGAAGGCACCCGCTGGGCCCACATCGACATCTGCGGCGTCGCCTGGGACCACAAAGGCTCCGCCTGCTTCAAGGAAAAACTCGCCTCCGGCTACGGCGTGCGCCTGCTAAGCCAGTGGGTGCAGAACCTGGCCGAGAGCTCAAAATGAGCGAACAATTCCACCCCCGACTTCCCTGCCCTGATGAGCCGCATCGACGCATCCCTGCGTTTACGCCAGTTCACCCAGACTCCCCAACTGGTCGGGCCGGCGGCCTTGCGACAGGGGCGGGTACCATGGATTTGAAAGGTTGGCTCATTGCTCAATGTGGCTCGATCGTGCCGATCAAGATCGCTCATTGCTCAATGTGGTTCGATCGTCCCGATCGAGTTATTTGCTTCGAATCTTCTTCGAATAAGAACCTGTCATTATCGTGATGCATCCAGGAGACGCAATCACTCTGAGCAATGGGATCTGGACTGTCGAATGAACATAGAAGCAAGGACCGGGAGCTCCATCAAGTTCGCCGAGCTCAATCCGTCCATCACGAACTTGGCAATGAGCCGCGTTCTGGCACTTAGGGCATTGAAAAAGGATCCATGACTGCGGAATCCATGCGACTGGGCAAGCATCCAAAAACGTTTCAAGTGTGAATGCGCCAGCACATTTAGGGCAATGAATCTGAGTCATTTCTCTCTCCTTCCTTTCCGTGTCCATCCGTGCTTTCCGTGGTAGATCCTCGTTCACCCCTTCATCCTCGCCGCCAAGAACACCGCCAGGTGCTCGGCGCTCCTCTGCACTCCGTCGGCGATCTGGCTGCGGCAGGAGGCGCCAGTGGCGATGACTTGCGCTTGCGGTGACTTGCGCAGGGCGGGGAAGAGGCGGGTTTCGCCGATGGCGAGGGAGAAGTCGTGGTGCTCGGATTCGTAGCCGAAGGAGCCGGCCATGCCGCAGCAGCCGGAGTCGATCTCTTTGGCGCGGAGTCCGGGTAATTTACCGAGCAGGGTGGCGATGTGCGCCGTGCCGAGCAAGGCCTTCTGGTGGCAGTGGCCATGCACCAAAACCTCGGCGCTGTCGTCACGCAACAAGGGCAGCAGTTTGTCCGAGTGCTCGGCGACAAAGGCGTCGAAACTGATCGCCCGCGTAGCGATTTTTGCGCTCGCCGCATTCCCCGGCAAGAGCGCCAAATGGTCGTCGATCAAAGCCGACAGGCAACCAGGTTCGAGGACGAGGATGGGCACTTCGCGTTCGGCCCAGGCCGCGAGCACCGCGGCGGTGGCGCGAGCCGATTCCTTCGCCTCGTCGAGCAGGCCTTTCGAGATCTTGGGTCGACCGCAACACACCGGCGGCGGCACTTCGACGACAAAACCCATGCCTTGCAAGACCTTGTTTGCGGCCAGCGCAATCTCGGGATGGTAGTACTCGGTGAAGGTGTCGAGGAAGAGCGCGACGAGCGGCTTCGGGTGACGCGGCTGGCCCGTGACCGGATCCAGCGAGTCTTGTGGGACGTAATTGGGCAGCAGCTGACTCGCTCGTTTCAGCGCCAATTGCGGCAAGCTGCGTTTGGCGCTGACCCCAAGGCACTTGTCGAGCAGGCGGCGGGAGAAGGAATTGCCGATCAGAGCGTTGGCGAGGCGCGGGAATTTCGACCCGAGGGCGGCGCTTTTTGCGGCGTCCGCAAAGAAGCGGGCGCGGGCCGGAACGCCGTGTTCTAGATGATGGCGGTGCAGCACTTCCGATTTGAGCTTGGCCATGTCGACCTGCGAGGGGCATTCGGTCTTGCAGCCTTTGCACTCGACGCAAAGATCGAGGATCTCCATCATCCGCGGCGAGGTCAATTCCTTCGGATCGGCGCCGCCGTTGATCACCGCGTTGAGCGCCTGGGCGCGGGCCCGGGTGGAGTGGAATTCATCGCCGGAAGCCTGGAAGGAGGGGCACATCAGGCCGCCGTTGAAACGGGTGCATTCGCCGTTGCCGTTGCACATGTCAAGGGCGAGATGGATGCCACCTTCGCGGCTCCAGTCGAAAGCGGTTTCAAAGGGAGCGCGGACGACATTGGCGTCGACCCGGAGATTCTCCAGCGGCGGCGGGCCGTTGACGATCTTGCCGGGGTTGAGGCGATTCTCCGGATCGAAGGCGTGTTTCAGTTGCCGGAAGAGGCCGTCGACTTCGTGTCCGAAGAGTCGCGGGTTGAGCCAGGAACGGATCAATCCGTCGCCGTGTTCGCCGCTCACCGAGCCGCGGAATTCGCGCACCACTTCGGTGACTTCTTCCATGGTTTTGACCATCCAGCGGCGGTCCTCTTGCTGGCGCAGATTGATCATCGGGCGGACGTGGATGCAGCCGACGCCGGCGTGGCCGTAGAAGCCGGCGACGCGGCCGGAATCTTCGATGACGGAGCGGAAACGGGTGAGGAATTCCGGTAGGCGTTCAGGTGGCACCGCGACATCTTCGAGGAAGGCCTGGGCCCGTTCCTCGCCGCGTTTCGACATCAAGATGCCGAGGCCCGATTTGCGCAGCTTCCAAACCTGGGCGGCGAGCCGCGATTCATTCAGGTCGACCCATTCGCCGACGCCCGGCAGGCGCTTCAGAACGGCGTGAAGAGCCTCTTGTTTAGCGAGGGCTTCGCCGGGCGTGGCGCCATCGTATTCGAGGCAGAGGAGGAGATTGGGATTGCCCTTGAGCCAGCCCAGTTGGCCGCGCATCATCGGCGAGGCGCGGCCGAGATTGATCACCGTGCCGTCGATCATCTCGAAGGCGAAAGGCGCGGTGAGCAGCAGTTCCGGCACCAGCTCGAGGCCGGCGCGGAAGTCGGCGAAGGGCACGACGGTGAGCACGGTGTGCTTCGGCTTTTGCGACAAGCGCACTTTGAACAGGGTGCCGAGGGCGAGCGAGCCCTCCGAACCGACCAGCAGACGCGGCAGATCGAGAGGGAAACCCTTGACCATTTCATCGAGATTGTAGCCGCTGACCCGGCGCTGCAGGGTCGGGAAGGCGGCGCGGATGGCGGGGCCGCCGTGGTGGATGATTTTCTCCAGCTCGCGCAAGGCTGCGGCGAAGCTCGTCGCCTGTTCGGTGAGATGGCGGAAGCCGTCGGCATCGACGCTGCGGACGACCTGGTGCGAGGCATCGGCAAAGGCGGCGTGCCATTCGAGCACATGGTCGACCATTTTGCCGTAGCGCAGCGAGTTGGAACCGGCGGAGTTATTGGCGCACATGCCGCCGATGGTGGCGCGGTTGCCGGTCGAGGTATCGGGGCCGAGGCGCAGTCCGTGCGGCGATGCGGCGAGGTTGAGCTGATCCTGGACCACTCCCGGCTCGCAGAGGGCCCAGCCTTCTTCGACATTGAGCTCGCGGATTTTCTTCATATGGCGCGACATATCGAGCACCAGTCCAGCGCCGAGGCAACCGCCGGCGATGCCGGTGCCGCCGCCGCGCGGGATCACCGGCACGCCGCAGCGTTGCGCGATGTGCAGAGCGACGTAGACATCCTCGGCATCGCGGGGGCAGGCGATGGCGACCGGCGGGATCTGGTAGATCGAGGCATCGATCGAGTAGACCCGTTTGCTGAGCTCATCGCTCCACACTTCGCCGCGCATCTCGCGTTTCAGCTCGGCCACCAGTTCGCGCATGAGAAGTCCTCCGTGTCTAGCCTCAGTTTAGCGCGAGGATGGATGAAAAGCACGGAGGAGATGAAAAAAGCTTGGAGGGGTTCTCGCTTTTGCCCCAGAGGGGCAGTCTGATCTTAGCCTGGGGTGGAGCCGAGGGACGAGGCGCAACCCCAGGTTTCAGGTCTTTGGAACCGAGCCCTGAAGGGGCGGTGTGAAATCTTCGCACTTGAGAGTCATTCCGTAGTGTGCATCGCACTCTGTCTTCAGGTCGCACCGTTGGGGCTCGAACACATTTTATCCTTAACCCGGGGCTGCGCCTCGTCCCTCGGCTCCACCCCGGGCTGAGGTCATGTCGCCCCTTCGGGGCTGCAAATCAACAAGAATCCTACTAGGAGGCACAAAACAATTGTCAGTGAATCACAGATCGAGATATTGCCGCTTCACCCGGCCGCCGATGCCGCAGAGGATCTCGTAGGAAATCGACTTCTTCGCGCGGGCCCATTCGCCGATCGGAATGCCGTTGCCGAGGCAGATCACTTCGTCGCCTTCCCGGGCTTCCGGCACGCCGTCGAGATTGATCGTGGTGTAATCCATCGAGATGCGCCCGAGGATCGAGCAGGAGCGACCACCGACGAGAAAACGCCCGTGACCTGAGGACAAGGCCAAGGGCAGGCCGTCGGCATAACCGATGGGCACGGTGCCGACCCGGGTCGGCTGTTTGAGACGGCAAGTGCGGCCGTAGCCGAGCGAGGCGCCCCAAGGAAGTTCGCGGACGGCGAGGAGTCGCGATTTCAACACCAACACTTCTTCCAGCTCAAAGGTGCGGCGGCCTTCTTCGTCGAAGCAGCCGTACAAGTTGATGCCGCTGCGGACGTGGGTCATCGGCGGGCGGATCGCCTCGGGAATGTTGTGAATGCCGTCGGAGTTGGCGATATGCAGCATCGGCGCCTTCAGTCCGAAGGAGCTCAGCGAAGCATGCAGGGCGAGCAGGGTGCGAACCTGGGCCGAGGAGAAGTCGGCATCGCCGTAAGCGTGGGGGAAATGGGAATAGAGCCCGGCGCATTCGATCCCGGGCAAGCGGGCCCATTCGAGGATCGATTCAGCCTTGTCGAGGCGGACCCCAAGGCGGCCCATGCCGGTGTCGACTTCAAAATGGCAGTGCGCGACGCACCCTTGGCGAGCGCTTTCCTCGCTGACCAATTTCGCCTTCGAGTCCGAGCTGACCGGAATGATGAAGCCAGCCGCGACAGCGCCGGGAATTTCTTCGGCGAGGATGTCGCCGTTGATCAGGATCGGCAGCGAAGTGTAGGGACGGATCGCCATCGCTTCGGCGAGATCGGCCACGGCGATGCTGTTGGCTCCCGCCCGTTCGCAGGCTCGTGCGATTGGACCGGCGCCCAAGCCGTAGGCGTCCGCCTTCAGCACCGCGATCAACTTCAACGGCGCCACCGCGAGAAGCAAGCGGCGCACATTGGCTTCGATGATGTCGAGGCGGATTTCGAGAGTGTTGCGGGCAAAATTTCCAGACATGGGCGGGATTCCTTTGCCCCAATATAAGACCCGCAGAAGCGGAATTCCCAGGCGGGGCGGCAAGTTTCGGCGAATCCACCACGGAAAACACGGAGGACACGGAAGGAGGTCGAGGTAGTTCACTTCTCCGGCATGCTGTATTTAAACGGACGCCCTCGAATCAATTCAGATTTCCTGAACTTGTCATCAAGAAGTCGATCAAAGAACCAGCCTGTCGGGTGAGCTCCCAAAATCCATCCTAAAAGAAGAAACCCAGGATGGTTAAAGATTAAAAACAAGAATGCAGCTAGAGGAACACCCCCGACAAGCGTCCCAAAGAACGAAAGAAAACAATACGAAAAAGAATACTGCAAGCGAAACCTTCTCTTGCACTCAGGGCATGAGTATTGATTTCTGATGGTGGAAAAATACACCTTCCAAGACAATCTGTGCTTACAGCCGCATGATGGGCAAGTCATGTCATGTCCTTGATTTTGCCATTGTTTTGATTCACCTTCAATCTCCACTCCCCCGCCTCTCGCACAGCCAATCCAGCGACGGCGATCACTTGGCCATCTTGCATGAGCAGGGGCCAGGTGGCGCGGCGAGCAGAGGGAATCGAGGCGTCGGCAAGAAGGTGAGCGACGCGACGTGGCGTCTGGCGTCCGGCGGGAAGCAAGGCGTCGCCGCTTTGCGGACATCGCAAAAGCAGGGGCAGGTTCGGATCAAGGTGCAAAGCTTGTCCCTCGCCGTCGCGGCTGAGTTCTAAATCCCAGGCGCCAAAACGGCAGCGGCTTTGACTCTGCCAAGGCCACTCCATCGGCGCGGGCAAGGGCTGCTGTAATTGCCAGTCGCCGTGTACGCCGATGAGCAGGAGAAAGCCGTCGTCGAGAGCGATCTTGCGCTGGCGTTTCGCCCCGCGTCCAGATTCGAGCAGGAGGCGTTCGATCTGACTTTCCGTCAAGGTCCGGAAATAGCCTTGATCGGCGAGCCAGAAGCGCAGCAAGCGCGAACGCAGAGCGGGCGCGGCGGTCGCAAAACGATGATTGCCGAGGGGAGCTTCAGCCAGATAGCGACGGGCTTCGGACTCGATGAAATCGGCGTCTTCGGCAAGCCGGATTTGCGTCTTCCGCAATGCTGCAGCGGCATCCAGCTTCGGCAGGATGTCGAGGCGAAGGAGGTTGCGTCGACAAAAGGCCTCGTCATTGCTGGCGTCGTGGCGCCATTCGAGCTGATGCTCATTCAAGAAGCTTTCGATGACGCGCCGCGTCATTTCGAGCAAGGGTCGGCAGAAGGTGACGTCGCCGATTTTTTGCGTCGGGCGCATGCCGCGGAGGCCGCTGCTGGAGGAGCCGCGGCAGAGTCGAATCAGGAGGGTTTCGATCTGGTCGTCGGCGTGATGGGCAAGAAAGACCAAGGCGCCCTCGGCGATCTCCTGCCAAGCCAAGAGGCGGAGGCGGCGCGCCGCCTCTTCGAAGGCTTCGCCGGGAAGGAGCTTTTGCGGTACCCGCAAATCGCGGCGGATAAAGGGGACTCCTCGCTGCTGCGCCCACAGGCGGCAGAATTCCGCATCGGCTTCGGCGGCATCGCCGCGGGCGCCGTGATGAAAATGCACCGCTGTAAAAACGCGTCCGGAGCGCCACAAGAGCTCAGCTAGGCAAAGGCTATCGGCACCGCCGGAGAAGCCGAGAAAGGCCGCGCCCGATGGCATTTTCGCCAGCGCGTCAAGGAATGTGGCGGGGAGCTCAGTCATGCGAAATACAGGAGTTTCTGCGCTCGTCGCGAAGCGACAGAATGATTGTAGCCGGGGGTTTTAACCCCCGGATAGGCATGAAATGAAATCGCCGTCGCGAAGCGACAGGATGACATGAGGCCGATGGTATCGCAGACGCGCATATCCCAAGCGCATCTGTCACCGCGTCGCTGCCGCGACGCAAAATCAAATCGGACACGCACCGGGGGTTGAAACCCCCGGCTACACTCATTCTGTCGCTTCGCGACGAACAAGCGCTGTCCTCGCCTGCTTTTCATCTCAAATCTTGCCCTTGCTGCTCGTCCACGTTCCGGAGCCGTCGCCGATCTCAATCGTGTGTTCGTCCTTGCTGTAGAGCGGCACGCGCACCTTGGATTCGCTGAAGCGTTGCGCCCAGAGGAGTTCGCCGGTGCTGGATTTGACCCGGACCACCGGGCGGGGCACGCCGGGGGCTTCGACTTCGACGAAACCGAGGGGCTTACGGCCGTCCTGGTCCTGGGGACGCAGAGTCATCGGCCAGCCGGGGTATTGACCGCCGAGGCAGGCGGCGTTGCTGAGCGGCCAGCATTCGATGCGGGTGCTCTGCTCTTGCGGTTTGAAGACGATGAAGCCGAAGCCGGGCGACCATTCGTCGCGGTTCTTGCGGATGCCGCCCCAGTCGTGCGGGTTGGCGCAGGCGATCATGTCCATCGGGTTGCCGAAGGGATCGAGCTGCGGCCCGAGCATCGACTTGTCGTTCGGATCGAAGCTGAATTTCTTCTTGGCTTGCTTTGGCGCCCAGGCGCGGGGGTAGGTGTTGGCGGTGGCGGGCGCGGTGAAGCTGAAGCCGGCGTCGCCGGGCTTGTCGACGCCGTAGCGCACCAGAGTGGGCAGGTGCTGGTCACCGGCGATGTGCACGGCGCGGGCGCGGCGCAGCAGGTCGACGGCGCGCTTGCGCGGCGTCTGCGGCCAGCCGTTGGCATCGAGGTCGAGCCAGTAGTAGCCGAGATCGCGGGAGTGGTGGGTGGAGTACATGCCGAAGGGCGATTGCGACAGCACCGCTTTCAGCTCGGCACCTTGCCAGTCACCGGCCCAGTCGAGGAGGAATTTCTCCTGCGCGTCGCCAAGCAAGGTCAGGCCTTTGACATCCAAGGCCTTGGCATCGAATTTCGACGGATCGAGATAGTGGTCTGGGCGGCCGCCATCGGATTCCGGCAGCTTGAGGGTGAGGGGCCCGCTCTTGAAGAAGCGGTCCATCAGGATGGCGAAGGAGACGCCGCCCCATTTGAGCTCGCAGGTGTAGGGACGGATGCCACGTTCCTGCACGGGCAGGACGCTGTCGGGAAGGTGGGCGCAGGTGGTGGAATGGACGACATTGAGGAAGCTGGCCGAGCCGACGAAGCCGCCCTTGTTGGGATCGCGTCCGGGCGCGGCGCCGCCGCCGTTGCCCCAGATGTTAGGCTGGAAGGCGTCATGGTCATCAGTGATCGAGACGCTCGGGCGGTTGCGCAGCAGCTCGCCGAAGGCGTAGGCGTGGAAGTACCACTTGTAGAGATAGTCCTCTTCCGGCTCGGCCCAGTCGGGATAGGTCGGCGTGGCTTCGTACATCTGGTCGCCGTAGAAGAAGATCAGATCCGGCTCGCGCTCGGCGATGCGCTGGACCGCATCGGTGTGGGGGAAATAGAGGTCTTCCTGCCAATCACGGGCGGGCCCCCAAGGACGGTGAATGATGCAGCCGAGGACAGCCATGCTGACTTCGCCAGTGGGTTCCGCCGCGATGCGTCCGTGGCGATAGGCATCGCCGATGCCCGGCAGCTCGGTGACGAGCCGGAAATCGATCGCGTTTTTGCCGCCGCCCCAGGTCTTCAGGTCGACGCGCAAGAGGGCCAGTAGATCCGGACGAGCGATGTCGGCGCGGGCCACTTCCAGCCATTGATCATCCTTCTTGAATTCGAGGCGCACCGGCTTGTTCTCTTCCGGCGCCAAGGGCAGCATCTGCGCGCTGAGCTTGAGATGACCTTGATGGACGGTGTATTGGCTGAGGGCGAAGGGACCAAAGGCCTGCTCCGGGCTGAACTCGGTTTTCACCTCCGAGAAGACCGGTACGCTGAAACGGGTGACGATGCCGTGGACGCCGGGGGCTTTGCCGCCCTTTTTGGCGACGCCGTGATGGCAGCTGAGGGTGTAGCCGCCGATGAGCTTGTGCAGATCGGTGTTATTGAAGCTGACTTCGAAGCTGCGTTTCTGTCCGCTAAGCTCCTCGGCCATCATGTGCATGCGGAATTTCTCACCTGCATCTTCGACCGCTAGGGAAAGCTTGACCGGCCCCGAGTGCATGTCGACCCGGTCCATGTCCTCCGGACTGAGCACTGGCTTAGCTTCCGGATCTTCGTTATCGATAAAAGCAAAACGGCCGTCGCCGGTGATGCCGTAGAAATGGCCCGAGCCGACCCCTGCACGATGCTCGAAAACCATCGGGCGTTGACGCCAGGTGAGGTCGTGGCCGTGCCCGAGGGTGATGCCAGCGAAGCGGCCTTCCTGGAATTCCTTGCCCGGGCCGGACAGGTCGACTTTGAATTCGGCGCGGAAGGTGACGGTGGGCTGAACCAAGAAAGTGCATAATTCGACCGCATTGCGCCAGGGCTCGAAGCATTTGCGGGGAGCGCATTCCAGCCATTCGCCTTGGCGGCGCCAGTCATGCAGTCGGTTGGCCCACCAGCGAGGGCCGAGCCAGCGGCGCGATCCAGGAGCCAGTTCCAGCTTATCGGCAGGCAGGCTGTCCAAACGCGGCGAAGGGCTCGGCACGGCGACCCCGTTCAAGGCGCCGCTGAGCACCAGTCCACTGCCCAAGATCACTTCGCGTCGGTCGAGTTTCATGCTGAGGTCTCCACAGGGTTACGTTGGACGAAGAAATGTATTTGCGAGGATGCGAAGTTACATCCTGGATGGAAAAGCCTCCCCGAATCAGCTCAGCCAAAGATGTTTTTCTGTTTTCCGTGGCAGCAGCCTTGCTATTTCCCCGGTCGAGAGACTAAAATCAGAGAAGTCCTTGGATTTGCACCACCAACACAAGCGGAGTTCCCCTCATGGCCCTGAATCCCCTCGCCGGCAAAAAAGCCACCGCCGCCATCCTCACCGATATTCCTGCCCTGCGCCGCGCCTATTGGGAGATCAAGACCGGGCTTGAACCCGTCGCCTTCGGCACCAGCGGCCACCGCGGCTGCTCGCTCAAGGGCTCCTTCAACGAAGCCCACATCCTCGCCACCACCCAGGCGATCTGCGAATACCGCAAAGCCCAGGGCATCAACGGCCCGCTCTTCCTCGGCAAGGACTCGCACGCACTCTCCGAAGACGCCTTCCAATCCGCCCTCGAAGTCCTCGCCGCCAACAGCGTCGAAGTCCGCTGGGAAAAAGGCTACACCCCGACCCCCGCCATCTCGCACGCCATCCTCTGCGCCAACCGCAATAAAAGCACCGGCCTCGCCGACGGCATCGTCATCACCCCCTCGCACAACCCGCCCCAGGACGGCGGCTTCAAATACAACCCGGTCAACGGCGGCCCGGCCGACACCGGCATCACCGGATGGGTCGAAAACCGCGCCAACGTCATCATCGCCGCCGGGCTCAAGGAAGTGAAGCGCCTGCCCTACGCCGAAGCCGTCAAAGCCGCCTGCGTCAAAGAGCACGACTTCCTCGGCAACTACGTCGCCGATCTCGGCTCAGTGATCGACATGGCCGCCATCGCCAAGGCCGGCGTCAAGATCGGCGTCGACCCCCTCGGCGGCGCCGCCGTCGACTACTGGCCCGCCATCGCCAAAGCTTACGGACTCAAACTCGAAGTGGTCAATCCCGTCGTCGATCCTGCCTTCGCCTTCATGTGCGTCGACCACGACGGCAAGATCCGGATGGACTGCTCCTCGCCTTACGCCATGGCTGGCCTGGTCGCGATGAAGGACAAGTTCGACATCGCCGTCGCCAACGACCCCGACGCCGACCGCCACGGCATCGTCACGCCTTCGCACGGATTGATGAATCCCAACGCCTACTTGGCAGTGGCGATCCAATATCTCTTCTCGCACCGTCCTTTGTGGCCGAAATCCGCCCGCATCGGCAAGACCTTGGTCAGCTCGGCGATGATCGACCGCGTCGCCTCCGACATCGGCCGCGAGGTCTGCGAAGTGCCGGTCGGCTTCAAGTGGTTCGTCGACGGCTTGGTCAGCGGCTCCCTCGGCTTCGGCGGCGAAGAATCCGCTGGCGGCTCCTTCCTGCGCAAGGACGGCACGGTGTGGACCACCGACAAAGACGGCCTGATCCTTTGTTTGCTCGCCGCCGAGATCATCGCGGTCACCGGCAAGGACCCCGGCCAGCACTACGCCGAGCTTGAGCTGCGCCACGGCGTCTCCTACTACGCCCGTCGCGACGCAGCCTGTTCCGCCGCCGACAAATCGAAGCTGAAAAAGCTGTCGCCCGAGAAGATCACCGCCACGACCCTCGCGGGCGATGCGGTCACCGCAAAAATGAGCCGTGCTCCCGGCAACAACGAAGAGATCGGCGGCGTCAAGGTCGCCACCGCCCGCGGCTGGTTCGCCGCCCGTCCCTCCGGCACCGAAGACGTCTACAAGATCTACGCCGAATCCTTCGTCGGCGCCGAGCACTTGGCGCGCTTGCAGACCGAGGCGCAGGAGATCGTCGATGGGGCGCTGAAGGGGTGATAAATCGCCCCCATCACCCAGCCCGATGGGCTGGGCTATCAAAAGCGGTCCTTCGGACCGAACAACAGGGAGTTACCTCAATGCCGCAGTCCTTGTCGCGCCTCCTTGTACATGTGATTTTCTCGACCAAGTTCCGCGAGCCGATCCTGGAGGATACGGTGCGGCCGCAGCTGCACGCGGTCATCGGCGGCGTGGTCGATGGCCTTCGCGGCACTTTGTTGCGGGCCGGATCGGTGGAAGATCACATCCATCTTTTTATCGCGCATCCTCGCACCTGCGCTCCAGCCGACCTGGTGGAGGCGATCAAGGTGGCTTCGTCGAAATTTCTCAAGACCCAAGGCGATCGCTACCAGCATTTCCATTGGCAACACGGCTACGGAATCTTCTCGGTCAGCTCCTCGCATCGGGCCCAGGTCGAAGCCTACATCGACCATCAACACGAACATCACCACGGCCAAAGCTATCAAGACGAATTCCGCGCCTTTCTGATCAAACATGAGCTCGAATTCGACGAACGCTACGTCTGGGATTAGCCCTCCGCGTTCCGGTCCAAAGGACCGCTTTTGATAGCCCAGCCCATCGGGCTGGGGGCTATGTCGCCCACCCCCAATCCTCATTTCCCGGAGCCCGCATGTCCCCCGAACAAGTCGCCCGCTACACCAAGATCTGCCACTTGAATGACAAGCCAGAAGCACGAGGAATGCACGCTGAAGATTGGGGCGTCCTCAACCAGCTCAAATTCCGGCGAGTCGATCTCCCTTGGGCGCCCAACTACTGCTACCTCGTCGATGGAGACAAGTGCTACATCTTCATGAGTCATACTGGGCTCTGCTTCCCTGATTTCATCGGCAGCGTCATCCATCAAAAATCACCCAAACAATGCACCTTTTACAATGTCTACTTAGAGCGCTATCAGCCGAACATTGTGCTCTATTTGCAGGAAGCCGATCCTTCCTGGGCCAAGATCCTCACCTTTGACGGTCCGGTCAAGAAACTCTATCAGGTCTCCGTCGGTCCGAGGGATGACTTCGGCAACTGCGGCCTCGATCTGAGCCAGCCGTATTCGCTGGAGAGTAATACTCCTATGCGTTGGTTCTTCGAGTCGTCGCCCATCGACTTTGAATACAAAAACGACAGACTCTCCATTTCCATCGAGCCTGATCTCAAGGATTTTCGCTCGCCGACGATCAACCGAGTCTGCGATCATTCATTTGGAGTCACGGCGAAGAAGACCGTCTTTATCGGCCTCTCGACCTTTGTCGCTTATTTCCCGGCCTTCGTCGACTTGGTGAAGCTGCAGGTTGGGCAGCGCTGCAAGGTCGTTGATGGCCGCCCAGTCTTCAAGATCCAGGCGCCGAAGAAGGAGTATGGGATGGAAGAGATCACCGCTGCATTCTTGTCTCGTCAACAGATGCCCTCTTCCTTCCCCGACGCTCTGCTCCCGGAGGCGGTTGGCAAATACGCCGCTTTGAGCAAATCCGGAGGCGGTTATGTCTGGGATGCGATTCTTGAATACCGCCTCTGGAAACGCAGCAGCTTCAAGGCCTTTGCCAGCTTTGCGGAAGCCGCAGAGGCGGAAGAGGCCAAAGGCGGCGACTTGGTCGCACTGGTGTATCAGCACGAATATCTCGACGAGCCAGAGGACGGACACTTCCTTCATCGCCGCGAGCCGCGGATCACCGAATGGCCGGTGGAATTCCTCAAACGTCCCTGTCGTAATGACCGGACGATTCCAGACTTCCTCGCCGCGCCTTCCGGTCCTGAGCGGCTGGCTCGTATTCGAGGAGAGAGCTGAATTCGAGCCACATCCAGCTAGTAGACTTAACAAACCCAGGAACAAAACATGAGCAAAGTCGCCATTGCCGATCAAGGTGACGACAGCGAGGAATCCGACGCCATCCCGCGCCTGCCGGATACAACCGATCTGGATTTCGACGTCGATGCTGCAAGGGTTCGCAAGTACAACAGCTATTGGCGTTGGGAGTATTTGTGGTTTTTCATCAGTTCGGCCGCCTTGCTGTTTTTGCTCCCCGTGATTGTCTGGAAATATTCCACAGGCAACTGGTTGTTGGCCACCTTCCTCTTCTTGCCAGTGGCCTTTTTTGCTCGTCTTTTTGTACCGAATCTTCACAACTTCCGATATCGGCCCGAGCAGATGCTGATGGCCTTCGAAGCTCCTCTGACGCCGGCGGTGATCACCAAGCTGTCGCCACTGACCATCGTCGCCCTCACCGATATGCGCGCTGATGCCGACGAGATCCGCTACGGACTGCAAATGGTGGAATCGGTACAGCTTCCCTGGTACAAGCTTGAGGTCGGGGAGTGGATTCCCTGCAGTGTCACCTTCCACCCCGGCGAAGATGACGAATACTGGGGTGACTTCGAGGTTCATCCTCTGTGTTGGGCGACCCCTGATCAAAAAGTCTGGCAAGAGGCAGTCAAACTGATCGATCCGCGTTTATGGCGGAAGCTGGAGGAACTTCGCGGTCAGGCCCCCGATGCGGAAAACACCACCTTCATCTATGATGCTGAGATGGATAGAATTCGGGATTGAACCTTAGGTGTGAGAATGGCCGAAGTTGGCATAGACGCTACCTAGAGACTTTTGATTCTCAATCCTTCGGCGCCTTGCTCTTCGATTTCCGGAGTTGACGGGCAAGCAGAGCGATGACGCCGATGATCAGCAGCACGAGGGGGAGATAAATCACGACGCCCAAAAACTGCTGTTTATAGCGTTCGACAAGTGAGCTATGGCTGATGGCAAAGCCGAAACCGACCAAGGGCAGAACCCAGAGTATGGAACTGATGAAATTGATGCTTAGAAATTTTCTCAGTGGAACGCCTGCCACCCCGATCAAGCAGGGATAGACGGTGCGCACAAAGGCAATGTAACGGGCACAGATGAGAGTCAGAATGCCATGTTTTGTCAAGAGCCGGAAGGCCCGGTCGCGGTGCTCCTCATCAACGTGAGACATCAGGCGGTGATAGATCTTGGTATGGCCAAAGAATTTTCCTTGCAGATAACCGAGCCAAGTCCCCAAAAATGAACTCGCGATCAAAAGCGGAATGACGATCCACCAGACCAGGACATCCTCATAAATCAGGACGCCGGTGAGAACCAGGAGGCTGTCACCAGGTAGAAAGGCAGTTGGGAGGAAGCCGTTTTCCAAAATCATGAAACTGGCGACTATGATGTACAACATGAGGGCTAGACGAGGGTCGGAAAGGGCCGCCGTATCCTGCTCCATCAGCGCATGAATAAGCCTGTAAATTTGATCCAAACCAAAAACTCCGACAATTTTGAAACCAAGTGTGTCGCTCACTCTATCTCGAAGTGATTTAAACACCAGTCTCGCTCATCAAAGTAAATCCGTGGAGGAAGGTGGATGAGGAAAATCGCCGCTTTGGAGATAGACATGGCCGATTTCCCCGCGTAGCTTGCGGGGAAAAATTGGAGCCCTTACTTTTGTCTGTGAGTTCAACAGCCGCGCCTCGCAAGCGGGAAAACCGGATCATCCGTTTTCTCCGCTATCGGCTGATCTACATTCGCCGCCATCCTGCATCTCCCTCCGAGCTCGCTCTTTCCGTCTTCTTGGGCGTGCTGTCCGCGTTCATCGTGCCGGTCGGCCACCCCATCATGGCGATTTTTCTGGCTTGGTGCTGCCGTTGTAATAAAACCGTCGCCTGCCTCGCCACCATCATCCATGTGGCACCGATGTATCCTGTGACCTGGCCTCTGCAATACGCCATAGGCTCGGCCATCGTCCCGGGATCGCCTTTATGGAGTGATATCGAATCCCGACTCATGCATCGGCAATCTCCTCTGCATTTTCTTCATGAGTTGCTCGACATGGGCCTCCCCTTTATCATCGCCTTCACCTTAGGTGGTATTGTGATCGGGCTTGTGCTCGGCGCCTCGCTTGGAATCCTCACCTTCCGTTCCGTCACTTCTTTCAGACACCATCGCGAACTCAAGCGCCAGGAGATACATCGTGCGCAATTTTGAACCGGTTTTCCTTCCTCCGACCCGCAATCTCTTTGAACAAGCGGGACGCCTCATCCGAGGCTACACCATGGCCGTCGGCGATGCCCTTTTGATCACCGCCGAAGCTTTCCGTTTCGGCCATCGCCTGCCCCACCGTCGCGCCGAGCTGATGCGTCAGATGTATGCATGCTCGATCAAAAGCATCTTCATCGCCAGCGTCGTCGCGCTGTGTATGGGCATGATCCTCGCCCGCCAGTCCGGCGTCATCCTGCAGGAATACAACCAGCAAGACCGCGTCGGCTCCCTCGTCATCGTCTCACTCGTCCGCGAGCTTGGCCCGGTGATGACGGCGCTCATTCTCGCCGCCAGTATCGGCTCGGCCTACGCCGCGGAAGTCGGCACCATGAACATCTCGGAAGAAGTCTCGGCCCTCAAGGTGATGAACATCAACCCGGTCGACTACCTCATCACCCCCCGCCTCTACGCACTGCTCTTCATGTGCCCGGCCTTGACCATGTTCTCCGATCTGATCGGTGCTTTCGGCGGCATGCTTGTCGCCAAGACTCAGCTCGGGGTTAGCCCGCAGGCCTTCTACAAAAATGCCATTCTCGACCTCGAGCTCCGCGATGTCTACATTGGCCTGCTCAAGTCAGTGGTTTTCGCCGTCATCATCATCACCGTTTCGGCCTATCAAGGATTGACCACCACCGACGGCGCTGTCGGCGTCGGCCGCAGCACCCGCCGCGCCGTCGTCATCTCCTTCCTCTTCATCATGGTCATCGGCTTCTTCGTCACCTCACTCTTCTACTGAGAACCCCCATGCTCGAATTTCGCAATATCACCCGCTCCTTTGGCGAGCGCGTCGTCCTCGACCGCGTTTCCTTCACCATCAACAAAGGCGAGACCTTTGTCATCGTTGGTCCGTCCGGCACTGGCAAAAGCGTGTCGCTGCGGAGCATGGTCGGATTGCTGACTCCTGACTCCGGCCAGATCTTCCTCAATGGCCAGGATCTGACCGCAATGAATCCGACCCAGCGCTCGGAGATGAATTCCCATTTCGGCGTCCTCTTCCAATCCGGCGCCTTGCTCGCCTGGCTCACCGTCGCCCAAAATGTCGCTCTGCCGCTGCTCGAACGCGGTGTCGATGAAGACGAAGCGGAAGCGCGGACCATGGAGGCCTTGACCATGGTCAAGCTCGACCACGCCTTTAACCTCAAGCCGTCGGAGATCTCCGGCGGCATGCAGAAACGCGCCGGCCTCGCCCGCGCCATCGTCACCCGCCCCGAAGTGATTCTCTACGACGAACCCACCTCCGGACTCGACCCAGTGATGAGCCGCCATATCGACGCCTTGATCAAAGAGCTGCAGCAGCGCCTCGGCGTCACTTCGGTGGTGGTCACCCACGACCTCCACTCCGCCTTCTCCATCGGCGACCGCATCGCCATGTTGTCGGAAGGCCACATCATCGCCCTCGGTACCCCCGAGGAATTCTGCGCCTCGGACTCCGACATCGTGCAAGGCTTTATCAAAGCGCAGTTCTCAGCCGGCTACATACGCGGCATCAAGATCTGAGCGCCGTTTAGACCTCAGCCTCCAGGAGATTTTCCATGCGACTGCTAGTCCTCCTGCTCTGCCTGATCGGCATCCATCTGCCTCTGCACTTGTCGGCCCAGGAACCTGATGCCGAAACCGTGCGGCAACTGGCCAAGCTCTACGGCGACCGGATCCGTGCGGAGCAGAACAAAGACGGCTCGTGGAGTTACCCCGGGCATGCCTCAGGTGCCACCGCCTTGCATCTCTATGCTCTCTTGGTCAACGGCGCCACCAAGGAAGATCCGGCAGTCGCGGCCGGCCTCAATTACCTGGTCGACAACTTCCCTTCTGACGATGTCTATGCCATCGGCCTCTACGCTTGCGCTTTTAATGCCGCCGAGCCGAAGCGTTACCGCAAAGAGATCGAAATCGCGACCAAATGGCTGATCGCGCATCAGGCCAAAGACGGCACTTGGAACTATCAGGGCACCGGTTCCGGCGACCACTCGGTCACCCAGTTCGGGCTACTTGGCTTAAAGGCCGGTCAAGATGCCGGTGTGGCCATCCCCAAGGACGCTTATGCTCGCAGCGCCAACCACTTCCGGGCGATGCAAGGAGCTGAAGGCGGCTGGAGCTACATCGGCCGCGGCAGCCCCTCGCCCAGCATGAGCGCCGCCGGTCTCGCCAGCTTGGCGATTTGCGGGGTCGAATCCGATCTCTCGCTCGAAATCCGGAACGGCCCAAGCCAGATCGGGCGCTACCAATCCGACCCGGCCATCAGCCGCGGCCTCACCTACATCGGAACCCTCCTCAAGGATCGCTCCACCATGATGGATTCCTACACCGCTTACGCCATGGAACGGGTCGGCATTCTTCACGACCGGCGTATCCTCGGTAAAGTCGACTGGTATCGCACTGGCATCACCTATTTCGCCGCCAATGAAGACATGCGCGGCCAAGTGATGCTCAGCGACGCCTTCCGTCTGCTGTTTATCGGCAAGGGCAATACCCCGGTTTTCGCCTGCAAGATCCGCTGGGGCGAAGCGGCAACGGGCGATCTCGAAAACTGGAACCTCCGGCGCCGCGATGTCCGCCACCTCACCCAGGAGATGTCTCGCCTCTTCACCAGTCCCCTCGACTGGTGCAGTGCCGAACTGGTCAGCGGCGACAGCAATCTGGCGCGGGCACCCCTGCTCGTCCTCGCCGGTAGAGGCAAGTTGAAGCTGTCGGAAAAAGAGCTCGCCGTCCTCAAATCCCACCTCGATAAAGACGGCACCCTCCTGATCACACCCTGCCTCAATGATGCGACTTTTAAAGCCTCGGTCCTGGAACAGCTCGGGACGCTCCACCCCGGACTCCGGATCGGCGAAATCAGCGCCGCCCATGAACTCCGCAGAATGTATTACGACCTCCAGGGAATCTCCCTGCCCCTGCAAATGCTGAGCTCGCGCTGCCGTCCCTTGCGCATCTTCATCAGCTCCGAAGACATCTCCCTCGCCTTGGAGAAAAACGACCTCAGCCAAGTGCAGTCCTGCAGCCTCGCCAATCTCTCCCGTTTTGCCTTGAAACAAAAACCCCTGGTCGAGCGCCTCGCCCGTGTCGCGGTGCTGAAACCAGCCGCCACCGCCGCGGAAGCCGCCAAGGAAGATTTCAGTCGCAGCCCGGGCGCCGCTGACGACGGCATGGATCTGCCGATGATCCGCCTCGCCGGCAAAGATCCCGACCCCAGTTCCGTCGCCAACTTCCTCGGCTTCATGCGCAAGACCTTGACAGTGCCCACCGTCAAAGTGCCGAGCATCATCGATCTCGCCGATGCCGAAGCCCTGCGTCGCCATGCCGTTCTCTTCCTCAGTTCCGATGCCGCCCTCAGCCTCAGCCCGGTCGAGATCCGCAATCTTAAAAACTGGCTCGGCGATGGCGGCTTCCTGATCGCCGAATCGGCCTGCGGCTGCGATGAATTCGATCGCTCCTTCCGCCAGCTCCTGCCCCAGATCGTGCCCGAGGCAAAACTGGAAAGCATCCCGGCGGATAGCCCTCTCTTCGCGGAACCATTCTCTCAGCCACCACAGCTGACCAAGGCGGCCGGAGGAGCCGATGGCAAGCCGCGTGAACTCCTCCTCGGCGTCCGCGTCAACAAGCGTTTCGCCGTCGTCTATTGCCCTCTCGACCTTAGCTCCGGCCTGGCCGGCGCCAGCGACGACGCTGTTCCCGGCCTTGAGACCAGTGCCGCCTTCCGTCTCCTCGCCAACCTGATCTCCTACGGCCTCGGACGCTGAGCCACACGGTGAGCCAGGCGAACGAAGCCTTGGCGACAAAACTGAGATCAAAACGACGCAGCCTTGCCCCACCAGTCATGCTTGTCCTCAATTGGCATTCTGAATGATGGCGGCGCGCGAGGAAGGCTGGTAAACTTTTTCGTTTTTCGCGTTATCTTCCCCGGCTTTTCAATCCACAAGGACCCCCGACGATGAACCTCCCCGCCAACTACGAACGCGCCGCCGCCGAAGCCAAATGGCAGAAATTCTGGGACGATAATAAGATCTATAAGTTCGATCCGTCCTCCAAGGCCGAGCCCTTCACCATCGACACGCCGCCGCCCACTGTCTCCGGCAAGCTCCACATCGGCCACGTCTTCTCCTACACCCAGACCGAGATCATCGCCCGCTACCAGCGCCAAGCTGGCAAAAATGTCCTCTACCCCTTCGGCTTCGACGACAACGGCCTGCCCACCGAGATCCTCACCGAGAAGGAAACCGGCAAGAAGGGCGCCGACATGCCCCGCGAAGACTTCGTCAAACTCTGCGAAGAAACCTCCGCCAAATACCGCGTCCAGTTCCGCGACCTGTGGATGAGCCTCGGCTTCTCCTGCGCTTGGGACAACGTCTACTCGACCATCTCCAAGTCGTCGCAGCGCATCTCGCAGCGCAGCTTCCTCGACCTGCTCAAGAAGGACAAGGTCGACTACCGCTCCATGCCCACTCTCTGGTGCGTCAAATGCCAGACCTCCTTCGCCCAGGCCGAAGTCGATGATGTCCCCAAAGGCACCACCTTCAACTACCTCAACTTCAGCGCCGCCGACGGCACCCTGATCCCCATCGCCACCACCCGCCCCGAGCTGCTGCCGGCCTGCGTCGCGATGTTCATCCACCCCGAAAACGAGAAGTATAAACACCTCATCGGCCAGCAGGCCATCGTGCCGCTTTTCGGTCACACGGTCACTATCCTCGCCGACGAAAAAGCCGATCCCGACAAGGGCACCGGCATCGTCATGTGCTGCACCTTCGGCGACGTCACCGACATCGAGTGGTTCCGCAAGCACAAACTTCCCAACCGCCT
>JAYTMY010000118.1:0-17504 GCA_043748535.1 Lentisphaeraceae bacterium | reverse complement strand
GGGTTAAGCCGCATCGGCGACACCCTGGGTTGGAATGAGTTATGAATTCTGACCCTGAAGGGGTCGCGGAAGGTCTTGGGCTGCTGCGGTTTTTAGGTTTATGCTCATTTTCGCCCCTAAATCTAAAATCACGGGTTAAAATCCGTCACTCATCGACTAGAGTCGTTTGACGAAACCCCAGGAACTGACCATGAAAGCCCAACGCCAGATCCTGAAGATTCCCGAGCAATCCTTCCGCTGCTTCCGGCGGGCGGAGCGGAGTTTTGGTTATTTCCGCCACTATCATCCCGAGCTCGAGCTGGTTTTTATCGAAGAAGGCCGGGGACTTTTGATGATCGGCGACAAGGTTCTCAACTGGGCGCCGGGCGACTTATTTCTGCTGGGTCCGCAACTGGCCCATGCCTGGCAGTCGCTCGATGCGGAAGGCGCCGCGCGGAACAGCGCCGTGGTCCTGCAATTGCCGGCAGAAAGCATCAGCCGCCTGCTTCCTGAGGCAGCAGCGTCATCCCTACTCGAGCGGGCTCCCCGCGGCCTGCGTTTCGAGGCGCCGAAAGCCGCGCTCCTGTGCCGATCCTTGCCGGATCCCCATCCCTTTCCCGAGCAGGGCCTCGCCAAGCTCCTGTTGCAGCTCGCCGCAGCTCCGGCGGAGATGCTCCTCGAACAGGGACACCCGGAGCTCCGCCGCGATGTCGCACTACGCCTCGAAAAGCTGCTGAAATGGACCCATCAACGCCTCGAGCGCCCGCTGTCCAGCGCCGAGGCGGCGGCCTTCCTCGAGATCTCCTTGCCGTCCTTCTGCCGCTTCTTCCGCACCGCCATGGGTCTTTCCTATCTCGACTATGTCGACGAGATCCGCCTCGCCACCAGTTGCGAGGCCTTGCGTCAACCGCAAGCCTCCCTGGAGTCGATCATCGCCGCCCAGGGATGGCGCAGCGCCTCCTGGTTCCACCGTCGCTTCAAAGCCAAAATGGGCTGCACCCCGATGGCCTGGCGGAAGCGGCAGGAAGGGAAGTGAGCTCGGATTTCACAGGAGTTTCATTGGTTCCTGGGAGCGCCGGCTGCCAGCCGGTTTGTTCAAGTTCTCGGCGAGTGATCATGAAGTTTTTTGTCTTCAGCTAACTCATGATTCAGTCCTTTGATTTACTCCTATCACCCATGGCCACTCGTTGCGGTGAAGGCAAAGACCAGCGGTGATGGGGTTGTCGAGAATGTAGGCGATGGCTGCATGGAAATGCTTTTCGTCACGAATGAAGCGATCCCAATATTCGCGCTGCCACAGGTGTTCCCCTGGGAGCGCCGGCTGCCAGCCGGTTTGTTCAAGTTCTCGGCGAAGAGAATTTGCCGTGTAGGACTTCCATGAATGGATAATCTTTGCCAAGGTCCATGGTGCGAGAACTCGAATGAGGATGTGGACATGGTTGGGCATCACTACGGCGACGATGATCTCGTAGCGTTGGCCTTCGAAATAGAGCCAGTTGTCGAGGATGATACGGGCGCATTCAGGACGCTTAAGAATACATGAACCATGCCCGGCATCCATTGCCACCTCGCAGCGGCGGCGCATTTCGAGCTGAGCGGCATTGAGCACAACCGGCTGGCAGCCGGCGCTCCCAGGGAGCAGCTCCTCTCGCCAGCACTCGACAAGTTTTTGCGGCAAGGCATCGGCGAGTCGATAGGTGATCATCTGGTAAATGCCACCTGCTTGATAATGAGGCAGTCGACGCCGATGCCATTTGTCGAGATTCTCAAAGGGCCCGGTGCCGGAGAAGCCTTCGTCGGGATCCATGGGCCGTTGCATCGTCATGACTCCTGGGAACGCCGGCTGCCAGCCGCTTGTGGTTTTGTATTCGACAATTTGAGCTTCATTCAGAACGCAGGACCGGCTGGCAGCCGGCGCTCCCAGGTCGAAAATTTCCCCCCGCCAAGCTCACGCCGGGCGGGGGGTTTTCTAACTGTTTCAGCGCTCTCAGGCCTTCAGGTAGCCGCGGGCCTTTTCAGCGAGCTTGGCGGTGGTGAATCCGAGATGCTCGGCGACTTTCGGGCCGGGGCCGCATTCGCCGAAGGCGTCGACGCAGGCGTAGAGGCCGTCGATGCCGGCATAGCGGTGCCAGGAGTAGGACGAGCCGTAGTCGATGGCGAAGCGCTTGCGGACATCGCAAGGCAGGACCGACTTCTTGTACTCGGCCGATTGCTTCTCGAAACGAGCGGCGGAGGGCATCGAGACGACGCGCACTTGGGTGCCGTCTTTCTCGAGCTCGGCGGCGGTGTCGAGGGCATGTTTGACTTCCGAGCCGGAGGCCATGATGATCAGGTCGGCCTTGGCGCCCGATTCCTTCTTGGCGATGTAGGCGCCTTTGGTGACGTCCTGGCCGACGCTTTCCTGCAGGGTGACGAGGTTTTGGCGGCTCATCAGCAGAGCGGTGGGGCCGTTGGTGTTCTTCAGGGCCGCGATCCACGAAGCGTTGACTTCGTTGGCGTCGGCGGGGCGATAGATGGTGAGGCCGGGGATGCACTCGAGGCCAGCCTTGGTTTCGGTCGGCTGGTGGGTCGGGCCGTCTTCACCGACGAAGAAGGAGTCGTGAGTGAAGACGTAGATGGTCGGGATTTTCATCAGGGCGGCGAGGCGGATGGTGGGGCGCATGTAGTCGGCGAAGACCAGGAAGGTGGCGCAATAGGGGCGCAGGCCACCGAAGAGGGCCATGCCGTTGACGATGCCGCCCATCGAGTGTTCACGGACGCCGAAGTGCAGATTGCGGCCGGCGAAGGCGCCGGTGTTGACGTCGCCCTTGTCCTTCATGCGAGTGAGGTTGGAGCAGTCGAGGTCGGCGGAGCCGCCGACGAGGAATTCGACTTGGTCGGCGATGCTGTTGAGGGTCTTCTCGGAGGACGAGCGCGAGGCGATCGATTCACCGACTTTGTACTCGGGAAGGGTGAGGTGCGGCAGGGTCTGGGCGAAGAAGAGGTCCCACTTGGCTTTGAGCTCGGGGTTGCTGATGGCCCAGGCGCTGTGGGCTTTTTCCCAGGCGAGGCGCTTGGCGGCGCCCTTGGCGGCGACTTCTTTGCAGAAGGCGGCGGTGGCGGCGGTGACGGTGAATTCGGCGGTGCCGGGGAGCAGGGCGGCGCGGGTCAGGCCGGTCTCTTCCGGACCGAGGGGGGCGCCGTGGACCTTGTGGGTGCCGGACTTGTTGGGCGAGCCCTTGCCGATGGTGGTGGTGGCGATGATCAGGGTCGGCTTGCCGGTGGTTTGCGACGCGGTGAGGGCGACGCGGACCGAGTCCATGCTGTGGCCGTCGGCCTTGAGGACGGCGAAGCCGTAGGCCTCGTAGCGCTTGGCGACGTCTTCGGTGAAGGCGATGTCGGTGGAGCCTTCGATGGTGATGCGGTTCGAATCGTAGATGATGACCAGGTTGTCGAGCTGCAGGTGACCGGCGGTGGAGGAGGCTTCCGAGGCGACGCCTTCCATCATGCAGCCGTCACCGCAGAGGGTGTAGATCTTGGACGGGATTTGAGCTTGGCCGAAGCGGGCGCCGAGCATCTTGGCGGAGAGGGCCATGCCGACGGCGTTGGAGATGCCGGCGCCGAGGGGGCCGGTGGTGGTTTCGACGCCGTCGATGTGGCCGAATTCGGGGTGACCGGCGGTGGGGGCGCCGAGCTGGCGGAAGTTCTTCAGGTCTTCCATGCTGACGGCGTAGCCGAAGAGGTGGAGGAGCGAGTATTGCAGCATCGAGCCGTGGCCGGCGGAGAGGACGAAGCGGTCGCGGCCGATCCAGTGCGAGTGAGCGGGGTCGAAGTTGAGGAACTCCGAGAAGAGCACGGCGGCGATGTCGGCGCAGCCCATCGGCAGGCCGGGGTGGCCGGAGTTGGCCTTCTGCACGGCTTCGGCAGAAAGGCAGCGGATGTGGGAGGCGAGTTCAGTCAGGGCGGCGTTGCTCATGCGGTTCCTCAAGGGTTCGGGTTGGGTAGAATCAGTGTGTCACGATGACACTATGGGGTGATTGAAGGCGAAAAGCAAGTCCTCTGGCGAGATTTGCGTGTCACGCAATCCGGCAAGATGGCGCCGGGCGCGGGGAATTCTAGATTGAATCCAAGCAAGAGTGGGGGGACTTGTGTCTTCAAGGTGGAGTTTCATGCTCAGATCTCGGGGAAGACGATCATAGCGTCTCGCCGTCGTCGTGGAAGGGATTGCAAAAGAAGGATAAGAGGCGAAAAAATGGCCGAGAGAATATAACTGGGGAGGCTCATGATGACTCCGGCAAGAGGTTGGCGGATGCATCGGCTTAGGACAGTCTGAGGCAGCGGCATTTTGACAAAGCCGGGTACGCGGAGGCGAGCCTGGCGCAGCTCCGCCAAAGAAGAGAAAGGCGTCAGGGCATCCAGGATTGCGCTCGCCGTTTGCTTTTCCTTGCGGCGTTCAGCCCAATTGATCGCCACGACCACAAAACCGAAGGGGAGGGCCAAGATCAAGAGATGCTGTCCCCAGCCACTCGGAACGGCGATGGAGAGAAAGATGCCGAAAAACAGCAGTGCCAAGGCCTGGAGTCTGCCCCAGGACCAGATGACGGGGCTTTTTTGCCACTCCGCGCCGGACTCGATCAGAAGCAGCAGGCGATGGAGGGTGTCCCACGAGCTCTTGTCGGCAATGACGCGGTGGTCATCAATGTCATCGTAGGAATACCAGAGCCAATCCGCGACTTCCAGGCAAGTTTCGTCCCGGGTCGAGTTCCTGAGCTTATCTAAGGCTTCATCGAGCTGAAATGCGGTCAGCTCCTCCCGCAGATAGCCCCTCATGGCCGCAGCAAGTGCGGAGCGTGCGCTTGGATCGACCATCAGTTTTCCTCCCGTCTTCCGGCGCGGTTGAAGTCGCCGAGTTGCAGCACGGGCAGATCGCCGCCGGTGAGGCGAGGGTCGTGCGAGATGATGAGCAGGGCGCAGCCGTCTTCGGAGCAGGCGGAGCGGATCATCTCGAGTGAGCGTTTTGCCGATGCCGGATCGAGCGCCGCGGTGGGCTCGTCGGCGAGGAGCAGGGCGGGTCGGTTGACCAGCGAGCGGGCGAGGGCGACGCGCTGGCGTTGGCCGGGCGACAACTGAGTGGGAAAATGACTGAGGCGATCGCCGAGGCCGAGATGGGCGAGGAGGCTTTCCGCCCGGGCCTTGTCGGGCTTGCCGGCAAAGCTCTGGGCCAGGGTGACGTTCTCCAGCGCGGTGCAGGAGTTAAGCAGCGCCGCATCCTGGAAAAGGACGCCGAGATGACGAGCGCGGAAGCGGTCGCGCGCCGCCTCTGGCAAGGCGTAGAGCTCGTCGCCGCAGAGCCGGACGCTGCCGGCTTCGGGACGCAGCAGCCCGGCGATCACCGACAGCAGGGTGCTTTTGCCCGATCCCGAAGGACCGGCAAGCACCGTCTGCGATCCGGCTTCGAGGTGGAATTCGGCGATGTCGAGCACGACTTGGGAGCCGTAGGATTTGCGCAGTCCAGAGATTTCCAGCAAGGCCATGGGGGGAACTCCTCATTTTTTCCTCGGATACGATGCCGATGCTTGCCCGATCTGCGTCCTCCGCAAAAGAAAATCTGACCGAAATCCCTAGTGTCATGAAACTTTGATTAAAGGAATTTCATCGGTAATCCCGATCGGATTCCTGATCGCTCGACACCTTAAAGGGCGCTTTTCACCCCCACAAACCCGGAGAATCCAACATGATCAAGAACGTCCTCTTCAGCCTCATCCTCGCCGGCAGCGTCGCCCAGCTTTCCGCCGAAGAAGCGAAAAAAGCCGACAAGCCCAAGGCCGAAAAAGCCAGCGTTGAAGGCCTGAAGGCTCTCGACAAGAACTCCGACGGTGCCGTCTCGAAAGAAGAACTCGCTGGCGCTACCTCCTACGCCAAATACGACAAGAACTCTGACGGCGCCCTGTCGAAAGAAGAATTCGACGCTGCCGTCACCGCTCTCGAAAAGAAAGCCAAAGACCACAAGAAGAAGTAATTCCTCTTCGTCGCCTCTACTCAGAAAGCCGCGGTGGAAACCGCGGCTTTCTGCTGTCTGGAGCCTTCTTCACCTTGACGAGCCCCCTTCTTTCTCGGTACAATCGGTGCAGCAACATTCAAACCCCAGAGGCTCACCGTGCTTGAAACCGCCATCTCCACCTCGCCGCGTTTTGCCGGGCGGCAACTGAGCGGTCGCTTCGACCCCGACAGCGGCCGCTACAGCCTCTGTCTCGATGATGGCATCTTGGCTCCCGATCCGGATGATCCGCAGGCCTTCAGCGTCAGCGACAACTCGGGCCTGCCGGTGCGCATCCGCCTCGCCCTTCGCGGTGACACCCTCAGCCTGGTGATGGAAGGCATGGCGCGCTCCTCTGTTCTGGCGGCGGATTCAGATTCAGGCCCGCGCGAGCTCACCTGGCCGGAAAAGATCTGGAGTGGCGCCCCCCTGGTTCTGGTTTTTGGTGGCGGCTTCATCGGCGGCGCTTGCGGCGGTGCGGCGGCGGGGGTCAACTGGGCGATCTTCCGTAGCAATCTCGGCCGTCCCGCCGCCTGGGCCGCCACCGGCGCGGTCAGCCTGGTCGCACTCGGGCTATACCTCGGTATCGCCTTCGCCGCCAACCAGGCGATCAATGGCGGCAAGGCACCGGGCCAGGTCGCGGCAGCTGCAGCGCAAATCCCCAATGTCACCATCGACAACGGCAGCGACGACGAGCTGACCTTGATGGTCGACGGCGAGAAAAAACTCAGCATCGCCGCCGGCGGCTTCTCGACCCTGAAGCTCGACACCGGCAATTACGAATTCAGCTTCGTCAACGGCAGCGGAAAAACCGTCGACACGATCAAGACCGCCGTCCCCAAGGGGCAGGCCTTGCTGCTCAATCCCCTCGCCTTGAACCGCTACAATCTCTGCACCCTGACCTATGTGAAGCTGCCGGCCGTGAGCGGCAGCAGCGAAGCCTTCGGCGGCGCCTTGACGGAGAAAAGCCTGTGCAGCGATTTCGGCCTGCTCGAGCAGCTGCCACAGACCCTCAACGTCACCTTTTTCTCCGGCTCGAGCGAGACGGTGCAGCGCAGCAAATTGGTGAAGGTGCTGCCGCCGCAACTCAGCCCGGTCCAGGCTCTCGGCCTGCTCCAGCTCGACAAGGAAAGTGCGCCGCTGATCTATCGCGACGCCAGTCAGAGCAGCTTGCAGACCCTTGCGGTCAAAGCCCTCGCCGCCGCGCCGCCCTCGCCCGCCATCCGCCAGGCTTTGCTGAAGCTCTTGGAGGAATGCCGCTACGCTCTTCCCGAAGAGCTCAAAACCGCTCTTAAACCCTACGAAAACGACCTCCCGGAGGTCCAGTTGCTGAGCTTGGCGACGAGCTCCGACCAGCAGAGCGACGGCATCCGCCTCTGGGCCCTGCCCTTGGCTTTGCGCCGCGGCCTCGCCCCGCAGCTGCTTCAAGGCTTGGAAAAACAGGAGACAAAAAACCGCCTCGCCAGCCTGCGGCTGGTGCAGCGCGACTGGCACATGCGCGAGGCTGGCAAAGATGAAAAACAGCTGGTGCACAGCCTCTGCCTCGGCCTCCTGCCCGGCGCCGATGCCCAGCTCCTCGGCGAAATGATTTACCTGATGAATCACGCCCAATTCCCCCTCAGTCCCGACGACGATCAGCGCTTGCGCCAAGCCATCGAAACTCTCGATGTCGCCAGCCGCAGCCGTCTTCTCGATCCGTGGAATCAAAATCTCATCCGGCGCCAACGCGAGGGCAAGCTCGCCGCCGAGTTCCATCCGGTCCTGCTGCAACTGCGCCGGAGCGACCCCAAGTGCCGCGACGCCGTGTTTGACGCCTTCCTCGAGCAGCAAGGCTATGCCGTGTTGCTCGCCGAAACTGACAAACTCAGCGACGGCGAAGCCTGCCGTCTGCTGCAGAAATCCTGGCAAGAGGAAGCCGCGCTCGCCGCCAAGCCGGAAGTCGTCAAAGCCCTGCAGGAACTCGCCTGGAAATCCCTTGCCTCGCCTGACCAGGAACTGCGGCGCCAGGTCGGTCCCTGGCTCGCCAAATTCGCGGCGCAAAATCTCGCCGCCACCCTGCGTCAAGGCTTCGCCGCCGCTGCCGCAATGCCGGAAGAATCGCAGCGTCAGAGCATCAAGAATGTCCTCTGGGAAAACTTCTATCAAAAGCTCAAAGACATCCCGCTGGGGGAATTAAGCGCCTTGATGGCACAAAGCCACGATCCGCGCTGGGTCCAATACGGCCTCGAACGCCTCCTCGGTGCCGACGCCGACCCGAAGAATCAGATCGCTGCGCTGAGGGCCAAATGGCCGGACTTCGACCTCATCGGGCGCACCACGATTCTCAAGGGTTTGACCTACCAGAAAAGCCCCGCCTTCCGTCCTCTTCTCGCCCTCGGTCTGAACGATGCCGACGTCGGCGTCCGCGGCAAAGCGCTCGAAAACGCCTTGGCCGGCGACGATGTGACTTTCCCGGACGCCAAGACCTGCTCTGCCGTGATTGCTGCTCAGCCCGAGCCGAAGCGTCGCGACCAGCTGCAGCAGCAATGGGACAATCGCCAGATCAGTCATTGGCGCGGCCTCGTTCATCAAGCAGCGAACCGGCAACAGGCAGCGGCAGCTCTTCTGCAGCTCGCCCTCAGCAGTCCTTCCGAGCGCAGCCGCCGCAACGCCCTACAGCAATTGCCGCGCCTGAAAGAAGACGACACTGCGCTCATCACCCAGCTCAAACAAGTGCTCGCCCAAGAGAAGGATCTCGATGCCCGCCGCGCCGCTTGGAGTCTCCTGCTGCAACTCGACGGCGCCACCGGCCGCAGCCAAGGTCTTGTCGCTTTGAAAGACCCCGCGCCGCTGATCCGCGAACTCGCCTTCCAACAGCTCTGCCGACGCGACCTCCGGCAAGATCCGGCCTTGGTCACCGAACTCAAAAACGCCTTGAGCCGGGAAGCTGATGCGAACACGAAGACACGTATGGAAGCGAACTCCCGGCGCTTGCCGAAATGACGAAGCGCCGCTAGAAAAATCACCCGCGCTCTAAGTTGGCAGTTTACCCGAAGGGGTTGCGTCTCAAAGCGAAGGGTTGGCGCATCGCATACCCTGGTTTAGGTGCAACCGAAGATGAACGCTCGGTCGCGGCGTCGCGAAGCGAGGCCAGTCCACCATGCATGAACTCAAGCTCAATAACCAGACCTCTCTAGCCGCTTGAGCTCAACCCACCGGCTGAAGCCGGGACTACAAACCATGAATGAACTCAAGACGACTCTTTCACTGGATCAAGAACTCGACGAAATAGACTTCTTCGATCTTGCCCTTGAGCTCCGGAGACGCTTCAGTTTTGAGCTCGTTCAAGGCGTCGGTGATGACTCCCGCCAGACGCTTTTTGGCGTTCGCCTGATCGAGCTGATCCAAGCTCAGCGCACCAAGGATGTCGAGTATCTTCGCCCGCGCCCGATGGTGTAAAACTCCTTCGGTCAATTGCCTCAGAACCTCGGCATCGCCCTTCACCGCCACTTGCCATTGCAGCACGCGAGTGCCTTTGGTGCCGAGGATGTTGCAACGCATCGGCGGCAATAAGGCATCGCCCAATCCGTACGCTTTGGCCATCTGGATCAAAAGCCGACGCTGATTATCCACCACAATTTTCTTCTGCGCCAGCTCGGCTATTTCTGCCTTCGCCTCGGGAATCTGGGCGTGATACTGCTCCCAAGTGTCGTTCTGAAGCTCAATACGCTCGCGGCGAGCCTTTGCTTCCGGTGAATCGACTTCTTCAATCGATTTCAAGGCTGAACGAGACTTCTGCAGGAGTTCGTCCGAGCGCTTTCTTAGCTCAACTTGGCGCTGGGCTAGATTGACAGGTCCTTCCAACTCCACGCGTCGAGCTTCGATCTCCACGCGTCGAGCTTCGATGCGCGCAGCCTCCACCGGCAGCATCTCTTTGACGACTTCTAATCGATCGAAGTTCGGATTCTGTTTCTCCATCTGATCAAAAGTCATGCCGCTCTTCAGGCGAAAATCAGGGCCAACCATTCCTTTCATCTGGCGGCACACGACATCCATGGAGCGATTCGAAATTCTCTCGATCTCCGCCTTGCGCTCGGGCGAAATCTCCCGCCCCTCGTTGGCTGCCTTGATCGTTTCGAGGCCAATTGCCATGATATCTTCCGCCGCTTTACCTGTCTCCTTTTCCATCTCCGTCCGGGGTATTTTGCTGGCAAGGGGTGCAGGCGCCGGAGCCGCTGAATGGCAGGAACTGAGCCCGGCGACAAGCATAAAAGCGAAAGAGCGGCTGAGCATGATGAAACTCGTGTTGGGTGTGGTGATTGACTACAGCCTAAACCCGCTCGATCCGAAAAGCAAGTTTCCGACCTGAGCAACTCAAAATCGGGCACTGGCGCAAATACAAGAAATCTGCCGTGGAAATTTGCCGACACCGCAAAGGCGACTAGATTCAGCAGCATCAAAAAGAATCAAGGACTTACCCCCGTGGCCAAGCCGATCGAACTGACCCCACCACTCCCGCATGCCGATTACACCGCCTTGGTGGAGCGGCTCAAGCGCGACGAAAAAAAACCTCTGAGCCCCCGCGTACAAAATCTCTTGGCAAAAATCCGCCAACAGCCCTTGATTCAACCCTCGCGTTGATCCATGCGCATCCGACTGCTTCAAGAAGAAGACAAGCCTGCCTTGAGCAATTTTGACTGCGGTGATCCCGATCTCAATGACTTCATTCGCGAGGACGCGTGGCTATATCGCGATGCCATGTTTGCCCAAACTTGGCTCTTTTTTGATTCAGATCGGATCTTGGCTTATGCATCGATGGTGAATGATCGCATCGCCACAGCTCAACTGAGCGCAAGCAAGCATGAAGTCCTTCGCGAAGTCCGGCAATCCTTGGGAAAAGACCCGATGAAATCCGGTCAGATCCCGGCGGTGAAACTGGCTCGTCTGGCTGTTGCAGAACGGGGCTCTGGCATCGGCAGTCTTTTCGTCGCCTCACTTTGCCAGCTCTTTGCATCCTACGACAACCGGACTGGCTGCAGATTGATGACGGTCGATGCTTACAATCAGCCGCGCGTCCTGAACTTCTACTTCAATCTCGATTTCGAGAGACAGTCAGCTAAAGTCCTCGACGACGCTGAAACCGTTCCACTCGTCCTGGATCTGCGCCGCTTCCGCTGAGGGCGCGATCGCCCGCTGCATGAGCTTGTCCTCCGATCCGGCCGTAAAATCTCCAGCCTCCGCGTCATATCGCATCCCCATCTTCAGGAGAACCCATGTACAACGCCGCCATCCGCCTTGCCCTGCTCATCGCCGCAACCAGCCCCGCCCTCCGCGCCGATGAAGCCCGCCCCGCCGCCCCCCAGGCCGCCGCGCCCGAGCTGATCGATGCCAAAGCCGCCTTGGCCGCCGCGAGCAAGGCCGATGTCAAAACTTATCCCGATGCCGCTCTCGTCTATGTCGATGAAGTCACCCGCATCCAATACCGCAAAGACGGCACCGATCTCAACCTGAATGACAAGTTCATCAAGATCCTCACCGAAAAAGGCCGCCGCGATTGCTCCACCTTCAGCTTCGGCAACAATGTCTTCTACTCCGATTTCAAAGTCCTCCGCGTCGAAATCTGGAAGGCCGACGGCAAGGTGGTCGCGCTCAATCCCGCCGAAGTCACCAAGGAACAGGTCGATAACTCCAGCCGCGCCATGAATATCTACGACCCGAATGACAAGCGCCTCACTGTCGCTATTCCCGGCCTCGAGATCGGCGACAGCGTCCGGATTTTGACCTGCACCGACGGCAAAAAGCCGCGCATGCAAGGCATATTCTCCGACATGTGCGGCTTCGAAAACGACGCACCCATCCTGAAGCAGCGCTACGAGCTCAGCGGCCCGGTCGACATGCCGCTGAGAGCCACCAAGATCCTCAACGAAATCCCCGGCAGCATCAGCCACCGCCAGGAAAAACGCGACGGCGCAACCTGGTTGATCTGGGAAGCTAAAAACATCCCGCAAATGCTGCCCGAACCGGGCATGCCGGAACCCTTCTCCTGCATCCAGCGCGTCGCCGTCTCCACCGCCGCCGACTGGAAGGAGATCTCGCGCTGGTACTGGGAGCTCTGCGCCCCAAACCTCGCCACCACCCCTGCGATCACCGCAAAAGCCCAAGCACTGATCGCCGGTGCCACCGACGATCAGGACAAGCTCAAGCGCATCTTCCTCTTCGTCTCGCAAGACATCCGTTAC
Source organism: Lentisphaeraceae bacterium (assembly GCA_043748535.1). Taxonomy (GTDB): domain Bacteria; phylum Verrucomicrobiota; class Lentisphaeria; order Lentisphaerales; family Lentisphaeraceae; genus CAMCSH01. Next base: position 5,291 of record JAYTMY010000118.1, on the reverse strand, counting down.
ATGGGCGTCATGGATGAAGCCAACGCTCCTGGCTATGAGCCGCACAAAGTCTCGCTCACTTTCGAAAAACGCTACGGCGTCTGCCGCGACAAAGCGGCCCTGCTGGTCACCATGCTCCGCGAAGCCGGCTTCCAGGCCTTCCCCGTCCTCATCATGTCCGGCCCGAAATTGCCCAAGGATGTGGCGATGCCGATGTTTAACCACGCCATCACCGCGGTCGAGTTGAACGGCAAATACCAGCTGATGGATTCGACCGACGAATCGACCCGCGACATGCTGCCCAACTACCTCCAGGACTCCTCCTACCTGGTCGCCCGCCCGGAAGGCGAAACCCTGCTCGTCAGCCCCACTGTCGACGCATCCGAGTCGATGGCCAAGGTCGACACCCAAGGCGCGATCGCAGCCGACGGCAGTCTCGAAGCAGTGACCACTTGGGACTTCACCGGTCTCAACGACAAGATGATCCGCGGCGCCTTCGCCGAGGCTCGTCCCGACCAGATCCGCGCCGGTGTCGAACGCCGACTCAAAACCCTGCTTCCCGGTGCTAGCCTGAGCAGTCTCGAACTCACCCCTGCCAACATGCAGGACGCCAGCCAGCCGGTGCGCCTGAAGATCGCCTACAAAGCCCCCGGCGCCCTGGTCGCCGCCGGCGCGCAGAACTTCGTCCAGCTTCCATGGGTCGGCAGCGCCTTCTCCATCGCCGCCCAGCTCAGCGAAGGCAAGTTCGGCCTCGACAAACGCCGCTTCCCGGTGCACACCGGCTACCCTTGCGGACTGCGCGAAAGCTTCAGCCTGAAAATGCCGGCCAAAAGCGCCGCCGCCCTCAGCCTGCCCGCCCCCAGCTCGCTCGATCTGCCGGAGCTCAGCTTCAAGCGCCAAGTCGCGCTCACGGACGGCGTCCTCTCCGGCTCCTCCGAGCTGATGATGAAAACCACCGAAATCCCGGTCGAGGCCTACACCGCCGTCCGCAAGGCCCTTGGCGACATCACCGATAGCTCGCGCCGCCAGCCCATCCTCGCCGCGGCTGAAGTCGAAACCGGCAGCGACATCCTCGAGCAAAGCGAAAAGATCGTCCTCGGCGCCGACGGCCATTCCTGGGTCAAAACGGTCAAAATGCGCCGCAAGATCCTGACCTACGCCGGCAAGAAGGCCAACGGCGAAATCAGCCTCGAATTCAACTCCGCCTGGGAGGACGTCAAGGTGAAACGCGCCGCCGTGATCGCCGCTGACGGCAGCGTGACCGAGGCCGGGCCGAAAGAGATCAACCTGATGGACCAGGACTGGAACTCCAGCGCCCCCCGCTACCCCGCCGGCAAGTCCCTCATCATCTCCCTGCCCAAGCTCGAGATCGGCTCTATCGTCGAAACCGAAATCGAATTCACCTGCAAGAACCGTCTCGGCTTCAACGATGCCTTCGCCCTCGCCGGCTTTGATCCCTGCCGCAAGGCGAGCTATGAAATCAGCGCTCCAGAGAAACTGGAAATCCATCAGCTCAACAGCATTGACCAAAAACAAAGCAGAGTCCAAAACGGCCAGCAGTCGATCACCGCCGCTGGCTCTTGGTCGGCCCTCAAGTCCGAAAAAGGCATCGCCCCAGCTTCTTCCTTCGCCGAAACCCTGGAGGTCTCGACCCTCGACATCGCCTCGCTGGCCAAGCAGGTGAGCGACGCACTCGCCGCCCTCGGCCAAGGTGATGACAGCGTCAAAAACAAGGCGGCCGAAATCCTCAAGCCGAAGCTGGCGATCAACATCACTGCGCCAAGCGAACACGAGAAAATCATCGCCTTGCGCAACTTCGTTGCCCTGCAAATTCGCGGTGCCGGCCCCGGCCTGACCGAGCTGCCGCTCTCGGCCCTGAGTAAGCCCGAAGTCACCCTCAAGGACGGCTATGGCAACCAAGCTGACCGGATGATCCTGCTTCACTCGCTTTTGGCTGTCCACGGCATCGAGTCGAAGTTCCTCCTCGTCGCTTCCAATCCCGCTGCCCAGCTTGAGGCCGACAAACCGCTGCGCACAAACACCTACGACTTGCTCGTCCTGCAGCTCAAAGACGGCACGATTCTCAGTGACCTGAATCAGTACTCCGAGCTCGGCACCACCAGCCTCGAAGGCTGTATGGCGCTGGGTCTCGACTCTCAGCCGCAATCGATCGCGGTGCTGAAGAACGAGGAAAAAATCCAGTTCGAAATCGCAGTCAATGACGATGGCAGCGCCTTGATCCGCATGACCCAGCAATTTCCCGGCGCCGCGTTCGCCGGCTTCCGCCAGACCTTCGAGGACATGAGCCCGGAGGAACGCCGCCGCTTCCACCAGGAACAGCTCGCTGCCCTCGCGCCGGACGCCGTTGCTGATGGTGAAATGAAACTTGATTTCAACTACCCCGGCGAAGTCAGCTTCGAAGCCAAGCTGCCTCGTTTCGGCGTGATGAGCGGCGACTATCTCTACTTCGATCTCCCCCAGGCCGAAAAGAGCTTTTTCTCCGTTGCTGGCGGAGAGGCACGGAAAACCCCCTTCCTCAATCCCGGCTTCACCCGGAAAACCATCGAATGGAGCCTCAATAATACGCGAGGGAATCTTTCCGATTGGCCGAATTTAAACTGGGAAGGACCGGGTGCCCTCGGCAAGGTCAGCGTCAAGCACCACACGACTTATCATGGCATGTTTCACTTCGTTACTCAATCAATCCAGCTCAATCCCGCCATCGTCCCGGCGGCGAGTCAGCCCGCCTTGAGCGAGCTCGACAAGCGCCTCGGCAACCCTGGTCTGTGGCGCGTGCTGCTGAAGAAGTCGAAGTGAAGTTCCGTGGCTCGACCATCCTGGTCGAGTTGAGCTCTTTCTCGAGCTGGAAGCTCGAGCCACGTCCTTCACTTCTCCGGGCGGTCGAAGGTGCGGGTCATGAACCACCAGGTGAGCCAGCCGAGGGCGAGCATGCCGAGGCAGAAAAGGCCGTAGGAAAGGCGCCAGTCGAGGCCATGGGTCCAGCTTGAGAATTCCGACATGCCGCCGATGCCGGCGATCAGGTTCAAGGGCAGGAAAACCAGGTTGATGATGGTCAGCTTTTTCAGCAGCACCGTCATGTTGTTGTTGATGATGCTGCCGCGGGCATCCATCAGGCCGGAAAGGACGGCGGAGTAAATGTGAGCCTGACGGGCGCACTGCTGGTTCTCCAGGATCAAGTCGTCCAAGCTGCTGATCTCGTCCTCGCTGAGGTTCATCCGGCCCGCCGCGGCGCGCAGCTTGAACAAAGTGGCGCCGTTCGACTCGATCGCGTCGACGTAGTAGATCATGTTCTCGCTGAGGTGGAACATCTGTACCAGGTAGCGGTTCTCGGTGGTGCTGGTGATCTTCTCTTCGAGGGCGTTGCTGATCTGCTTGATCACCTTCAAGTGGCCGACGTAGTGCTGGACGATGTGCAGCAGCATGGCGAGGATGACTTCCTTGACGCTGGCGCAGTGTTGAAACTGCTTGGCCGCCAGGGGACAGGGGGCCTCGGCGAGCAGGATGAGCAGTTTGCCGTGGGCGTAGAAGAGCCCGCAGGAGCTGACGTCGAGGCGAAGGCCGCGATCCATCGAGGCGCTTTTGGGCCGTTTCCAGATCAGGCTGACGCGACCTTTTGACCATTCGAAACGCGATACCTCATCCGGGTCGAGGGCCGAGTCGATGTCGAAGGGATCGAGATCCCAGGCGTTGGCCAAGTCATGCCGCTCGGCTTCATCGGGAGCGATGCAGACCAGGATTGGCGCCAGCGGATCCTGGCTCAGCTGCGGATAGCCGCCGTCGATGTTGTAAAAAGTCTGCACGAAAGTCCACCTTGAAATCTGATTTATCCACAATCGCCTCGCTTCATTCGACATGAAGCCCGTGGCCGATGAATTTTTGAAGAAATCCGCCTTCTGCGTCAGACGCAAAAAAGCCCCGGACGCTGAGTCCGGGGCCAGTTTCAGTCAAGAATTTTCTTCGACTTAGTCAATGGTTTCGTTCAAAGTGTACCAGCCGTGATCGGAGGAGACCGGGCGGCCTTTGGCATCTTTCAAGCCGGCGAAGACGAGGCTGTAGCAACGGCGCTTCACCAGTTCGGGCATGGCCACGAAGACGCTCATCTTGTCGGCGGCGAGGGTGACGCTGCTCGGCACGACTTTGGTGGTGCCAACCTTCGGCGAACCATAGTTAGGCCAGAAGTTGTAGGTCCAGTGGCTGATCTTGAGATCATCGGGCTTCGGCGCTTCTTGCAAAGGCGCGGTGAAGCTGAGGCGGAAGCCGCCTTTTTCGTGGGTGATCGCCTTGAGACAGAAGGGGGTGGTCTGGCCATCCCACTTGATATGCTGGACGGCGAAGGGCAGATCGCCGATCGAGTCCCAGCCGCGCGAGGTGGCGCAGGTCCACATTGAGCCATCGGGAGCGAAGGCGAGGCGAATGACGCCGCAACGGAGGGGACGGATGAAGTCGATGGCACAACCTTGCCAGACGCCTTTCACCTGTTGCAATTGGCAACGGAAGACGTTCGACTGGGTCTGGTCGCCGACGAAGATCTGGCCGGCGAAGGGACCGAACTTGCCGGCAGTGCTGTCGAAGACGGCGTTGCCGGGGGAATTACCGAGCTCCTGGTGGGGGATGAAAATCGCGGGAGGCACGCGTTTGTCGGCCCATTCTTTGTCCGGCACCTGGTCGAGATCCTTGCCCTTGTAGTCGGGGTGGATATCCATGCCGGCGGGGTGGCCGTGGAAGCTTCCTTTGGCTGCGACGGCGAGGTAGGAAGTGGGCATCCAGTCGCCCTGGTTGTCGAGGAAGATCAGGTTTCCATCGGGAGTCATGCCGGTGCCGGCGGGGGAGCGCAGGCCCCAGGCGAAGGTTTCGTATTTCCCGTCGGGGCTGAGGCGGTAGGCGGTGCCGCGCTGCATGCCGGGAATGGCGCTCATGCAGATGGCTTTCATGGTGGTAGTTCTGCCGGGTTGGTGAGCCAAGTTGAGCGTGCCATAGATCGAGCCATCGGGACCGAGCTCGGGGCCAAAGTGGAATTCGTGGTAGTTACCGGAGAAGCCCCAGCCGGCGGTGAGGGTGCGGAAGCTGTCGGCACGGCCGTCGCCGTCTTCATCCTTCAGGGCGGTGAGCTCGGGCTTCTGAGTGATCCAGAGTTCGCCCTTGTCCTCTTTCCACAAGAGACCGCAGGGTTCGTGCATGCCTTCAGCGAAGAGCTGCCAGCTGCCGTCGAGCTTGCGCTTCCACACCTCGCCTTCGCGAGAGCAGATGAAGACCTCGCCGCGCGGCGTCACTGCGAGACCGGCGGTCTGCAG
>JAYTMY010000117.1:0-4796 GCA_043748535.1 Lentisphaeraceae bacterium | reverse complement strand
CCTGGCCTACGAGATCGAGAAAAAATACAGCCTCGGCGGCGGCTATTCGTACATCTCCGGCGCTGAAGATTCGGGAGCCAATTACGGCTTCGACACCCTCGCCGGCACGGCGCACAAGTTCAACGGTTGGGCCGACCTCTTCACCGGCACCAACGGCGGCGCCTGGAAAGTCGGTCTGCAGGATCTGTGGATCGACGCTTCCGTGAAGGTCGACGACGTCGGCAAGTTCACCGCCGCCTACCACTGGTTCTACACCGCCAATGACTTCAGCGGTACGAAGGACTTCGACGGCCATCTCGGCGACGAGATCGACCTGATGTGGTCGCGCGACTTCGTCATCTTCGGCCAGAAGATCAACGCCTTGGCCAAGTACGGCTACTACTTCGCCGACGAAGCCACCGGCAACCCGACCAGCGACAAACAAATCGTCTGGGCCCAGCTCGAGTACAAGTTCTGAGTTCAAACTGGGACACGACTGGGACACAATTGGGACACAGTTGGGACACAGTTGGGACACAATTGGGAGCTAAACTAAGCCAAGAAATGAGCGCCGCCGCCGGGGATCCCGGCGGCGGCGATTTTGTTGAGCTCTGACCCAGTCGTGTCCCAACTGTGTCCCAACTGTGTCCCAATTGTGTCCCCGCTTCCCTTCAGCCCAGTGCGGCGACCGCAAAGCTGGCTTTGCGGCGTTCCTCGGGGGAGAGCGGAGTCCAGGCGATCTGCGAGAAGCCGGCTTTTTTCAGCCAGCCTTCGAGCTGCTCTTGCGAGAAGCCGAGCCAAACCGAGCCGAAACGGCTGCGCGCCGATTCATCGCCGTGCGGCAGCTGGTCGACGATGACCAGGCGTCCGCCTTTTTTCAACAGGGGGCGCAAGGCAGCGAGCAGGGCCGAAGGCGAGGCCACCTGGTGGAGGACGAAGTGGAGCAGTAGGGCATCGCAGGGCGGCAGTTGGCCGGCGAGGCCGCTGAGGTCGCTGCGCAGGTAGTGAATGTTGTCGAGCGCGTGTTTGCCACAGCGGGTCTTCGCCTTCGCCAGCATTTCGGCCGACTGGTCGACGGCCCAGACCTGGCCGCCGAGGCGGGAGAGGAGGGGCAGCAACATGCCGGTGCCGCAACCGAGGTCGGCGACGGTCATGCCGCGCGGCGCCAGGCCGACGCAGGCGTAGAGGGCCGCGAGCGGCGAGTGCAATTCCGCCCCGATCTCGTCCCAAGAGCCGGCAATGCGCTCGGCGAAGTCGATGCTGGTCTCCGCCCGTTGCCGCAGGATGGCGTCGAGACGCTTCAAATCGGGGTGTTTTTCGGCCGCCAGACCCTCGAGCAGGGGCTTCATCGGTTCGAGGCGTCCGGTCAGCGCCGCAAGGCTGCAATAGACCCGCGTGCCGTCCTTGCGGTCGACCACCAGTCCGGCGCCGCGGAGCACCGCGAGGTGACGGCTGACCTTGGGCTGCGGGCATTCGAGGATCTCGCCGAGCTCCTGGACATTGAGCTCTTCGCGGCCGAGCAGGCGCAGCAGGCGGATGCGGGTTTCATCGGCCATCGCCTTGAGGATTTCGCTGTGGGAGGTGTCGGAGCTCATTGGGGCCGGGTTTTAGGGGGTTTTAAGGGTTGGAGGGGTTTTAAGGGCTAGCCTGGGAGCGCCGGCTGCCAGCCGGTTAGTTCAATGTGGCTCGATCGTCCCGATCGAGATGTTCACTGTGCTCCGTGGCTCATTGTGGTTTCATCCACCAGTTCCATTTCTGAATCTTCATAGCACAGGATTTTGTGCCGCGGGTAGATCAAGCCTTCGGGCGTTTTCTGGTGCTTGGAATACTCCCAAGTCAGGATGTAAAGATGGTCTTCGCTCCTGTATTCCCGTTTCATCCTTGGGCCACCTTGGTTAACCATTAAAAAACCAGGATAACTGTGCTCAGTTTTGAACCAAGTCATGTCGGAGTCAACAAAGACTTTCCTTTGTTGATGACCCTTAGAGAGAGTCAGTATTTTGATCAAGCCATGGCTGAATGTCCAGGAATTTGCGATCACAGCATGGTCAAAATCAAAGATGTTGACAGCATAGAGCGCCATTGAGATTTGGGCTTCTGGATCCTTGGTATCCTCGGCTTGCCATTGATGACTTTCAAGGGTCGGGATCATGGGGAAGTCGGGCATCCCTGGGCGTCCCCACTCCATTATTGGCTTAGGTAAACAGATGAAATCCCCCGCACCCAATTCCCATTTGTAGATTAAATCGGGGCAGATCGCTGCAATTTTTTTCTGGACACTTCGATACCGGCTCTCCCCCTTGATCTTCACTTCACTTTTCAAATGTTCCCAACCCTGCGCCGCCACAAACTGGGTCCAGAACTCTTCGGCACCGGGGCCGAAACGCGTCCCCTTGGGCTCCGTGCTGGCGCAAGAAGCGAGACCAGCCCAGATCAGCAAGGCTAGCAGCGCTCGGAGGGTTTTTTGCGTAAGGCGCATGGGGCTCCGTTGTTTGGGGTTTCGGGAACAGCTTTAGCAGCTCCGATATCGCGATATCGGGATGTCGCGATATCGGGATGTCGCGATATCGATCAAGCAGAGTAAGGAATTACAACCCGCCGCGCTTCAGCAGCGGAGCGTAGGCGTCGATGCGGCGGTCGCGGAAGAAGGGCCACATGCCGCGGCGGGCGCGGAGGGCGGTGAGGTCGAGCTCGGCGAGGAGGACTTCCTCCTTGTCGGTGGAGGCCTTGGCGACGATTTCGCCGCATTCGTCGGCGACGAAGCTGCGGCCCCAGAAGGTGATCGGCGCTTCGGTGCCGACGCGGTTGACGGCGGCGTACCAGACGCCGTTGGCGACGGCGTGGCCGCGCTGCACGGTTTCCCAGGCGGCGTGCTGGCGGGCGTGCTGGTCTTCTTCACCCGGGATCCAGCCGATGGCGGTGGGGACGAGGATGATTTCGGCGCCGGAAAGAGCGACGGCGCGGGCCGATTCGGGGTACCACTGGTCCCAGCAGATGATGACGCCGAGGCGGCCGAAGCGGGTGTTCCACACCGGGAAGCCGAGGTCGCCGGGGGCGAAGTAGAACTTCTCTTCGAAGTAGGGGTCCTGCGGGATGTGGTTCTTGCGGTATTTGCCGAGGAAGGAGCCGTCGGCGTCGATGACCACCGAGGTGTTGTAGGTGAGGCCGGGCATGGCTTCTTCGAAGAGCGAGCCGACGATGACGACGCCGTGTTTTTTCGCCGCTTCCATGAGGGCGGAAGTGGTCGGGCCGGGGATGGCTTCGGCGCGCTTCAGCAGCTCGGGATCCTGGGTGCGGCAGAAGTAGTCGCCCATGAAGAGCTCTTGGGTGCAGATGACATTGGCGCCCTTGGCAGCGGCTTCATCGATGAGGCGGAGGGTCTGCTTGAGGTTGGCGGGGCCGGAGCCGTAGTCGCGGCTTTGGAGCAGGGCGAGTTTGACTTTCATGGGGGGATTCCTGATGGTTAACGCAGTCCGCGAATATAGGGGGACTCCGCCTCCGTGTCATCCTGTCGCTGCACGGCGGGGAATTTCTTTCGTAGGCTTCCGGGGCTTGAAAGCCCCGGCTACCGTTCCATCAGTCGCTCCGCGACGAGCAGCATCTAAGCACATGGTCGTATCTAGCGCTGGAGTTGGCGCACATCGCGGAGCGATCGACACATAGGTAGCCGGGGGTTTTTAACCCCCGGTGGCCAGGCCTGAATTCACCTTCAAATGAGCCGGCCAGCGGGCGAGCAACTCTGCCAAGGCCTCGGCGTCGTCGGAGGCTAAAGCGGCGGCGTAGACGGCGACGCTTTCAAAGCGGTCAGCTGGAGGAGCGACGGGGCAATCCAAAGACGCCAGTTGGCCGTCGCGGCGTTGTTGCGCCAGGCGCAAAAGCAGGGCGGCGCGAGCCAGTCGCGGCCAGGGACAGAGCCGTGATTCAAGCCGCGCCGGCCAGGAAATCAGACGCGGAGCCAAGGTTTGGTGCAATCCGATCAAGACGAGCGGAATGAGATACAGCCAAGCCACCAATCCGAGCAAGAGCCACGGCGTCCAGACCAGGGCGATCAAGCCCGGCAGGAGACAGAGGAGGCGTGGAAGGGGGCGGGAAAGCATGGGGAATCGAACTTATCGATATCGCGATATCGCGATATCGCGATATCGATCGGACTGCCTGAAACCAGGCATTACGAGAGTTCCTGCCGGACCAGAGCGCGCCAGAAGGCGATGCCGGTGGGGAGGATGGCGTCGTTGAAGTCGTAGTGGGGGTTGTGCAGAGCGCAGCCGCTTTCGCCGGGGCCGTTGCCGATGAACATGTAGGCGCCGGGACGGGCGCGCAGCATGTAGGAGAAGTCCTCCGAGGCCATGCTCGGCTCGCAGGCCGGGTTGACCTTGTCGGCACCGACGACGCTGGCGGCGGCTTGCGCCGCTTTGCTCGCCTGGGCGGGGTGGTTGACGGTGGCGCAATAGCCTTCTTTCCAGCTCACTTCGGCGGTGCAGCCGTGGGCGGCGGCGAGTTGCGTCGCGAGGCTGGCGATGCGGGCCATGAAGGTGTCGCGGACGCCGTCGTCGAAGGTCCGCAAGGTGCCGCGCAGGATGGCGTGTTCGGGGATGACGTTGTAGGCGTCGCCGGCATGGAACTGGGTGACCGAGAGGACGGCGGTGTGCAGCGGGTCGAGGCGGCGCGACACCAGGGTTTGCAGGGCGGTGACAATCTGGGCGGCGGCGGGCACCGGATCGATGCAACGGTGCGGCATGGCGGCGTGACCGCCTTTGCCGTTGACGACGAGGTCGAAGCGGTCGGCGGAGGCCATGATCGGGCCGGGTTTGACGGCG
>JAYTMY010000116.1:0-27495 GCA_043748535.1 Lentisphaeraceae bacterium | reverse complement strand
ATGAACTACATGACCGGCGGCGAATTCAATGTCCCGATGGTTCTCCGCGGTGCCAACGGCGCCGCCGCCCAGGTCAGCTCGCAGCACTCGCATAACCTCGAGAGCTTCTACGCCCACATCCCCGGCCTGATCGTCATCACCCCGAGCACTCCCTACGACGCCAAGGGCCTGCTCAAATCGGCGATCCGCAACAACAACCCCGTCATCTTCATGGAGAACGAATTCCTCTATGGCACCACGGGTGAAGTTCCGGAAGAGGAATACACCATCCCCATCGGCGTCGGCGACATCAAACGCAAGGGTAAAGACTGCACCATCGTCGCCCACCTCCGCCAGGTCACCTACGCCCTCGAAGCCGCCAAGATCCTCGAGAAGGAAGGCATCGACGTCGAAGTCGTCGACCCCCGCACCATCAAGCCTCTCGACATCAATCTGATCTGCGCTTCGGTCCGCAAGACCCGCCGCTGCGTCGTCACCGAAGAAGGTCACTTCTTCTGCGGCGTCGGGGCCGAAGTCGCCGCCCAGGTTCACGAACTGTGCTTCGATGACCTCGATCACCCGGTCGTCCGCGTGTCGCAGTCCGAAAACCCGCTTCCCTACGCCAAAAACCTCGAAGCGGCCTCCTTGCCGAGCGTTGACAAAATCGTCGCCGCCGTCAAGAAGACCATGTACCGCAAGTAATCAGGCCGAGGAATACCAACATGTCTGTCATCTTTATCACCCTCCCCAGCCTGAGCCCGACCATGGACAAAGGCACCGTCGCAACTTGGAAAATCAAGGAAGGCGATCTGGTCAAATCCAACCAGATCATCGCCTCGATCGCGACTGATAAATCGACCGTCGATTATGAATCGCTCGACGCCGGTTATGTCCGCAAAATCATTCTCGCCGCCGGCAGCGAAGCCGAGGTCAACGACATCATCGCCGTCTTCACCGACGAAGCCGGCGAAGCCTACGAAGAAGCCCTGGCCACCGCCCTCGCCAAGCAACAAGCGAAAGCTGTTGCCGCCGCCCCGGTCGCGGTCGCCGCTGCTGACGGCGTCGCCGCCCCGCTCGCCGCTAAAGCTGCCACTGCCGGTGCCACCTTGTCGGTCGGACTGGTTCCGGTCGCCCTGCCGCCGAAAAAAGTCGCCGCGCCCCTCGGTTTCAAAGCCGAAAACAAGGACTTCAAAGTCTCGCCTGCCGCCCGCAAGGTCGCTGCTGACAAGAACATCAACCTCGCCAAGGTCGAACCGAAGACCACCGGCGAGCGCATCGTCCTCGAAGACCTCAATGACCTGCCCCACGGCTACGGTCAGAACGAAGCCCAGAAGGGCGGCGGTCTCGTCGGTTATGTCGCCCGCGCTGATGAGCCGGTGAAAAAAATCGCCATCGGTCAGATGCGCAAAGCCATCTCCGAGCGCATGGTCCAAGCCTGCACCGCCGTCCCGGTCATCTACGTCACCACTCCGGTCGAAATGGATCGCCTGATGGACCTGCGCAAGCAGCTCAACTCGATCGAAGGCATGAAGATCAGCATCAACGACTTCGTCGTCAAAGCGGTCGCCCTCGCCCTGCGCGCCCACCCCTCGGTCAACGCCGCCTTCCAAGGTGAGCACATCGCCCAGTTCAACGACGTCGACATCTCGGTCGCCGTGTCGATCCCCGATGGCCTGATCACCCCGATCGTCCGCTCCGCCGACCAGAAAGGCCTCGCCGCCATCTCCGCCGAAGTCAAGTCGCTCGCCGCCAAAGCCAAGGCTGGTAAACTCTCCCTCGAGGAATACCAAGGTGGTTCCTTCACCATCTCCAACCTCGGCATGTTCGGCGCCATCGAAACCTTCACCGCCATTCTCAATCCGCCCCAAGCCGCCATCCTCGCCGTCGCTGGCACCATGCCGGAACTGCGACTGGTCAACGGTCAGGTCAAGGAAGTCCAGGTCTGCCGCCTCACCATCACTTGTGACCACCGAGTCATCGACGGCGCTCTCGCCGCCGACTTCCTCGCCACCCTCAAGGGGCTTCTCGAAACCCCCGTCAAGCTCGTTCTCTGAGCTGAACAAGGATAAGCACCATGTCCCACTTCGAAAAATACGACATCGTCGTCATCGGCGCCGGCCCCGGCGGTTACGTTGCCGCCATCAAGGCCGCCCAAGCCGGTAAAAAGGTCCTCTGCATCGATAAAGCCGAACTCGGCGGCATCTGCCTCAACTGGGGCTGCATTCCGACCAAGGCGCTGCTCAAATCCGCCGAGCTCATGCACTACACCAAAAAAGCTGCCGACTTCGGCATCAATACCGGCGCCGTCAGCCATGACTTCGCCAAGGTGATCGAGCGCAGCCGCGGTGTCTCCACCACTATGACCAAGGGCATCGATTACCTCTTCAAGAAGAACAAGGTCGAGTTCCTCCGCGCCTCCGCCCGCGTCATCGCCTCGAACCTGATCGAAGCCACCAGCGCCGACGGCAGCAAGAAGAACATCACCTGCGACGCCATCATCGTCGCCACCGGTGCCTCTCCCGCCGTCATTCCCGCCTTCCCCATCGACGGCAAGAACCTGATCTCCTACCGTCAGGCCCTCGAGTGCAAGGAGCAACCCAAGAAGCTCCTCGTCATCGGCGCCGGCGCCATCGGGGTCGAGTTCTCCTACTTCTTCAACGCCTTCGGCACCGAAGTCACGATTGTCGAAGCCCTCAGCCAGCTTCTCCCGGTGGAAGACAAAGACTCCGCCAAGGTCCTCTCCCAAGCCTTTAAGAAGCAGGGCATCACCGCCCACACTTCCGCCAAGGTCAAGAGCGTCACCGTGGTCAAAGACGGCGTCATCGATGCCATCATCGAAGACTCGGCTGGTAAAGAGATCAAGCTCACTGTCGACCGCGTCCTCGTCGCCATCGGCATGAAGCCCAATACTGCCGGTCTCGGCCTCGCCGAAGCTGGTGTCGCCCTCGACGCCCGCGGCTTTGTCACCGTCAACGCCCACTGCCAGACCAGCTCTGCCGGCATCTACGCCATCGGCGACTGCACCGGCCGCCAGATGCTCGCCCACAAAGCCTCCTTCGAAGCTGAAGTTGCGGTCGCCGCAATCCTCAACCCGAAAAAGGCCCACGGCCTCAACTACGGTCAGATCCCCGGCTGCACCTACTGCCAGCCCCAGGTTGCCTCTGTCGGCCTCACCGAAGCGAAAGCCAAGGAACTCGGCCGCGAAATCAAAATCGGCAAGTTCCCCTTCACCGCCTCCGGCAAGGCCCAGGCCATCGCCGCCGCCGACGGCTTCGTCAAGCTCATCTTCGACGCCCAGACCGACGCCCTCATCGGCGCCCACATCGTTGGCATCGACGCCACCGAGATGATCGCCGAGCTCTGCCTCGCCCTCAAGGTCGAAGCCACCGCCGCCGAAATCGGCGCCACCATCCACGCTCACCCGACCCTCGCGGAAGCCGTGATGGAAGCGGCCCTCGACGCCCACGGCGAAGCGGTTCACATCTGAGCTTGATGACAGCTTAAAAAATGCGCCCGCCGCGAAGTGATTCGCGGCGGGCGCATGATTTTCTTGTGAGAAGCTTATTTGCGGCGCATCTCGTCGATCAGTTTCTGCTGTTCGGCCAAAGACTCTTCGCTGGCCTTGATGTCGCCGGTGCCGGGAGCGACCTTTTTCTCCCGATTGTAGCCGATGGAGGCGAGCCAGGCGGCGGACCGCTTCTGGCGGTGCTGGTCGATGAGTTTGAACAGCGGATCGGCTTCGATGGCGGCCAGCTGCTGTTCGGGAGTTTCAGTGAAGTTCAGACCGAGGCCGCTGAGGACGCCGCGGGCCATGATCAGATGGCCGAGGGCGTCGGGGTGGATGCCGTCGCCAGCGAAGCGGAATTTCGGATTGGCGGCGCGGCGTTCCAGCAAGGCGGAGCTCATCGGGAAATGAATGTCGCAGACCGCGGCGGTGCCGGCGGGAGGCGTCAGCAGCTCCCAGCGCGAATAGGCGTCGAGAAGACCTTGGTAGCCCTTGGCGCCGCCATCATAAACCGGCGGGCTGGCGAGCATGACTGACGCCCCGGCAGCGCGGCATTCGCTGACCAATCGGCTCATGCCGTCGCGGAAGGCGGCGAAACGGCTTTCTTCGAGAGGCAAGTAGATGCCGTCGTTCATGCCGTAGCAGGCGAGCACTTGCGCGGGTTTGACCGCGCTCAGGGCGCGCTGCAGGCGCTCGTGGACGCAGGGACGTGGGAAGGCACCGCCGGCATGACCGGGCTCGCTGAGGCCGCTAGTGGTTTCGCTGGAGAGACCGACGCTGATCAGGTCGAAATTTGCCTGCGGATATTGCTTCTGCAGGAGGTAGGAGAGGTAGCTGACCCAGGCGCCACCTTGAGTGATCGAATCACCGAGGATCATCACTTTGCCGCAGCTCAAGCCGAGGGCGGAGGGACGACTGGCCTCGAGGAGGAATTTGACGATTGGAGTCGGGTCGGGCAGGCTGTGCGGATGGTGATCGACGCCGGGTTTGTGAATGACTTCGATGCGGCCGCCGAGTTTGCGGTAGCGATCTTCGAGAATGGCGGTGTTCTCGGCCACCGGAACGACCTTATCGGCATCACCGACGACGTGGATGAGGGGGATGCCGGCCTTGGCGAGAATGTCGAGGCGCTCGAGCGGGCCTTTCCAGGTTTTGAGGGTTTCTTCATTGAGGCCGTAGGCGACAAAGGCTTCTTCGATCTCTTTTTTGCGTTTCAGGCTGGGCCAGGAACGGAGGTCGAGGACCGGGGCGTCGGCGTAGATGGCAGCGACGGTTTCGGGCTGGGCGAGGGCGCGGTTGTAGGCGCAGAGGCCGCCGCGGGACAGGCCGATGAGGACGGCGCGTTTGTCCAGGCCGGCGCCCTGGCTGAAGGTGTAAAAGGCGTCCCAGATCGGTTCGGCAGTTTTGCCGCCGCACAAACCAAAGGTGTCGATGAAGAGGAGGTGGAAACCTTGTTCCAGCAGGCCGAGATCGACTTGTGGTTCGTGACCGAAGAATTCCAGGCGCCAAGCCCACGAGTGCATCGAGTCGGCGCGTTTCGGTTCGACGACGATGGCTTTGCGTCCGGAGAGCTGGAATTCCCAGCTCTTGTAACCGTGGAACTCGCCTTCTTTGGCGCCGGCGGGGAGCTTGGCGGCGATATGGAAGGCGGGATCGGCGGGACGCTGCAAGTACTTGGCGAAGAGCTGGGCGATAAAGTCTGCTCCCTCGGCATTGGGATGGACGGTGTCGGGATAAAGCTTGGCGTTGCCGAGGTTCGGGCGATGGAGGTCGAGGATTTCCGCTCCGGTGGTGCGGGCGACGCGGCGAAGGATGGGAATGATTTCGTTCTCCACGATTTTGGCCTTGATGCCCCATTTTTCAGCTTGAAACACCGGCACCGGCAAGCAGAGGATGACGAGGGGCTTGCTTGGCAGTTTCTGGAAGGTCGCGACCATTTCCTTGGCATCGGCCTCGTAGCGCTGGGCGTTCCAGTTGTGCGGCTTGCTGTCATTGGTGCCGAGCTTGATGCTGACCACATCCGGGGCGAAATCGATGGCCTTTTGGAAAGCTTTTTCCTGCCAAATCGGATGGTCGCCGGCGTGCTGCATGGTGCGGGCGCTGACGCCAAAATTACCCACTTCCCAGGCGCCGCCGAGGAAAGCCTGAAGTCGGGCCGGATAAGCTTCCTTGCCGGGATCTTTGAGCCCCGCTCCTTGAGTGATCGAGTCGCCGACACAGGCCAGTCGCAGAGGGCGATCCGACGGCGCTTCTTCGGCATGGAGGAAGGCGCAGAAACTGAAGACGGCAAGGAAGAGCAGGCGGATCAGGGACATGTGAATTTTCTCCGGGTTGACTGAGTCTGGGACGGTTGGTTCTCTGATTGGTTCCGAAAAGATAGGTTTTTTCGAGCTTTCTATTCGCGTATCATTTGAGGAGATCCGGATTCTTTAGGACAAGGCTTCTTTGGCATCTCAACTTAGTCATGCTAGCTTGGCAGAATAACCGGATATTTTTTAGGAAAACTCATGCGTATTTTCAGCTTTTTTGTCCTCGCCTTGCTCTTTCTCAGTGCCCGCAAGGAGAAGGCCGACCCGGCTGCGCTGGCTCCTGCACCAGCACCGGCGCCGCTTGCTGTCGCCATCGCTAAACATCCCGCCATTCTTGATGCTCCCGAGGCTCCCGATGGTGCGGCTTTGTTATGCGCCAAATGCCATGCCAAGGAGTTCAATTCCTGGATCGGATCGCAACATGCTCACGCCCTGCGCCGCGTCGACCCGAAAAAAGACCAGGCTGCCTTTGCTCCTGCGCAGGTGTTGAATCACCAGTCCTTCATCAGCAAAATGCACTTGGTCAATGGGCTTTTCCGCCTCGACACAAAGCACAAAGATGGCCGCAAGTGGGATAGCGAAGGCAAACTGGTGATCGGCGTCACTCCTCTGGTGCAATATCTCGCCCCTTATCCAGGTGGGCGACTGCAGGCGGTGGGCATGGCGCTTGATACTGAGAAACGTGAATGGTTCGACGTCTATGAAGGCCAGGACCGCCAGCCGGAGGAGTGGGGCCACTGGCTCAACCGCGGCATGTGCTCGAACACGCAGTGCCTCGAATGCCACACCACTGGCTTCGTCAAAGGTTATGATGGCGACAAGGACACCTTCGACACTCGCGCCGCTGAGCTCGGCATCTCTTGCGCCCGCTGCCATGAAGGTCTCGAGGCCCACCTGAAAAACCCCACCAGCAAACCCCTATCAATGAAAGGCGACTTCGCCCTCAGCACTCAGACCTGCGCTTCCTGCCACTCGCGCCGCGAAGTTTTTGATGGCGATCCCAAAGCAGGCCAGAACTTTTTTGATGCTCATCGCCCTGTCCTGGCGGATCTCCCCGGGGTCTATCATGTCGACGGCCAGATCCTCGATGAAGACTTCGAATATGGCTCTTTCCTGATGAGCCGGATGCATAATGCCGGGGTCCAGTGCTTGCATTGCCACGATCCGCACTCCGGCAAGACTCGGTTGCCCAGTTCCGACAACTCCCTCTGCCTGCAATGCCATGGCCCGACGCCGCAAATGGGGGCCCAGACCATCGACCCGCTAAAACACTCCGGTCATGGCACCGGGTCTGCCGGCAATCTCTGCGTCAACTGCCACATGCCGGAAACCAAATACATGGTCCGCGATCCCCGTCGCGACCACGGTTTCACCTGCCCTGATCCGCAGATGAGCAAAGACCTTGGCGTTCCCAACGCCTGCAACCGCTGCCACACCGACAAATCGGTCGATTGGGCCCTTGCCGAAGTCAAGAAACGCCCCGGCTTCAATTCCCCCAAACGCCTCTTCGATCGTCAACGCGCCGCGGCGGTCAAGGACGGCCGGGATTTTCATCCTCGGATGGTGCCAGGTCTCTTGACTGCCTTGAAGAGCGAGAATATCCCCGCTTGGCGTTCGGTCTTGCTTACTCTTCTCATTCCCGCCGCTGCGGATGACGCGGTGCAAGTCGTCTTCCGCGAAGCGCTCAGCCATCCCCATCCCCTGGTCCGTTCTGCCGGCATCCGCGGTCTTGTGTCGGCTCCTGGAGGCCATGATCTCATCCGTCCTCTGCTCAAGGATGCGAGCAAAATGGTCCGCCTCGATGCGGCTTGGGCCTTGCTTTCCGAACTGCCGGAAAATGCCCCGGAACGCCGCGACATTGAGACGCAATTGTTGTGGATCCGCGACCAGCCGCCTGGGGCTCTGCGGCAATCGGACTACCTGCGCAGCCAAGGCCGTCTCGGCGAGGCCGAGATGTGGATGAAACGTGCCGCGACCTGGGACAACTCCGCTGGTGGCTACGAGAATCTGGCTCGATTCTATCACGCCATCGGCCAATCCGGTGATGCCGCAACCGCCTTCCGCTCCGCCATCAAGCTCGAACCCGCCAATCCCGATTTGCAATACTCCCTCGCCTTGCTGCTCGCGGAAAAGGGTGATAAAAAGGCTGCCTGCGACGCCTTCCAAGCGGCCGATAAACTGGCGCCGAACCAGCCCCGCCTGCTCTACAACCTCGGCCTCCTGCTGCTGCAAATGGGGCAGCGCGACGAAGCTCTGAAAACCCTGCGAAAATCCTTGCAGCTTGAGGATAGTCCCGAAACCCGCCAAGCCCTGGAAATGGCGCTGAAACCGGCAAGTCCCGGCAAACCTTGAAACTCGTGAAATCCGCGATTTGACTCCGAATGGGCTCGGGTGGGAGCTGCTTGAGGAATCAAGATTTCCGGAAAACGCTGGCGTTCATCCCATCGCTCGACTAGGCGAACAAATAAGCGGCTGTGAGGAACTGCGTCTTCCCGAATCGCCGCGAGGGATTATCTTGGCCGGCTTTTGAAATCAACCCAACCCGCTAGGAAATCCCCATGCGCCTCTCAAAACTCATCGGCCAACGCATCAAAGACGCTCCCAAAGACGCCACCTCAGCCTCCCATATCTTCATGATGCGCGGCGGCTATGTCCGCCCCCTCTCGACCGGTATCTACACCCTGCTTCCCCTCGGTAAACGGGTCATCAATAAGATCGAAAAGATCATCCGTCAGGAAATGGACGGTGTCGACTCGCAGGAAATGCTGATGCCGGTGGTCAACCCCGCCGACATCTGGCAGGAATCCGGTCGTCTCGACTCGGTCGACGCCACCCTGTTGCGTTTCAAGGACCGCAACCAGAAGGACATGGTCCTGGCCATGACCCACGAAGAAGCGGTCTGCCACATGGCCCGAACTGAGATCACCAGCTACAAACAGCTGCCCGCTTCGGTCTATCACCTGCAGACCAAGTATCGCGACGAAGCGCGCCCCCGCGCCGGCCTCATCCGCGTTCGCGAATTCACCATGAAAGACGCCTATTCCTTCCACGCCTCGGACGAGTGCCTGAACGCCTACTACGAGCGTGTCCACGGCGCCTATGAGCGCATCTTCGCCCGCCTCGGCATGACCAACACACTTTCCATCGCCTCCGACACCGGCATGATCGGCGGCACCGGCGCCCACGAATTCATGGCGGTTTCCGACATCGGCGAAGACACCATCTTCTTCTCGCCCTGCCGCAGCTACAAGGCCAACCGCGAGATCGCCAAGTCGCCCTTCGTCATCAAGAGCGAAGCTCAACTTGAGCTCGAGAAAGTCAGCACTCCCGGCCAGAAAACCATCGACGAAGTCTCCAGTTTCCTCAAGGTCAGCCCCAGCGACACCTGCAAGGCGGTGTTCTTCGGTTCCGAGGACAAAGGCTACGCCAACAAGGTCATCCTCGTCCTCATCCGCGGCGACCTCGAAGTCAACGAGACCAAGCTGCAGAATCACCTGAAAGTCAAGTCGCTCTACCCCGCCCACGACGATCAGATCCTCGCCTGCGGCGCCGTCCCCGGCTACGCCTCGCCGGTGGGTATCGACAAGACCAAGTGCCGCATGATCGTCGACCCCACCGTCGCCAAGTCGAGCAACCTCGTCGCCGGTGCCAACGCCGAAGATCTCCACTACATCAACTACAACCACGGCCGCGACACCGGCTGGGGCGAAGTCATCGACATCGCCTCGGTGCGCGAGGGCGATCCCTGCCCCATCACCGGCGCCCCCCTGTTGATGGCCAAAGGCATCGAGATCGGCAACATCTTCAAGCTCGGCACCCGCTACTCGAAAGCCATGGGCGTCAACTATCTCGACCAGAACGGCAAGTCGCAACCGGCGATCATGGGCTGCTACGGTATCGGCGTCGGACGCGCCATGGCCTCGGTGGTCGAGCAGTGCCACGACCAGTACGGCCCGATCTGGCCCCTGGCGATCGCTCCCTTCCAGCTCCACATCATCGGCCTCGCCAGCGGCAAAGCGGAAGTCTCGGCTGAAGCCGAAGCCCTCTACAAAGAGTTCACCGAGGCCGGCATCGAAGTTCTCTTCGACGACCGCGACCCCAAGGCCGGCTTCGCCTTCGCCGACGCCGATCTGATTGGCATTCCCTACCGCCTGATCATCTCGCCCAAGTCGCTTGAACAAGGCGGCTACGAGTTCAAGATCCGCGGCCAGAAAGACAGCGTCATCATGAGCAAGATCACCGCCGTCCTCGAGCTCACCTGCCGGATCAAGGACGAGTTGGCTCGCGCCTGATCTTGCGGTCAACGCAAAAATCATCCCCCGCGGCTTCGGCTGCGGGGGATTCTTCTTGACGTTGAGCTTAAGTTCAGACTTCCTGACCCGCCGCACGACAGAATTGGGAAGCCACTGGCACCCTCGGTTTTACCCCGAAGGGGTTGCATCTGCCAGCCCGGGGGTTTCGGCCCGCTGGTGCTCCCCGGCCGCACGGAACGAGACGAAACCCCCTTGGGTTGAGCATCGAGCAGGTGCCCTCGGCTTCCCAAAAATCTCCCGCTGCGGGTCAGGAAGTCTGAAACTGACTTAGGAAGCGGCGATGAAGCGCGTGATCGCCCCAACGGGATTCTTCGTCACCAGCAAGGGCTGCGTCGCTGTAACCGCTGCCGAGGCTGAGTCGCTCGACCTGGCGGGCCGCGGGATCGAGACGGTAGCGGAGCCGCCAAGTCTTCACTGCTAGGTCGAAGAAATCGCCGTCGAGGGCGCGGATGCGGTGCCGTCCTTCGGGCGTCGGATCTTCGCTGAGCATGGCGAGCGACAAGGCATCGATATCCCAGGCACAGCCGGCGGTGGCGAGCCAGGTGAATTGAGTTTGAATCAAGGACGAAGAAAGGACTGTCCAGGGCGAATGATCGAGGCCATCGGTCCATCCCGCGGCGGCGGTGGGAAAGGCGTCGGCATAAGGCAAATAGGGTTTGATGTCGAGGATCGGCGAGCCGTCGAGCAGATCGCACTCGGCGATTTCGAGCCGCAGGCCGTCGATGCCGACAAGCCGAACGCAACTCAGGCCGATGGGATTGGGTCGATGCGGGGAACGGGTGGCGAAGAGGCCCCGTTTGCCGCCGCCGCGAGGAGGTTGGACCCTCGGCTTCCATCCCTGGGCCTGATCGAAGACAAAGACCAGCCAGAGCCGCTCGAAGCCGGCAAGATCGGCGAGGGCGGCTTCATAGCCTTTGCCGGAGTGGAGTTGAATGAAGCCACGGGCACCGGGGGCCGCCGCGCCTTGACGGGGAGCGGCGGCGGCATCGGTGACGGCGCCGCGGAAAAAGCCGATGGGAATAAAATTCCAGCTAAGCATCATCACTCTCCTTTGAGTCTTTGGGAATAAAGATGCCCGATTCATCACTGCCATCACCACGAACACTGCAAATTTTGTCTAATCCGGCTAAATCACCTAAATTCAGACTTTCTGACCCGCCGCACGACATCATTGGGAACGCGTTGGCACTTTTTGCTTTGCCCTATCCCGGCCAAGCCGGAACCAAAATGAACGACAGCTGACTCGCCACAAAAAACACAAAGAGCACAAAAAGAAGTCTGAAGCCCTCTGTGTTCTTTGTGCTTTTTGTGGCCAATCCTCGATTTTTCGTTCAATCTCCGCTCATGCACAAATGCGACATCTTTTGTCTCATTTGAACGACTGGGAGACTATGGGGTTGAGCATCAAATCAATCAACCTAAAAACCGCAGCAACCCAGGACCATCCGCGATCCCTTCAGAGTCAGAATTCATAACCCCTTCCAACCCAGGGTGTCGTCGATGCGGCTCAACCCCGGGCTAAAATCTGAAACCCCCTTGGGGTGAGCTGTAGTTGAGCTCAAGCATGTTCGACAGCGGTTTTTAGGATCAAAGGTGATTGCCTCCTGGATTTCCTGATGACCCCGAAGCAGATCCCTGCGCGAGGCCCGGTCCTCGCGCTACTTTCTTGACCTCTTCGTTTTTTCAAGGATACCTCATGACACCCACCACCTTCATCGCCCGCTGGAAACGCGCCTCCGGCACCGAGCTCGCCAACGCCCAGCTCTTCGCCACTGAGCTCTGCGAAGTCCTCGATCTGCCCCGGCCCAACCCCGCCGAAGCCGATGACGCCGCCAATTCCTATGTCTTCGAACGGCCCGTCACCTTCCGCCACGGCGACGGCTCGTCCTCCTCCGGCCGCATCGATTGCTACCGACGCGATGCCTTCATCCTCGAAGCCAAGAAGATTCGCGACGGCCGCAAACAAGGCTACGACGAAGCCATGCTCGCCGCCCGCAACCAAGCCGAAAATTACGCCCGCGCCATCCCCGCCGCCGAAGGCCGCCCGCCCTTCCTCATCCTCGTCGATATCGGCTTCCGCTTCGAGATCTATGCCGAATTCTCCCGCTCCGGCGCCACCTACACGCCCTTCCCAGCCCCAGGCGCCCACCGCTTCGAACTCGCCGACCTGGAGAAGGAGGAGTTCCGCGCCCTCCTCAAAGCCATCTGGCTCAAACCGCTCGAGCTCGACCCCGCTCGCAAAAGCGCCCGCGTCACCCGCGAAGTCGCCGCCAATCTCGCCAAGGTCGCCGCCTCGCTCGAAAAGGACGGCCACGCCTCCGAAGATGTCTCCGCCTTCCTGTCGCGCTGCCTCTTCTGCATGTTCGCCGAAGATGTCGGCCTCCTCCCGCTGCATCACTTCGAAAAGCTCCTGCTGAAATGGGTCGATGACCCGGCCAAGCTGCAATTCAAGCTCGCTCAGCTCTGGGCCGATATGGACAAAGGCTCCGACTTCTCCCAGGTCTTCGATTGCGCCATCCGCAAATTCAACGGCTCTTTCTTCAAGAACCCCTCCGTGCTGCCGCTCTCCAAGGAACAAGTCGAAATCCTCTACGCCGCCGCCCACGCCGACTGGCGCCAAGTCGAGCCGGCCATCTTCGGCACACTCCTCGAACGCGCCCTCGACCCCGCCGAACGCCACGCCCTCGGCGCCCACTACACCCCGCGCGCCTATGTCGAGCGCCTCGTCCTGCCCGCCGTCATCGAGCCGCTCCGCGAGGAGTGGGACGCGGTCCGCGCCGCCGCCTTCCTCCACCTCGAACAGAAGGAAGTCCTCGCCGCACTCACCGAGCTCCAGGCCTTCCGCTCCCGCCTCGCTCAAACCACCGTTCTCGACCCGGCCTGCGGCTCCGGCAACTTCCTCTACGTCACCCTCGAACACTTCAAACGCCTCGAAGCCGAAATCCTCGACCTGATCGAACGCATCCACCACGATTTCCCAGATGTCAAAACCCCCAGCCCGCTCCTCGGCATCGGCGGCGACGCCGTCGACCCGCACCAGTTCCTCGGTCTCGAAATCAACAGCCGCGCCGCTGCCCTCGCTGAACTGGTCCTCTGGATAGGCCATCTGCAATGGCAATACAAACTCAAACCCGATGCGCCCTTCTACCCCTCGCCGGTCCTCCGCGATTTCAAGAACATCCAAAACCGCGACGCCGTCCTCAGTTACGACTCCAAAGAGCTCTTGCTCGACCCGGAAAACGGCAAGCCCTTAATGCGCTGGGATGGCCTCTCCCGCAAGCTCCACCCGGTCACCGCTCAGCTCGTTCCCGATGAGTCGAAACAGATCCCGCTCTACACCTACTCGAAACCCCGCCGCGCCGAATGGCCGCAAGCCGATTTCATCGTCGGCAATCCGCCTTTTATTGGCGGAGCCACGATGCGCGCCGCCCTCGGCGATGGCTATTGCGACTCCTTGCGTTTGGCTTGGAAAGAAGTGCCGGAATCGGCCGACTTCGTCATGTACTGGTGGCATCAAGCAGCCGAGAGCGTTCGCGCCGGGAAAAGCCGTCGCTTCGGCTTCATCACCACCAACTCGATCAAGCAGACCTTCAATCGCCGAGTTCTGGAAGCTCAGATGCGGCCGCCTCTGGGAGCGCGCGTGTCCACACGCGCTCTTAAGAACGAAGAAGCGCATGTGGACATGCGCGCTCCCAGGGAGCTGCACCTCGCCTTCGCCATCCCCGATCACCCCTGGGTCGACGCCGCTGAAGGTGCCGCCGTGCGCATCGCCATGAGCGTCGGCACCCTCGATCCGCGCCCCGGCAAACTCCTTTGCATCAGCAGCGAAGAAGACCACGGCGACGCCGAAGGCTACAAGATCGAATTGCGCTCGACGCAAGCTCATATCCACCCCGATCTGAGCACAGGAGCGGATGTCACGCAGGCCAAGGCGCTTGTGGGAAATCAAGAAGTCAGCACGCCAGGCGTCAAACTACACGGCGACGGCTTCATCATCACGGAAGAAGAAGCGCTAAGTCTTGGGCTTGGCGAAATTGAGGGCGCAGAAAAACATCTTCGCGCCTACCGCAACGGCAAAGACCTCGCCCAACGCCCGCGAGGCGTCCGAGTCATCGACCTTTTCGGTTTGGACGAAAGAGAAGTCCGTCATCAATTTCCCGCCATCTATCAACATGTGCTGTATCGGGTGAAGCCCGAGCGGGATCTAAACAACATGGCAAGTCGAAAGAAATTCTGGTGGATATTTGGTGGGCCTAATCCCGGCCTCCGTAAAATGCTCGACGGCCTCACCCGCTACATTGCCACGGTCGAGACAACTAAACACCGGATTTTCCAGTTCCTCGATCAAGATATCCTGCCTGACAATAAGCTTGTCAATATAGCCATTGCGGACGCCGCAAAATTGGCGATCCTCTCCAGTAGCGCCCATGTCCTTTGGTCGCTAGCGACAGGCAGCCGACTCGGCGTGGGGAATGACCCCGTATATGTCAAAACCAAATGCTTCGAGTGCTTTCCCTTCCCTCCCGCCGGACCATGCGAGGAGCGTTTGCGCGAGCTTGGCGAAGAGTTGGATGCGACGCGCAAGAAGCAGCAGGAAGCGCATCCCGAGCTGACCCTGACGGGCATGTACAATGTGCTGGAGAAGCTGCGATCTGGCGACGAGCTCAGCGCCAAGGAGAAGAAGATCCACGATCTCGGCCTGGTCAGCCTGCTCTTGCAGCTTCACGACGAGATCGACGCCTTGACCTTGAAGGCCTACGGCTGGGACGACCTGATCGGTCAGCGCGGCGAGGTCTTTGAGCAGGAGATTTTGAGCCGCCTTGCCGCCTTAAACGCCGAGCGCCTGGAAGAAGAAGCGGCGGGCAAGATCCGCTACTTGCGTCCCGAGTTCCAGCTGAGAGCTCAAGCCGGGAGCCCAGGCGTCCTGCCGGGTGATGCTGAGGAAGACGCAACTGACGCCAACAAACCGGCTGGCAGCCGGCGCTCCCAGGGAGCGAAGAAGCCCAAAGCTGCAGCCCCTAAAACCCCTAAAGCCCCTATCATCCGGGCCTGGCCTTCGACCTTGCCGGAGCAGATCAAGCAAGTGGGCGAAGTCATTGCCCGTTCCGGCGCGCCCTTGACGCCGGAGGAATTGGCGGCGAAATTCACTGGCCGCGGCCCGTGGAAATCGCGCTTGCCGCAAATCCTGGACATCTTGGAAAGCTTAGGAAAAATCCGCCGTCTCATCGACGGCAGAGTGGGAGGCTAGAGGTTGGTCATGGCAAGAGGCAAAAGAGCTCCGGCGTGGCAGCCGACAGAGGAGGAAATCGCCCTTCTCGGAAAAATCTCTGATGGGGAAGTCGCAACAAGATGCCAGCCGGGCCTTTGCGCGAGTGAGGAGGGGTTCAGCGCTTCCCGCCGAGAGCCAAAATCAAATCGAAATCCTACTCAATTGCGGCGCTGCAATTCCTGACGCAGGGCGTTCAGGAGGAAGTGCAGGCGTTGCGGCCGCATGCCTTGCGAGATTTCGATATCGGTGCCGCGGATGACGAGAATGCTGGTGAGGGGGCCGCCGCGACGGCGGAAGTTCTCGACCAAGTCGATGCCTTTGACATCGGAAAGGCGGAATTCCCGCTCGAAACCGATGTTGCGGAAACCGCGGAAGAGAATGACCTCATCTCCTTGAATGGCGAATTCGAGGCGTCCGAAGCTGGCCATCAGGCCGAAGAAGCTGAGGCCGAGTGTGGCGATTAAAAACAGCAGACCGACGATGCTTTCGCCGAGGTTAAAGCCATTGGCGATCTGGCCGCCGATGCATTGCCAAAGCGTGATGCCGATACCGATCAGGGCGGCGGGGAGAAGAACAAAGCCGACGGGGTGGCGGGTGCTGACGCCGATATAGGTGACATCCCCCTCTTTGCTGTCCCAGCAAGCGCGGGGAGGATTGTTGATGATGGCTTCATCGATGCGGCCGAGGCCTTCGACCGTCTCCTTGTCAGGAATGGTGATGTCAAACATCACTTCGCACTTGGCGCAATAAGCCAGGCAGTGATTGAGGTTGACCTGCTCGGGTTGAGCGGGCGATTTGCAGCCGGGGCAGAGGATTTTCATGGTGTGCGGGTCCTTATCTTAAGATCAGCAGCCGAGATGGAGGACTTCGTACTGAAGGTACCACAAGGCGAGAGAGGCGAAGAAATTGGCGAGGATGGCGGGAAGGAAGCGGAAGTGAGCGCCGAAGGTGTAGGTCTTTTCGAGCGACATACACATGACCCCGGCGGCGGAGCCGATGACGGTGAGCGAGCCGCCAATACCGACCATCATGGTGTTCAAGGCCCATTGCGACGGCGACATGACAGGCTCAGCGGCGAGGGCAGCGGCTTCGACTGGCACGTTATCCAGCACCCCGGATATGACGCCGAGAACGCAGTTGCAGAAAGTCGGATTGACTTGTTCAAAGAGCTGCTTGATGTAGCCGAGCCAGCCGCAGGCGCCAAGACAGGCGACGCCGATGATGATGCCAACGAAGAAGAGCAGGGTGTTCCACTCGACTTTTTGCAGTTGCTGGATCCAAGGCATGTGGATGCCGTAGAATTTCTTCAGGCTCCAGACAAAGAGCATCAAGCAGCCGAAGGTGGCGCTCATCGCGAAGGAGATGTCGATCTTGAGGATGACATTGGCGAGGACGCCGATGACAATGGCGAAGAAGCTGGCGATGGCTAAGACAATGCCACCGCGTTTCACTGGGTCGTTGGCCGATTCAGGATCAATCGATTCGCCGCCGATTTTGCGAAGGTAGAAATAATCGAGGACGAGGGCGGAGACGATCCAACCGCCGAGAGCCGGGGGGATGAGCCAGAAAAGCTGGCCGATGGTGATTTTCCCGTTGAGGTAGACCATCAGGGTGGTGGCGGTGCCGATGAACCAGACGCCGGAGTTGGAAGCCAGGATGATGTTGCAAAACGCGACATGGGTATAGCGCTGATCCTTGGAGATGTTCTGGATCGATTTGCCGAAGATCATGGCGGTGGTGATGTTGTTAAGGAAGGGAGCGAGCAAGGCGGAGAGAAGGCCGCTAGCCCAGAACATGCCGCGGCTGCGCAGGCCCATCCGCAGGAGCAGTGAGTTGAGGCCGCCAAAGACATTGCGTTCATTCATCATCTCGACGATCACCCACATGATCGCCATGAAGATCAGCAGCGGGCAGAATTCCCCGATCGCATGCGATTGGAAGTGGTCCATGTGATCCTTCAGATGCTCTGGATCGTTCACATAGTAGTAGCCGGCGATGACAAAGACGCCGGTGACCATGAACATCGCCGGTTTGAATTTGTCCATATGCAAATAGGCTTCAGCGATAATCATCGCCATGCCCAAGCAGAAGATGCCGAGCACCAAATAACCGGCTAAGGAGTGCGGGGGGATGCCGGTGGAGGCTAGGAGAGCGAAGGTCTTGTCCATGAATATCTCCAGTTGCGGATGACATACTGAGGAGGCAGCGCAAGAATAGGGCCAATTTCATCATCTGCGAGCCGCAGATCAAAATTGTTGCCAAAGACTGGCTTCTACCCAGTTGACCAGCGAACTGGAATTGCAGGAATCACTCGACCTGGAGCACTTGGACTTAGGGATCAGCTCCGGTAGCTAGGGAGCAGTGGGGGGCGGGCGTTTTTGACCTCCCTTACACACTCAAATCGGAAGGATACATGTCGTAAAGTTGTCCATGTGACAGATCTTCCCGGGGAGGGACGCTTGCTAGGCCAGTCTTTTGGCTCATGCTTGTTCAGGTAAAAAAACAAGAAGGGAACACATGCTTAATCCGCAGAGAATTGTCATCGTCGGTGGAGGCTTTGCCGGTCTGAACCTCGCAAAAGGTCTGGCTAACGATGAACGTTTTGAGGTGACTTTGATCGACCGCCGGAATCACCACCTTTTTCAG
The DNA here is from genome assembly GCA_043748535.1 of Lentisphaeraceae bacterium. Taxonomy (GTDB): domain Bacteria; phylum Verrucomicrobiota; class Lentisphaeria; order Lentisphaerales; family Lentisphaeraceae; genus CAMCSH01. Next base: position 9,474 of record JAYTMY010000116.1, on the reverse strand, counting down.
CCTTTGCTCTATCAAGTCGCTTCTTGCGGTTTGTCGCCGGCCGATATCTCCCGTCCCCTGCGTCAGATTCTCAGCACGGCGAAGAACATCACTGTGCTCCTTGCCATGGCGGAAAAAGTCGATGCGGAGAATCGGCAGCTGATCACCGACAGAGGGCCGATCCCTTACGATCGGCTTGTCCTCGCCTGTGGCGCTCGACACAGTTATTTCGGCAAGGATCATTGGGAGGAATTCGCTCCTGGCCTAAAGACCTTGAACCAGGCGACGGAAATGCGCCGGCGCATTCTTCTCGCCTTCGAAAATGCCGAAGCGGAGCTCGATCTGGAGAAACGCCGCGATCACTTGACCTTTGTCGTGGTGGGCGGCGGCCCCACTGGCGTCGAGCTGGCCGGCGCCATCGGCGAACTCGCCGGCCATACCTTGAAATCCGACTTCCGCCGGATCAGTCCCAGTGATGCTAAAATCATCCTTATCGAAGCCGGCCCCCGCATCCTCCCGATGTTCGAAGAAAACCTTGCCGCCAAAGCGCAAAAGCAGCTCGCGGAGCTCGGGGTCGAAGTCATCACTGGTAAGGGAGTCACGGAGATTGACGCCAATGGCGTCGAGATTGCCGGACAGCGAGTCGCTGCCAAAACTGTCCTGTGGGCAGCCGGTGTGCAAGCTTCGAAACTTGGGGCGACCATTGCCGGTGCGGAGATCGATCGTGCCGGACGGGTCAAGGTCAACGACTATCTCGCCGTGCCGCAGCAGCCCGCGATCTTCGTCTTGGGCGACATGGCTCACTGCGCCAATCCCGATCTCAAGGACAAGGAAGGTCGCCCAATGCCGCTGCCGGGCGTCGCTCCCGTGGCGATGCAGCAGGGCAACTATCTGGCGGCGGAGTTCCGCCGTCTCGCCTCGGGTAAGGCTTCCAAGCCCTTCAGTTACCTCGACAAAGGTGGCATGGCAACCATTGGCCGGAGCCGCGCCATCTGCCAATCGAAGCAGTTCAAAATGGCCGGATTCCCCGCTTGGTTGGCGTGGATGTTCATCCATGTCTACTACCTCGTCGGATTCACCAACCGCTTTGGCATTGTCATCAAGTGGACATGGAACTACATCACCTTCCGCAAGAGCGCTCGCCTTATCATTGGCAAGGAGTGGCGTTTCGGGCGAAAGCCAAGCTGATGAGAAAAGATCACCCGCCGCATTTTTTTGCGGCGGGTTTTTTCATTTTGAGTTTCTCCTGAGTGACGCCAGAAGCGTCAACCTAAAAACTGCTGTCGAACTTGTTTGAGCTCAACTGTTGCTTGACCCCAAAGGGGTTTCAGATTTTAGCCCAGGGTTGAGCCGCATCGGCGACACCCTGGGTTGGAATGAGTTATGATTTTTGACCCTGAAAGGGTCGCGGAAAATCCTGCGCTGCTGCGGTTTTTAGGTTAAAGCTGTAGATCCGCTTCATTCCTGCAGACAAATGAATTTTGACCACGAAATACACGAAGCACACGAAAAGAAGAAATAACTCAAGTCGACTCCATCCTCATCCTCAAATTTCCGTGCCATCCGTGTTTTCCGTGGTAGAAAATGAGCTCAATACTCAATCCCTAACTTTCGTGTCTTTCGTGTTTTTCGTGGTTAAAAATGAGCTCACACCAAGCCCGCTTTCAAGCTGCCGTTCTCGAGTCGCCAATGGCTGTCGCCGAGGGTCTCGGCTTCGGCGCGGGAATGGGTCACCATCAGGATCGTCACCTGCTCCTGGCGCGCCAGTTGGCGCAGCATGATGCCAAGCTCCTGCCGCAATTCCGGATCAAGCGCCGCAAAGGGCTCGTCGAGCAGCAGCAGCCGGGGACGCAGCGCCAAGGCGCGGCCGAGGGCCAGACGTTGCCGTTCGCCGCCGGAAAAACCGACGAGACTTTTGCGCTCGATCAAAGCTTCCAGTTTGAGCAAGGCGCAAAGCTCCTGCACCCGCGTTTCGATGGCCGGACGCGACCAGCCCGCGATGTCGAGGGCGAAGGCGAGATTGGCGCGTGGACTCAAGGCCTGGAAAAGCGCCAGATCCTGCGGCACATAACCCAGACGCCGCTGCGCCGGAGTGAGCGACGTGATCTCCTCGCCGTCACACCAGATCCGCCCCGAATCGATCTTGCGCAGACCGCAAAGCGCTTCCAGCAAGGTGGTCTTGCCGCAACCGCTGCGCCCGAGCAGGATGTTCAGGGTCCCCCGCTCCAACTCCAAATCGAGCTCCCGCAAGTGACAGGAACCCAAGGACAGACTGAGCTTTTCGAGGCGAATCATGAGGAAACTTGAAAGGTTGAAAGGCTGGTCGATATCGTGATATCGCGATATCGCGATATCGAGAAGCCGGGATTTAAACACCAACAATTCATACCTTCCCCCGGCTCAAAAGTCTTAGGGTCAGCAGCACGACCAGGGCAACGCTGATCATCAGCAGGGAAACCGCGACGGCGCCATGCAGGTCGCCGGTGGTGAAACGCAGATACACCGAGCTCGACAGGACCTCGGTTTTGAAGGGAGTGATGCCGGCAAAAACCAGCAAGGGGCCGAACTCGCCGAGGGAGCGGGCCCAGGCCATGGTGAAGGCGCTGACGATGCCGCGCCGGGCCTCCGGCAGAACCACCCGCCAAAAGGCCCCGGAACGGCTGCAGCCGAGGGTCAGCGCCACCGACTCGGTGCGCGGGCTGATCTCCTCGAAAACCCCCCGCAAGGAGCGGATGCAATAGGCGGTTGCGACTGTGAACTGACAAAGGATCACCGCCGCGACTTGGAAAGTGATGCCGAAGCTTCCGCCGCTGAGGCGTCCGACGGTATCCTCCAGCGATTGACCGCCGAAGCGGACATGGTTGACCAGGATGAGGAAGGAGACGCCGAGAACCAGGGGCGGCAGGATGATCGGGATGTCGCAGATCACTTCGACCAACGACTTGCCGAAAAAGCGGCAGCGGGAGAGAATGTAGGCCGAGGGAAGAGCCACCAGCACCGCTAGCACCGCCGACACCGTACACGACATCAAGGTGAGGCGGAAGGAGGCCCGCAGCGCCGGATCTTCCCAGCAATGGCGCAAATCGCCCCAGCCGATGAAGCTGGCATCAGCCAAAAGCAGAACCAGCAGCAGCAGCACATACATGCCCAGCACCGCGCTCAAGGCAGCGGTGAAAAGACGATCGGAAGTGGAGCTGAGGCTAGACATAGACCGCCACTTTAGCGCCAAAGGGCTTTTCCGTCAGTAGCTGAGCCAGCGAGACAAGCCGGAGCGCGGCAGTCCGCGGAGCGACTGCGGCCCCTCTATTTCCGGCGCCAATTCAAAGAATCAAGCGAGCCACTTTCGTGATCTGCGATGGCCGCAAAACCCCGTTCTCTTCACCTTGCCAGTTGCGGACATTCCGGCCGCAGTCGCTCCATTTCCGGCGCCAGTCCGAAGAATTGAACGCGTCACTTTCGTGATCTGCGATGGCCGCAAAACCACGTTTTCTTCGCCTTGCCAGTTGCGGACATTCCGGCCGCAGTCGCTGCGCGGACTGCCGCGCTCCATCATTTCCCCCTTCTGTGTCCCTGCCGTCATAATTTGTCGGCGAGCCCGAGCGAGGCGCGGCAGCGATGGCAATGTAGGCGCGACAAAATCAAAGGGAGATTTTCCATGACTTCGAACGGCAAGCAGCTGCGTGAAACGCTGCTCAAAGATGCAGAGCGAGTAGTGATCAAGGTCGGCAGCCGCCTTCTGGTGGACAATTCCGGCCGTCCCGATCCCGAGCGTCTGTCGCAGCTGGTCGAGGAAATCACCCATCTCCGCAATCAAGGCCGCCAGGTCATCCTGGTCACCTCCGGCGCCATCGCCGCCGGCATGGCCGCGCTGAACATGAGCAAGCGCCCGAAGGAACTGCCCGAGCTGCAGATGTGCGCCGCCGTCGGCCAGGGCCTGTTGATGGGCATGTACGAGCGTGAATGCGCCGCCCGCGGCTTCCACTGCGGCCAGCTTCTTCTCACCGCCGAGGACGTCAAGCACCGCCGTCGCCACCTCAACCTCAGCCACTGCCTCGAAACCATGCTTCGCGCCGGCGTCCTGCCGGTGATCAACGAGAACGACTCGATCACGGTCAAGGAAATCCGCTTCGGCGAAAACGACGGCCTCGCCGCCCTCGTCGGCATCCTCGCCCGCGCCCCCCTCACCGTTTTGCTCACCAGCATCGACGGCATGTGCCAGCTCCTCCCCGACGGCTCTTTCGGCGAGCGCATCAGCGTCGTCCCGGAAGTCAGCCCGGAAATCCTGGCGATGGCCGGCGGCACCGACGGCAATGAACTCAGCACCGGCGGCATGATCTCGAAACTGCGCGCCGCCGAACGCTGCCAGACGGTCGGCGAAAGCCTGTGGATCGCCGACGGCCGCGACTTCCGCCACCTCCGCCGCGTCTTCGCCGGCGAAGATGTCGGCACCCTCTTCCCCGGTTCGGCCGAGAAGATGAGCGCCCACAAACGCTGGCTCGCCTTCTTCCCCGAAGTCGCCGGCACGGTGATCGTCGACGACGGCGCTTTCCGCGCCGTTCTCGAACAGGGCCGCAGCCTCCTCCCCGGCGGCATCCGCTCGCTCCGCGGTGAATTCAGCAAAGGTGACGTGGTCGAAATCTCCGGTCCTGACGGCCGCGTCTTCGCCCGCGGCATCGCCAACTACTCGCGTGGCGAACTCGACCGCATTCGCGGTGCCCGCAGCGCCGAAATCCCTGCCCTCCTCGGGGCCCAGGATTATTACGAAGAAGCCATCCACCGCGACAACCTCGTCCTGCTCTGATCCTTGGTTTTCTGCAGCCCCGTAGGGGCGACCTGATCTCAGCCTAGGGTGGAGCCGAGGGGCGAGGCGCAACCCTAGGTTTCAGGTTTAGAGATTCGAGCCCTGAAAGGGCGGCTTGAAGTCTCGGCATTGACACCAACACTCCGAATTTGAAATCGACCTGGGTTTTCAGCTCGCCCCGATGGGGCTCGAAGCTCATTTTCTCTTTACCCGGGCCTGCGCCTCGTGCCTCGTCTCCGACCCGGGCTGAGATCAGGTCGCCCCTTCGGGACTGAAGAATACGAAGCATAAGCCCCCCTTATGGCCGATAAGTTTTGACCCGGAACTTTCTTGCGAATGGGCGGTCCTTTGACTCGTCTTTCGTATAGATTTACCGAAGCCAAAACCTGAGGTCGCCCATGTTTCTCCTTCCTCTGCTGCTCGCTTTTGCCCAAGTGGAAGCGCCGAAAACCCTGGAGATCCCGCTCGCGCCAGCCAACTGTGCCGGCAAGGATTGGCGCGCCGGCGGCCTCAAGGGCAGTTTCGATCAGAAGCCGCAACTTGAGCTCAGCGGCTGGCGGATCGAGGGCGACAACGCTCTCACCCTGAGCGGCAAGGGCCTCGACTTCCTCCCCAGCAAAAGCCTCAGCGTCACGGTCGTCGCCAGCATCGAAGAAGCGCCCGATTGGTGCTCGCTGCTCGGTTGCATGCAGGATAACGGTTCCTACGAACGCGGCTTCTTCCTCGGCAGCCGCAGCGGTTTTCCTTGCTTCGCCGTCAGCACCGGCAAGGACCTGGTCTACGCCAGGTCGAATCAGGCTCTGCCCCTCGGTCAGCCAGTGGTGCTGCAAGGCACCTTCGACGGCAACAAAATTCGCCTTTATGTCAACGGTGTCGAAGCCGCCAATGCCGAGCTCAGCGGCAGCATCGCCTACGACGCCGAAACGCCGCTGATCGCCGGCGCCTTCCGCGACAAAGACGAGAACTACCCGGTCAAAGGCACCCTGCACTCGCTCTCCATCAGCCCCGTCGTTCTCGATGCCGCCGGAGCCACGCAGGAGGCCAAACAAGGACTCGCCCGCTTGCCACAACGGCCGGTGTTCGACATCCCGCCCTCGCTGACTTACCTCGCCGCCGATCGCGCCCGTCTCGACTACCGCTGCGCCGGACTGAAAAACCCGGTCCTGCGCCTGCGTTGTCCAGGTCAGCCGCCGCAGACCCTCAGCCTCGCCGCCGACGGCAGCTTCGCCATTCCCGCCGGACGCCCCTTCAGCCTCGAAATGAGCGCGGTTTCCGCCGCCGGCCGGCCGATGATCGCCGGGCCCTACAATTTCGACGCCGCCACCGCCTTCCAGCGCGTCGCGCTGCCCGCATCGAAAGCAGTCGGATCTTGCCTGTGAGCTCGGGCTACATCCTCCTGCAAGGCCTGAACAGCGCCGACGAAATCCTCGCCCAGATCGCTGCCGGCCGGGCCAACGCCGTGGTCTTCGCGACCGATGCGACCCAGGCTGCGTCGCTGCGCGGCGAACTCCTCACTCGCGCCGCCCTCGGCGGCCGGGTCAGCGTTGTCGACAGCAGTGACGCCGCCCGGATGAGCCAGCTCTTCGCCGACGGCCTGATCCAACGCGGCTCCTGCAGCGCCGAGTTGCGGAGCGCCTTGCTCAAGCTGGTCAAACCCGGTGGCCTGGTCAGCCTCGAATCCGGCCAGAATCCCGGCCCGGATTTCACCGCGACCGGCAAGCTCTGGCGTCGCGCCGCCTTGCCTGGAGTCGCCCCCTGGACCCATCAATACGGCAGTCTCGCCAACACCTCCAGCAACGGCGAAAACCTCGCCGGCATCGACTCCACCGCCTCGCTGAAAACCCAGTGGCTCGGCCTGCCCGGCGGCAACTTCGGACTCGACCGCAACCCGCGCATGCCCGCACCACTCGCCGCCGGTGGTCGCCTCTTCCACCAGGGCCAGGAACGGATGGTCGCCCTCGACGCCGCCAACGGCAGCATCCTGTGGAGCCGCGAACTGCCCGGCCTGCACCGCTTCAACCTGCCGCGCGACTGCTCGAACTGGGCTAGCGACGGCCAGCGCCTCGTCGTCGCCCATGAGAAATCCCTTCTCAGCCTCGACCCCGCCAGCGGCCGCATCGTCACCAGCCAGGCCTTGCCGAGCAGCGCCGGAGCCGGCGATCTCTGGGGCTTCGTCGGCCTGTATCAGGACCTCGTCCTCGGCACCGCGGTGGACAAGGATGCGCCCTACCACAACTGGTGGGGCGGGGCGCAGTGGTACGACTCGATCCAGGACGAAAGTATGGGCCAAGTCGCCGGCAAGCTTCTCTTCGCCAGCCGCGGCGGCAAGGTCCTGTGGAGCCGTCCCGGCCTGGTCCTGCACCCCTCGATCTGCGTCCAGGGGGGCAAGCTCTACGCCCTCGCCATTGCGGACTCCGCCAAAGAGCCGCTGCCGCACCGCATCCTGCTCAAAAACGTCTGGACGCGCCTGCAGATCCTCTGCCTCGATCCGCTCACCGGACGCCAGATTTTCTGCCACAACATCCCCGCCTCGCCGCAGTTCGACCTGAGCAGCTACCTGCTCCTCGGCCCCGGCGGCGAAATCGTCCTCGTCGGCTCCTCGTCGAAGGATCGCCAACATCATCTGCAGCGCCTTGATCCGGCCAGCGGCAAGGCGCTCTGGGTGCAAGCTCACGGCTGGTCCGAAGCGGCTCACTCCGGCCACATCCTGCACCCGGTGCTGCATCAAAACAAGGTCTTCCTCGAACCCATGGCCTACGAACTCAGCGACGGCAAGATTGCCTGGAAAGGCATCGGCAAACGCGAAGGCTGCCACAACTACCTCGCCGCTGGCAAGTGCCTGATCTTCCGCGGCACCAGCCGCCAGATCAGCCTCTTCTCGCTCGATAAAAAACAGACCTCGACCTTCACCCGCCTCCGCCCATCCTGCTGGCTCTCCATGATTCCCGCCGAAGGCTTCCTCCTTTGCCCCGAAGGCGGCGGCGGCTGCTCCTGCGGCGGCTGGCTCGAAACCTCGGTCGGCTTCTCGCCGTGGGAGAAATAGAACTGGGAAACGACTGGGACACAACTGGGAAACAGTTGGGACACAACTGGGGGAGCAAAGACATCAGGGCAACTCAGAGAGTCGGTCACAAGGTCACAGGGTCATCTTTGATTTATCTCACTCAAACCTCTTGCAACACGAGACGGAAATCATGAAACTGACGGCTTTTGCGTTCATCGCCATTTTGGCTCTCCAGGCCGCCGCCGCCGATTGGCCGGATGCGCACGGCGGCGAGCGCCGCAGCATGAGCAGCCCGGACCAGCCGGCGGTCCAGCTCAAGCCCCTGTGGTCCTGGCAGTCGCCGCTGCCGCTCAACCCGGCGTGGAGCGCCCCGGCGAAATGGGACGCCTACCAGGAAGTCCGCGACCTTCCCGCCCTGCGCGATTTCGACGCCAGCCTGCTGGTCTCCGGCGCCGCCGGCAAGCTCTACTTCGGCTCCAATGCCGACGGCGCGGTCCGCTGCCTCGACCTCGCCTCCGGCAAGGTCTTGTGGACTTTTGCCGCCAGCGCCCCCGTCCGCGTGCCGCCCAGCGTCCGCGGCGACAAACTCTACTTCGGCGACGACTCCGGTGCCGTCACCTGCCTCGACACCAACGGCAAAGTGCTGTGGTCGCGCCAGGTCGATCCTCAGGCCCGCATCATTCCCAGCAATGGCCGCATGGTCAGCCTCGCGCCGATCCGCACCGGCGTGGTCGAGAAGGACGGCCGGCTCTACTTTGCCGCCTCGCTGGTCCCTTGGGAGACCAGCCGCTTCTGTTGCTGGCAGGCGAGCGACGGCAAGGAGCTGTACCAGACCCGCCAGGAAGGCCGCACTCTCGAAGGGCCGCTCCTGATCAGCAACGGCCGGGTCATCGTGCCGCAAGGCCGCGCCCCGGCCCTGAGCTTCGCTGCGACCGACGGCAAATTCCTCGGCGATCTCGACCAGTCGGGTTCGACCTGGATCCTTGTCGACGAAGGCGGCTCTCTCTTCTCCGGTCCACGCAGGGAAATGGGCGGTTCGCAAGTCATCGCCACCGATCCCGACAGCAAGCAGGAGCTTTTCTCACTCGGTGGCGCCACCCGTCTCGTCTCCGACAAAGACCTCGTCTGGGTGCAAGCCGGCGACCAGCTCAAGCTCTTCGACCGCGGCCGCCACCTCGCCATCCAAGCGCAATTGCGCAGCGCCGAAGCCGAAGCGGAAAAACTGAAAAAGGCCAAGGACCCCGGCGAGAAAGAAGTCCGGGCCAAGATCTCCAGTCTCCGCAAGGACCTCGACAAGACCTTCCGCTGGAGCGTCCCCGCTCCCCGCGCCGCCGCTCTCCTGAAGACCGCCGATCGCGTCTTTTTAGCCGCCGACGGCTGCGTCATCGCCTACGATGCCGAAAGCGGCAAGGAAGTGCAGCGAATGCCCCTTCCCGGCCGCGTCCTGAGCCTCGCGATGATCGACCGCACCTTGATCGCCAGCACCGAACTCGGCGGCATTCACGCGTTCCGCTGAGCTTACCTGGGAGCGCGCCAGCCCTCTGGCGCTTGTTGTTGCTTTGCTCCCCACTGGGCTCGTCGGCATCCTGCCGGCTGCGCTCCCAGGGCAGCTCCCATCGCTTACTTGTCCGCAGGCGGGACATGCCGATGAATCCAGTGGGGAGCAACGAGCTCAGCGCCAGAGGGCTGG
>JAYTMY010000115.1:0-20340 GCA_043748535.1 Lentisphaeraceae bacterium | reverse complement strand
TTGTCGACTGAGGCGTAAAGCCTGGTCTTGTCGCTCATCGTCTGCTCCTGTTCTTGGTCTCGACATTTTATCGAGACAAGGCAATCATACTCGTTATTTTAACGATATACAAGCCTACTCTTCGCCTTTTTTTTGCCTTTTTTTGGGAAGGCCATAAGCTGAAGCATGAACCTCACAGACCAAGAATCCGCCGAACTCCGCCGATGGCTACAAGCCAAAGGGCTATCGAATGTCGCTGCAGCCAAGCTATTTAAATCAAGCGAGGCATCGGTAAGAAGGTGGCTGGACAGTGGGATCATCCGACCAGCGCAGAAAGACCTCGTTTTTTCGACGATCCGTGAGAAGCCCCAGACAAAAGAACTCCCGACCGAGATTCGCCCTAGCCTGCGTCTTCTCTACGCCCGTCTGTGTGAGATGGAAGACAGCCAGCCGGACATCATCCCTGCCTTGAACCTGCTTCTAGGCTCGTGTCTCCCCATTCCTTCGAGGACAAATCCGGCGCAGGCGTCCTCCTCGGCATCTATTGATCAGGCCGCGGACGCTGCTCTTCCGCGTCGATCGGAGCCACCGCCGAAGCCTGAGACGGATGTCATTCGCTTCCCTCAAATGCCAGTCACCGGAGCTCAGACGCCATACTGGGAAAACGCCGCGGCGGGTGCAGGTGGCTTCATGGAAGCTGGCGAGCCTCTCGAAGTGCGGATTCGTGGATGGGAACGGGATAACAGCATCGGACTGGTCCGGATCACTGGCGACTCGATGGAGCCATCTATTCACGACGGCGATCTAGTTGTCTGCCGCCCCTTGGCAACACCACTTTTGCTCGGCCCCGGCCAGGGCGTGCCAATGACCGTGATTCGTGCTGAGATTCCCTCTGGCCAGATGGCGCTTATCTCCCTTGATGGAGGCCTTACTGTCACTTGCAAAAGGCTGGTCTATCGGGGCAATGATCACAAGTGGGGCCTGTGGATCTTCGCCGACAACGATGAAGCTGTGGGATTCCCCAAAATGCTGACCAAAAACGACACGCTCGCCATCTACGCACGAGTGCTAGGTGTCGCGGAAGACGGGGAGGCTCAAGAATGATCTTCCTGATTGACATTGAGACATCGGGTCTCCGCGCTCATCTCGACCGGATTGTCGAGGTGGCAGTGCTAGCAGTCTCAGACGACTTAAGCACAGAGCACGGACACATCGTCATAACTCTTGCCCCCGGAGACCTATCCACATGGGACCCGTGGAGCATCGATGTGCACAGCAAAAGCGGCCTGCTGCAACGCTGCCAAGATGAAGGGATCAGCGTCACCGAAGCAGAGCGACACCTGATCAACTTTGTGTCGCAGTTCCCCAGGGGGGAGAAACGGGCTTATCTAGGCGGATCCAATTTCCATTTCGACCGGGCCTTTTTCCGCGTCCATATGCCAACCTTCGACGAACTCTGCCACCATGGAGGACATCTGGACGCGGCGGTGCTTCGCCAGATGCTAAAGAACTGGCGACCGGATCTCCCAGTCTGGGTGCCGCCGATAAAAACACATGAGGCGTTGGCGGATATCCGGGGGACGCTAGAGGAATTGAGGTTTTACAGAAAAATAATCGCAATAAAAACAAAGGACTGAGACCATGAAAAAAATAAAGTTCAGCTACAAGATCACAGATTTACAACGTCTTAAAAACTTCATTGATACAGGCACGGCAACTTCAAGCAATACTCAAGAAACTGGGATTGACTTCGAACAGGTAAAACGACTGATCCTCGTGGAAGATCTCAAAACCATAGTCGATGAAAAGCCTATTGAAATCCATCATGCCCTATTTGACCACAACCCAGAAATTCCAGAATTGATTTTAGCGATTAAAAATTCACAGGCAGAAAAAATATGCCACAAGTTTATTTTTACTCACGGATTTACGATCGACATGTTAGCACAACTAACGGAAGTAAACAATCTCGCGATAAAGAAATTTATAGATCAATTTATGAACAAGGGTAAAGGCAGGCTTTCCGAGGGAGACTTTACTGAAGAAAAACTTATGCTTATCAGTGCATTCCCGGGAATCAGCAATGAAAATCGGCTAGCGATCAAAAGTATAACTGGAAAATGACGATGAAAGAACATCGAAATGCCCCGCTGATTCAGCCTCAAGAATCTATGGATGCAACATCACTGGAAGATGTTATCCTCATGTTCGCCGCGAACATAGAGAGAGCCTTAATAAAATCCGGAGCCATCCCGGGAATTGACTATTCCAGAAACAGCTTGATTGAGATGGCTCACCCCTATGTTATTGCATGGGCAAATGGAAGTTTTGAAGCTATTCAGAAAAATGAAGGCATTCACTGGCCATGTCAAGAACTGAATCTTAATGAATCCACTATTATAACGATGCCATCAGAGCACCAGAAAAAACTTCTAAAATTCTATGAGTGTTCAAAAGTTGATTGGGCATGCGATAAAATCAAAGATGTAGATGAGCTGAATCAAGTTATTGCTGGATATCTATCCAATTACGAAAACTTCAAAAAGCGTGGAATTATGCCAGAGTATTACGGGAAAAAGATATCCGGAAATTCAGCATTCCTTAGCCAAAAGATTAGGGATTTGTTGGACGTAAAAAGAATTAGCGAAGGCAATGTCAATCGAGTCAACTTCCTACTAGATAAATTCGGCGAAAGATGAAACCCTTCCTCCAGGCCGGCCGGCAGACCTACGCCGCCTTCGTCACCGACTGCCATGGAGCCAGAGGCAATCGCTCGCTGGGCACGAAGGACATGGGGGAAGCCCTTGCCATTTGCGCCGAGTTGGAATTCCTCGAACGCCGCATGTTGATCCCGGCGGATCGCTCTCTGTCGATGATCTCAGCCATGGCTTACAAGCTTTTTTATGGAGTCGATAAGCCGGCCGCGATGAGTGGCTCGCCGCGTTCCGGAGTCGATCGGAGGGAGGCGGTCAAGATCGCCGAAAAGGTGTCCGACCTGGAGGCAGAGGTGCGGGAATTGAAGGCTTACAAAGAGAAATATGAAGCCCTGTCGAACAGCCTGGAAGCGCAGCGTTTCAAGGCGATGGAGGAAGCGCCGACGCTTGCCGACACTCGCGAGGCCTACATTGAAGACGTGAAGCATTTGAGCAGGGAAGGCCGGATTTCTCGGACATGGTTTGAGCTCTTCTGCGAAGCCATGGGGGAAGACACCAAGCTCGCCGCGATCACTGCCGGCCAGATCGATGCCTTCATTCAGTCGCGGGTCGTGGACTCAAAGGATCCCCAGAGGGAGAGAAAGACCAGAGCAGAGGTGACCCGCTACTTCGGCTGGGCGGTGCGCACCTACAAAATCACCTCACCGGTTGATCAGTTATCGAGACTGAGCAACAAGGCCGAAAAAGACATTGAATGGCACAGCCCGGAAGAGATCGATGCCGTGCTTGCGGGCGAGGAATCCACCTACTGGAAAGCCGTGATCGCGACCTTCATCTATACGGGCCTATCGGCGCACGAACTGCGCGGGCTTCGCCGCGGCGATTTGATCAAGCTCAAGAATGGCAAGCGAGGATTCCGCGTGACGCCGCACGAAGCTCGCGGGCTGAAGACGAAGAACAGGAAGCGATCGGTCATGATCGCGCCGTCACTGAATGCCTACCTGGACGCGCATCTGGAGGAGCTGGATGAATCCGCCCAATTCATCTTCCCCGCGCTGGCGGGAACCCGCGAAGACGGGATGTGGCGGGAGGGCGCCTTCACCAGGCATCTCCACGCCCACCTACCTGCGGGCATGAGCGCATTGAGCCTCCGCCGCACCTGCAGCTCGATGCTGATTCGCGCCGGCCTGAACGATGTGCAGGTCTCCGCGATTATAGGGAACAGTCCCCACATGACGAGGAAGCATTACGCCCGGATTTTGGGCGAGGAAATACACAATCCAATATAAGTATGTTTCGGATGAATTTATTATCCACTTCGTGAGTAGGTAGCTAGTTTTTCAGTATATTTTACGCTTGTATCGTAGTCTTAAAATCCGCCGCCGCAAGGCGTACCGGTTCGAGCCCGGTCCGGGGTACCAGTTATTGAAAGAGAACGGCTTGCAGAGAAATCTGCAAGCCGTTTTTCATGGCCTGAACAACCGCGCGAGCAAACCACAGTGTGAGCAGCAATGCGTGAAAAGTGTGAACATTGAGCTTGATCAAGCTCGATACAACGTCAGACTCCCGTGACCCCCATCCCCCCTGCCGCCGCTTGAGGCGGCATTGTGCGCCAAACCCCGGAGGTGCACGATGACCCACGCAGAGAGACGAGCCCACTGGCAAAGCCAGATCGACCAACAAAGCCGCAGCGGCATCAGCACCAGGCGCTGGTGCCTAGGCCATGCTGTCAAGCTGGTGCAGTTCTACCAGTGGCGCCGTCGGCTGACCAGCCCTGGGGAGCCGCAGTGCGGCTCCTTTGTCGAGCTGCTGAGCTCACCGAAAGTCGACACCACCGCCGGTCTTCGCCTCGAATGGCAATCTCAACCAGTCCGACTTGCTCAAAAGGCGGCCAAAGTCAAACTAGAGCCGCACAGCTTCCGGGCACCATGGAACTAAGCCATCCGACCAAACAAATAATATCATTTTTTTACAAGTCCTTAGCTTCCGCAAGCCTGGCGGATGCGGCGGGCGAGCTCGGCGATGCGGTAGGGCTTGCGGAGGAAACCGCAGGCACCGGCAGCGAGCAGATCGCCAGCTTCGCCTTCGGCCATGTAGCCGGAGGAGATGATAATGCGGGCCTCTGGATCGATCTTGCGGATCTCGGCGAAGGCTTCGCGGCCACCCATTTTCGGCATCACCATGTCGAGGATGACGAGGTCGAAAAGACCGGGGTTGTCCTTGTAGGTCTCGACCGCATCAAGGCCGTTTTCGGCGAGGATGACGGTGTAGCCGAGCTCTTGCAAGTGGTCGCTGAGGATGTCCCAGATCATGTCTTCGTCATCGACGACGAGGAGGGTCTCGGTGCCTTTGAGCTGACTTCCCTGCAGGGCTTCATCGGCGGCGCCGCTGAGTGGTCCGCTGCTCAGGGCGGGAAGGACAATAGCGATCGCAAGCTGGTTTTTCGCGGCGGCCGCAAAGACTTCGCCACCGTGCTGCAGGATGCAGCCGAGAGCTTCCGCCATGCCGACATGGGAAGAAGCGGCGAGGCGCAGATCCTTGAGGGAGAAGGCGGGACGGAATTGGCTCAGCGGCGGGATCTCACCTTGGCAGAAGAGGATGCCGTGGTGGATCTGATTTTTGTCGGCACCGATCTCGCCCGGCGGGAAGCGGCGGACGCTGGCGCTGAGGTTGCCGAAAGGCAGCAGCGAGGCGAGACTGACGAGGGCGGCGGCGAGGGGGGCGGGGTCGCCGTGGATCAGCAGTTCTGCGGTCGAGGCGAGTTCGAATTTCTGGTGGCGGAGGACGCCAATGCGGCGCATGGCGGCTTGGGCGATGGAGCTGAAATCAGCGCGCGGCAACGGCGCCGCTCCCGCCGGCTTGAGAGCCGCGAGGATGAGACGTGCGGCGGCAAGCTCGCGGCGCAGATCGAGGACGTGGCGGTGCGCCAGCGGATGGCTTTCGGTATCCGCTTCGGCCAGCTCGGACAGGGCGTCAGCACCGCGCAAATGCTCGGCGGCAAGGCGAAGTTGACCCAAAAGGCGGGCGGCATGGTCATCCGGGGCGTTGTCATTCATGGTCTGGCTCACGGGCTTCTCCTAAAAAACATTTCCGCAAGATAGCCGGGCTGTCTCAGTTTCACCACGCCTAGAAAGGGTTTTAAGGGTTTTAAGGGGTGGATGGGTTTTATGGGCAATGTCACAGGAGTTCTAGCCTATCCCGGCAGAGCCGGAACCAAATTTCACCACGAAAGACACGGAACGCACGGAATCAGCTGAAGCTCTGAGCTTCCTGCAGCCCCGAAGGGGCGACCTGACCTCAGCCCGGGGTGGCGCCGAGGGACGAGGCGTAACCCCGGGTAGGAAGAGAAATGAGTTCGAGCCCCAGCGGGGCGACTTGAAGCCGCGGGGCTTGATTCAAGCATCGGATGATTCTCCCGTGCAGAGCTTTCAAGCCGCCCTTTCAGGGCTCGAATCCTTATGCCTGCAACCTGGGGCTGCGCCTCGTCCCTCGGCTCCACCCCAGGCTGAGATCTTGCTGCCCCGCTGGGGCAAAAAACAGGCGCGGCCACCTCACAAATGCGACATCTTTTGTCTCATTTGAACGACTGGGAGACCATATGTCCCCTAAAACCCTTAAAACCCTTGCTCCCCCCGCCTTCCCCTTTGCGGCTCCATGGCTATCTTTGGCCTTTCTTTAATCGCAACGCAGGAAGAGCCTCCCATGTCCGAACATATCCTTGACCACAATGAGCAATACAAACAGCGTTTGCTCAATCTCGCCAGCCTGACCGATGCCGGCGTCAACGCCTACGGCGGCGCCTTCCCCGGCACGGTCTACTCGCTCAGCGTCAAGGCCGCCTTCAAAGACGAGGAACAGCCTCCCCGCCAGGTCAAGGTCGCCGGACGCATCATGCTCGCCCGCAACATGGGCAAGGCGATGTTCTTCACCATCCAGGACGAAGAAGGCCGGATCCAGTGCTACGCCTCGAAAAACGACCTCGGTGACGAAGGTTATAAGCGCATTTCCAAGCTCGACCTCGGCGACATCATCGGCGTCGAAGGCTTCGTCTTCCGCACCAAGACCGGTGAAATCACCGTCCACACTTTGGCCTACACCGTCCTCGCCAAGGCCCTGCGTCCCCTGCCCGAGAAGTTCCACGGCCTCGCCGACGTCGAGACCTGCTACCGCCAACGCTATCTCGACCTGATCGCCAACGACGAATCGCGCCGCGTCTTCAAGCTGCGCTCCGCCATCCTCCGCGAGATCCGCCGTTTCCTCGAGACCGACGGCTACATGGAAGTCGAAACCCCGATGATGCACCCCATCCCCGGCGGCGCCACCGCGCGCCCCTTCGTCACCCACTACAACGCCCTCGACATGAAGATGTACATGCGCATCGCTCCCGAGCTCTACCTGAAGCAGCTGCTCGTCGGCGGTTTCGAGAAGGTCTTCGAGATCAACCGCAACTTCCGCAACGAAGGCCTGTCGAAGCAGCACAACCCCGAGTTCACCGCCATCGAAGTCTACCAGGCCTACGGCGACTGCCGCACCATGATGGCCCTGGTCGAAAACATGCTGCGCCATGTCGCCAAGACCGTCCTCGGCACCCTCCACATCGACCACGGCAACGGCAAGGTCATCAATCTCGAAGCGCCCTTCCGCGTCGCCACCTATCACGACCTGGTCCGCGAAGGCACCGTCGCCAACTGGTTCGAGCTCCCGCTCAATGAGCGCATCGAACTCGGCCGCAGCTACGGTCTGCACATCGGCGCTGACTGGGACGACAAGGAAGTCAACCACGAAGTCTACTCGAAGAAGATCGAGCACGCCCTCACCCAGCCGACCTTCGTCTGCCGTCTGCCGGCTTATCTCGTCCCCCTCGCCAAGCGCTGCGACGACAATCCCGAACTGGTCGACGTCTTTGAATTCGTCGTCGACGGCCGCGAGCTCGCTCCCGGCTACTCCGAGCTCAACGACCCGGTCGAGCAGCTGAAGCGCCTGAAGGCGCAGCAGGAGTTCACCAAGGGCACCGAAGACGAAGAGTCCGGCGCCATCGACGAAGGCTTCCTGCTCGCCCTCGAGCACGGCATGCCCCCCGCCGGCGGCATGGGCCTCGGCATCGACCGCCTGATCATGCTCCTCACCGCAGCCCCGACCATCCGCGATGTCATCCTCTTCCCGCAGCTGAAGAACGACAAGGCCTGATAGCTCATCACCAAGACCCGATCCTGACCGATCGGGTCTCGGCTTTTTACCCAGACACTGAGCAAGGATTCTTATGCGTTACGTCACATCTTCCGCACTGTTTCTCAGTTATCTTCTGATGGGCGTGGGGACTGTGATGGAGACTGGGCGATTAAAGATCATTTTTGACGAAAAGTTTAAAGGCGAACCTTTGCCAGCATTCACCGCTTTTGTCATGCGCATGTCCGAGGGCGGGCTTTTCTCTCCGCTCATGGCCATCTCCTTGCTTTTCGCTGCTGCAAGCGCTTCCTGGCATTTTTATGATTGCGTCCAAGACGAGAAGAATAACTCCAAGAATGCATGCACATCGTTTTCCTTGAGCTTAGGCCTCTTGTTGCTACTCGTTGCTTTTATAGCCCTAGCGCTGTCTCTGCCACTGATTCCAAACGGTCCTCAAAAACTCTGATCCTCCATGCACCCCTCTCTCCACCACCTCGACCACCGCCCCTGGCCCTTGCCGGAATCGCCATGGCGTTGGCGGCAGAGCTGGCACGAGCTGCTTTTTGCACATTGGCCAATGCCCGCCGATCTCCTGCAGCCCCTGGTGCCTCCCGAATTGAAAATCCAGGAATTCGGCGGCACTTCCTGGGTCGGCTTGGTGCCCTTTCGGATGGAAGGAGTGACCCACCGCGGCCTGCCGGACATTCCTGGGGTTTCGGCTTTTCCTGAGCTCAATCTCCGCCTCTACGTCGAATATCAGGGACGCCCCGGAGTCTGGTTTGTCAGCCTCGACGCGACCCAGCCGCTGGCGATCTGGGCGGCAAAGCGCTTCTTTCATCTGCCCTATTTCCGCGCCGATATGAGTCTGACCCGCAGTGGTGACGAGATCTCGTATCGCTCACACCGCCGCGACTCTAGCGCCGCCCTCCAAGTGAAGTATCGCCCGACTTCGCCGCCGCGACTGAGCCAGCCCGGCAGCCTTGATTTTTGGCTCACCGAGCGCTATTGCCTTTTCGCCCGATCGAAAGCCGGCGAGCTCTACCGCTGCGACATCCATCATGCCCCTTGGCAATTGCAGGATGCCACGGCCGAATTCGAGCTCGAAACCATGGGCTCCAGTCAGGGAATCCCGCTGTCCGGCCCGCCGAGCTTGCTGCACTTCAGCCGCAGCCTCGATGTCGTCGTCTGGTCGCCGGAGAAGCTCGCTTGATCCTCAGGCAGAACCCTTGCTAGACCACCTCTTTCCTTGTCATATTTTTATCCATAGACTCATAATTGTCACTCCCCGTCCGTCCTAACGAATTACCCGGGTTCAAATCCGAATTTAAACCACGCAACATTTTAGGGAGAGAATCATGCTCAAGACTTTTCTGGCTTCGTTTTTGATCGCCGCCTCACTGGTCGCCACGGCTATTGCCAAAGAAGCGGATAAAAAAGCCCCCGCTCCGGCTGCCGCAGATGGTGCCGCTCCGGCTTTGAAACTGGGTAAATTTTTCAAAGGCAAGGCGATTGATAAACTGGATCCCAAAAATGTCTATGTGATTGAGTGCTGGGCCACCTGGTGCGGCCCCTGCAAGGCCGCCATTCCTCATGTTACCGAACTTGCCCATGCTTACAAAGACGTGACTTTTATCGGGGTCGCAGTTTGGGAAAAGGGTGCCGATAAAGAAATCGCTGCTTTCGTCAAGGGCATGGGCAATAAGATGGATTACAACGTTTGCCGCAGCACCAAGGACTTCGAAGAAAAATGGCTGCAGGCCAATGGGGTCAAAGGCATTCCCCATGCCTTTATCGTCAAGGACAATAAAATCGTCGCTCAAGTCCATCCCGGCTCGCTTGAAGCCGAACTCGAGAAAATCGGCTGCAAAAAAACCGCTAAATAAGCTTTCCTTCAGCCCTCATGCCGCGTCGTTCTCTGAATGACGCGGCTTTCACTTGGCTTAAAACAGGCAGATTTTAAAATTTTAAAAGTTGCCTTGAATTTTCTTGGTCTTCGCGTTCATTGACGCTAAGCAACAACCGAGGAAACCATCATGCCTAAACCCTTCATGGATGCGGATTTCTTGCTCGACACCGATTGTGCGGTCGAGCTCTATCACAAGTACGCTAAAAAGTTGCCTGTTATTGACTATCACAACCACCTGAATCCGGCGGATATCGCTTCGGATCGGCAGTTTGCGGACATCGCGACGGCAGCCCTGGAAGGCGATCACTACAAATGGCGGGCGATGCGGGCCAACGGCATCTCCGAAACATTGGTGACCGGCAAGTCCCTGCCTCGAGACCGCTGGCAGGCCTGGGCCGCCACCGTGCCGATGTGCCTGCGCAACCCGCTGTATCACTGGCAGCACCTCGAGCTGCAGCGCTACTTCGGCATCCATGAGCTCCTTTCCCCGAAATCGGCCGATGCCATCTTCGACGAGTGTAGCCGCCAATTGCAACTGCCGACACACAGCGCCAACGGCCTCCTCCGTCAGCAACGCGTCGAGGCGCTCTGCACCACCGATGACCCGGCCGACTCGCTTGAATTCCACCTCGCCGCCGCCCAGCTCAATCCCGGCTTCAAAACCCTGCCCACTTATCGCCCCGAAACCCTCGTCGCCCTCGATGAGCCGCACCTCGTGCCGGCCTACCTCGAACGCCTCGGCGCCAGCGCCGGAAGTCAGATCAAAACTCTCGACGACGCCCTCGCCGCGCTGAAGAGTCGCCACGACTTCTTCCACAGCGTCGGCTGCCGCATCTCCGACCACGGCATGATCCAGGCTTCCTGCAGCGAAGCCGATGCCACGACCCTCGAAGCCGACTTCACCCGCCTCCGCCAAGGCCAGGCCATCGACGAAGCCGCCAAGGATCGCATCCGCACCCGCGTCCTACTCGAAGTCGGACGCTGGAACTCCGAGCGCGGCTGGGCGATGCAATTGCACCTCGGGCCGATGCGCAACAACAATTCGCGTCTGCGGGCCAAGGTCGGCCTCAATGCCGGTACCGACTCGATCGGCGACCGCCCCCAGGCCGAAGCCCTGTCGCGCTTCCTCGACGCACTCGAGCGCGACGGCAAGCTGCCGAAAACCATTCTCTACAACCTCAACCCGCGCGACAACGCGGTCTTCGCCACCATGGCCGGCAACTTCCAGGACGGCACCATTCCGGGCAAGATCCAGTTCGGCTCGGGCTGGTGGTTCCTCGATCAGCTCGACGGCATGCGTGACCAGATGAACATGCTGTCGCAGACCGGCCTGATCTCGCGTTTCGTCGGCATGCTCACCGACTCGCGCTCTTTCCTCAGCTTCCCCCGCCACGAATACTTCCGCCGCCTGCTCTGCCAGATCTTCGGCCGCGACGTCGAAGCCGGCCTGCTGCCCGACGACCGCGAGCTCCTCGGCGCCATCATCGAAGGCATCTGCTACCGCAACGCCAAAGAGTATTTCAAGTTTTGAAACAAGGATTCACCACAGAGGCACAGAGAGCACAGAGAGAACGCATGATTTTTGATTAAGCTCTGAGAAAGAAAAATCTCTGTGTCCTCTGTGTCTCTGTGGTGAAAAAAATCAAAACGCCAAAGAGTGTTTCAAGTTCTGAAACAAGGATTCACCACAGAGGCACAGAGGACACAGAGGGAGCGAAGATTTTTGGATGAGCTAAAAAAATCTCTGTGTCCTCTGTGCCTCTGTGGTGAAATAATCATAAAAGGACCCCTCTCATGTACCTCACAGGATTTGCCGACGAAGCCGGCCGCGATATCGACACTCAGATCAAAGCCACCCTCGAGCTAGGTTGGAATGCGATCGAGAGCCGCAATGTCAACGGCCGCAATCTGCACGACGTCGACGACGCGACCTTCGAGGAAGTCTGCGCCAAGCTCCAGTCTTCCGGCGTCCGGATCAACTGCTTCGGTTCGGCGATCGCCAACTGGGCCAAGGATGTCGACGACGACTTCGCTATCACCCTCGGCGAAGTGGAGCGCGCCATCCCGCGGATGCAGCGCCTCGGCGCCAAGCTGATCCGCATCAT
This sequence comes from Lentisphaeraceae bacterium, assembly GCA_043748535.1. GTDB lineage: Bacteria > Verrucomicrobiota > Lentisphaeria > Lentisphaerales > Lentisphaeraceae > CAMCSH01. The sequence goes on along the minus strand of JAYTMY010000115.1, from coordinate 8,530 downwards.
GAGCTACCGCCGCTGCGCCGGCGACGAGCAGAAGCCGCAGGAGCGCTTCCGCCGCCTCCGCGAAGTCACCCAGCTCTTTCTCGCCGCCGGCATCCAGCCGGTGCATGAAAACTGCATGAACTACGGCGGCATGAGCTGGCGCCACACCCTCGAACTGCTCGAAAATGTCCCCGGCATCCAGCTCATCTACGACACCGGCAATTCGCCCTTCATGAAGGACTTCGCCAAGCCCGGCGACGTCTGGCAGGACGGCTGGGAATTCTACTCGCAAATCCGCCAGCACATCGCCTACGTCCACATCAAGGACAGCCTCAACCCGCTCCCCGGCGAAAAAGAGCGCTACACCATGCCCGGCGAAGGCCAGGGCTACGTCAAGGAAATCCTCCGCGACTTGCAAGCCCGAGGCTACGATGGCGGCATCTCGATCGAGCCCCACCTCGCCGCCGTCTTCCACGACCCCGCCGCCGTCGGCACCCAGTCCGACAAATCCTACCCACTCTACGTCGAATACGGCCGTCGCCTGATGAGCTTGTTGCAAGCTCAAAACTGGCAGCACAAAGCCTACTGATCAGCAAAGCTGCCTGAAAACTTCTAGAGCCAAAGCGATTTGCCTGATTATTCTCTAGATAGATGCGGAAATCAGGTAACCCGGCGCAAGACCCGTTGTCTCTCTCTTCAACAGAAAGAACACTGTCAACAACACGAGGATGACCCATGAGATTTTTCCTTCCCGCTGCCCTCTCCCTGGCCCTCGCCCTCAGCGCTCAAGCGCAAAACGGCGACAAAAAAGACGAGAAGAACAAAGGACTGATGGACCGCGATGTCGTGCCGGACGACAAGGTTCCTAAGGTCTCTTTGCTGACGCCGCAAGAAGCTCTTGCCGATCTCAAGGCTCCGGCCGGCGTCAAGCTCAGCCTCGCCGCCGCCGAACCGCTGGTGGTGATGCCGGTCGCCGCCCAGTTTGACGCTCGTGGCCGCCTCTGGGTCGTCGAGATGCGCAGCTACATGCTCGATGTCGACGGCAAGGACGAAAACAAGCTGATCTCGAAACTCGCCTGCCTCGAAGACCGCGACGGCGACGGCGTCTTCGAAACCCGCACTGATCTGGTGTCCGACGCCAACTGCGCCCGCGCTGTCCTGCCCTTCAACGACGGCGTGCTCTATGCCGATAATGAATCGCTCTATTTCCTCGAAGTCAGCGCCGATCTCAAGCCCGGCAAGACGACCGTGGTCGATGCCGAGTACGCCAAAGGTGGCTCGCTTGAGCACAAACCCAATGGTCTTCTCATGCACCAGGACGGCTGGATCTACTCGGCCAAATGCGACAATCGCTACCGCCGCGCCGCCGAGGGCAAATGGCTGAAAGAAAAATCTGAGTACCGGGGCCAGTTCGGCATCTCCAGCGATCCCTTCGGACGCCTCGTCACCAACACCAACGGAGAATTCGGTTCGATGGAAGCGCTAGCTCCCAACACTCTGCTCGGCAGTCCCTACCTGAAGAAAAACTGGCCCGCCGTCAGCTTCGGTGGAGCTTGTAAACCCCGTCGCGTCACTCCCGGCATCAACCGCGCGTACCAGCCGGGCGGGCTCAATGACGAAGGCAAAATGAAGAATGCCACCTCGGCCAGCGGCCCGACCTTCATCTACAGCGACGGCATGGGCGAATGGCAAGGTCTCTTCACTGCCGAACCAGCCGGCTACCTGGTCAAATTCATCCGCATCGAAGAGGACGACAAGGGCAAACCCAAGGGCGTCCCGCCGATCAAGGACACCGAGTTCATCACCGCCACCGACGAGCTCTTCCGCCCGGTCAATTGCGTCGCCGCCCCCGATGGCTCGCTGATCATCCTCGACATGCACATGGGCATCCTCCAGCACCGTGAATTCGTCACCTCCTACCTGCGCCGCTACATCCTCAAACACGGCCTCGATAAGTTCACTGGCTTCGGTCGCCTCTTCCGCGTCAGCGCCGACAACGCTAAGCTCGACAAACGGAAACCCGCGCTCGACACCGCTCTGCCCGCTGAGCTCATTGAGGAACTCTTAAGCTCAAATGCCTGGTGGCGCGATATGGCTCGCCGCCAGATCGTCGAACGCCAACTCACCGATGCCATCCCTGGCTTGATAGCCATCTTGCAGCATGGACGCAATGAGTCGCGGGTTCAATCCGCTTGGGCCTTGGCCGGGCTGAATCATCTTGATGTCAATGCCGTAGCGCTCGCCCTTCATCCCGGACAACAGGTCCCACCTGTCGCCCGCGCCAGCATCATCCTGTCGCTTCAGAATTTCACCCCGACAGCGGAACTGGTCACTGTTCTCGCGCAGCACCAGCCCGCCAACGAAGTCGAAGCCGCAGCCTTGGCCCGTTGCGCTGCGTCCTTGGGTCAGGCAGCCTGGCCCGCGCTTGATGCGGTCTTGGCAAAATGGTCGGGCAAAACCTATGTCGACGAAGCCGCCCTCGCCGGCCTCGGGGACGGCGCAGCGGCCTATATCGCTCGCAGTTCAGCGGAAAAATTCAACGCCAAAGTGGAAGCCCTGATCGCCGCCGCCAAGGTCGAGGAAGCCAAGCTTCTGGCTAAGGGTAAAGGTCCCAAGCTGTCGAAGGCGGATCAAGCCATGTTTGATCTCGGCAAGCAACACTACTCCGCAGCGTGCTTCGGCTGCCACGGCACCGACGGCCAAGGCATGCCCAACCTCGGCGCTCCCCTCGATGGCTCGGAATGGGTCACCGGCGACGACAAGACCCTCGCCAAAATCCTCCTCGCTGGCCTCCGCGGCCCCATCCATGTCGCAGGGAAGAAATTGACCTTGCCGCTCGAAATGCCTGGTTCGATGCAGAACCCTGCTATGGATGACAAGACTCTCGCTGCCATCGCCACCTACCTGCGCAACGAATGGAGCAACAAAGCTCCAGCCGTCAAAACCGAAACCATGGCCGCTGTACGTTCTTCTCTGAAAGAACGCGGCGCCGTCGCCTTCACCGAAGAAGAGTTAAAAAAGGAAACCAAATGAGAAACGTCCTACTCCTTTGCGCCGCCCTCGGCCTGAACGCGGCAGAACCGGAAGCCAAGGATAAAATCCCCGGCTACACCGACACCCCGGTCATCGCCGGCACGACTTGGCACGTTCATGATCCCGCCCGCCCGCAACCGCAACAGGTCCGCGGCAGCTGCCTGGCCACTCCTGCTCCCGCCGATGCCAAGGTCCTCTTCGACGGCAAGAGTCTCGAGGCCTTTAATGAGGCCAAGTGGACCCTGGAAAATGGCGTCATGATCGCCGGTAAAAGCGATATCGTCAGCAAAGAAGGCTTCGGATCCTGCCAGCTCCACCTCGAATTCATGATTCCCAAAAGCTGCTGCAAGGGCAACCAATCAGGCAACTCGGGCATCTTCCTGATGGGACTCTACGAGCTACAAGTCCTCAATGGCTGGGAAAGCCTGACCTACGCCGACGGCACCCTCGGCGCCGTCTACGGCCAGACCCCGCCGCTGGTCAAAGCCAGCAATCCGCCCGACGAATGGAACTCCTACGACATCGCCTTCACCGCCCCGGTCTTTGATGCGGAAGGCAAACTGGTCTCGCCCGCCAAGGTCACCGCCATAGTCAACGGCATCGTGGTGCAGAACGGCACCAGCATCCTCGGCCCGACTCGACACAAAGAAACCCGCCCCTACAAGGCCCATGAAGCCAAGCTGCCGCTGAGGCTGCAGTTCCACGGCGACCCGGTGCATTACCGCAACTTCTGGATCCGTGAACTCGCTCAATAAATCATCGCCAAAATTTAAGCTCAAACCCCAAGGAAAATCCACCATGAAATCCGCCTTCATCTCCCTCAGCCTGCTCCTCGCCGCCGCCTCTTGCACCGCCGCCGAAACCGCTCCCGCTGCCGAAACCGCTCCCGCTGCCGAAGCCGCCAAGGCCCCTACCGTCGAACTGTTCAACGGCAAAGACCTCAGCGGCTGGACCATCAAAGGCGCCGGCGGCAAAGCCACCTTCGAAGTCAAAGACGGCCTCATCGTCGGCACCAGCGCCAAGGGCGGCGGCAATACCTTCCTGTGCAGCGACAAGACCTATAAAAACTTCGAACTTGAAGTCGAAATCAAGCTCGACGAGAAAGACAAGTCCTACATGAACTCCGGCGTCCAGCTCCGCAGCATCATCAAGCCCGACGGCGGCAAAGAAGCCGGTCGCGTCTCCGGCTGGCAGTGCGAAGTCGACCCCAGCGAGCGCGCATGGACCGGCGGCATCCAGGAAGAATGCGGCCGCGCCTGGCTGCAACCGGTGAAACCCAGCGAAAAAGGCGCCAAACTGCCCGAATTCACCGCCGGCAAGACCTATAAACCTAACGACTGGAACCAACTCCGCATCGTCTGCGAAGGCAAGCGCGTCCGCACTTGGATCAACGGCGTTGCCGGTGCCGACCTGACCGACGAGGGCGCCCGCCTCGAAGGAATCATCGGCCTGCAGGTCCACGCCGGTCCCGAAGGTCATCAGTACTTCTTCCGCAACGTCAAGATCCGCGAGCTCTAAGCTCCTCGGCATCTCCCAGGCCGGCCTCGTCGGGCCGGCCTTTTTGCGACTGTTTTCATAAAGCCCGATTTTCCCAAGCGAACCCGGAGAGCCACGATGAATCAAACTCGTCCCTGCCGGCAAAGGCGAGATCAAGCTCAATGGAGATCTTCAGAAAACTGAGTGAAAAACCTTGTATTGGCCCATCCTTGGGGTGTATGCTTTGGGCAATCGAGGATTCCTACGAATGAACCACACCAAGTTTAGCAGGCATCAACGACTGGCGGTAAAACCCGTCTTTTTTGCTTACGATGCTGAAGCACAGCGCAGCTCCGTCACAACTGTGACGCCTGCCTCGCCGAAGTCGTGCCGTTGGCGCCCGCAGCCAAGGCCCCGCTTGGCCCGTCGACCAATCCCTAATCCCACGCATATCTCACCTGCCACCAAGGAGTCCCCCCGTGATGAAGCTGCTGCCCACCGCCTGCGCCCTGTTCCTGCTCAGCGCCCCGCTTTTCCCGCGCCTCGCCGCCGAAGACGATGATGCCAAGGCCGCCGCCGCGGCGGTCAATGTCCAGGACGTCGACGCGATCATCGCCGCCATTCCCCGCCGCGACGAGGCGCTCAAGCCGAAGCTGGCCTTCTACGACCGGCTGCGGCAGGAATACGAGGCCAAGACCAAGGATGCGGGCGCAGCTAAGACCGCGGGTGCCGCGGCGATATCAGCCTTCGCGAGGGTCTTCGCTGGGGAACGCGAGCGCCAGGAATTCGACCTCCTCCTGATACAACTGACGGCAACGAAAAAAGCCGGCGCCAAGGATCCGCTGTTGGAGCTGATCGGCGCCGTCAGCACTTGTTGTGCGGGGTCAGCGCTCGACGACAGCCGTTGGAAGACCAGCCTCCTGCAGCTGAGTCAAGAGGCGCAGAAGCAGTACGGCCACGACAGCGTCAGCGGCCTGTTTGCGCTGCTAAGCCCCCTCTTCCTGGCGGCAAACAACGCCTACCGCGAGCGTGGCCAGATCAGCCAACTGCAAGCCATTGATCCCCAGGTTTTGTTCGGCGTAGTGAAAAGCCACTTGCTGCAGGTCAAGCCTGGCGACGACGACGAGCAGCGCCTCGGCGAGTTGTGGTTCTGGGCTTTTGTGGGCTCCTCGCCAAAGGACAGGGCCCGCAGCGGCAGCAACAAGGCGCTGGTGGACGCCTTCGCCAAGACCAACTGGCCACAGGAGCTGGGCGACCGTCCCTTCGCCCGCTGGCTGACTGCCCAGCAGGCGCATGAGTTGGCCTGGAAGGCCCGGGGCGGCGGCTGGGCCTCCGAGGTTAGCGAGGCCGACATGCAGACCTTCGCCAAGGAACTGGAGCGGGCGATCAGCCTGCTGCCGCCGGACGACCGCAGCGAAGCCGCCATCATCTTGCGCAACACCTGCGGCGGCCCGATCGGCAGAGTCCGCTTCGACGAAGGTCTGCGCCAGTCGCTGCGGCAATTCTGGTCGCCGGCCTGCTACGATGCACTGCGTAACACCAGCTTCTTCCATTGTCCCCGCTGGGGCGGCAGCTTCGCCTTGCAGCTGGCCCATCTTCGTCCCTACCTGGAGAGCGCGGCTCGGCAGCAACGCTGGGATCTTTGCGAGCGCCTTGTGGAGTGCCTGCGCTGCTGCGCTGACGGCTGCAGCAAGGATGATCCCTTCGCCCTCGGCAAGGTCGTGGCCAGCGAGCACGAATGGCTCGCCCCTTGGCTGGCCGCGGCGCGTCAAGGACTCAGTACTCAAGCTGGAGTCAAGCCCGACACTCTGGCTAAACTGTTCTCCTGGCAGCTCGCCTGCACTGAAGAGCCCAAGACCTGCCGCGAACTGCTGTTGGAGGAGTCTCGCCGTTCCGCCCGCCTAATCCAGGGAGATATCCTGTCGAAGCTGCTCGGTTCCGACTGGAAGGGCGTGCTAGCCTTCCGCCGCGCCTGCGGCCATCCCCTGATCGGTTCCGAGCTCGCCGCCATCGGCCGCGACGACCCCAAGAGCCTGATCGAGCTGCGCAGCCTCACCCGCCAGTTCAAACAGATGGCCAAGGACGCCGACGACGAGCCGATGACCAAGGCCTACCTGGCGCAGCGCCGCTGGCGCTACACCCAGAGCCTCGCCCTGATGGAAGGCAAAACCGTCGAGGTGCCGCCCGACGAGCTCGGTTGGATCAGCCCCGTCGCGGCAGATCCGCAGGGCTTCCTGCGTCCCGCCGAGGGCCAGGCCGTCTTCGTCAACCTCGCCGCCTTGGTCTTCGAGGAAGGAGTGGTCATCGAGGCCGACCTGCAAGTCGTCCCCGGCGCCGCCCCCACCCGCTTCGGCCTGCGCAACAACGAGCCCGGCGAAAACAACGACACCACCTCCGGCCTCGGCGTCAGCAAAGGCGCACTCAGCTTCGTCTACCGGAAAAAGGCCGATCAACCCACCGCAATCGACCGGCTCTGCGCCGTTCCCGAAGCCGGCATCCATCCCCTCCGCATGACCGTCAGCCGTCAGGGTTACAGCCTGCAGGTCGATGGCCTGCTGATGAGCCAGGATAGCTGGGAACTGCGGCCGGAGCTGGCGCTGCATCTCGGCGTCTTCCCGTCTTGGGAGCGCGAATACATCGCCGCCGCTGATCCCAATGCGTCTCGTATGACGGAAGGTCACTGTCTCGGCCATGTCCGCATCCGCGCCCTCAAGGCCCCGGCCCTGCTGGCCTGCCCTCTCGACGCCGCCGCAGTGCAAGGCTGGGAGAAGGACCAGTCGGACAACCTCGGACTCCTGATCGACTCGATTAACCAGCACCTGCAGCAGTTCCCCCAAGCGCCAATCCCCTTCGCTTCGCTCAGTCCCCAGACTCAGCTACGCCTCTTCGCCACCCCCGTCTACCGCCCCCCCTTCACGCCTTGGCTGGAGCAGCAGCTCAAGCCCCGCCCCTGCATGCCATTGGCACGTCCCGCCGGTAACGGCGCCTGGACCGCCCAGGCCAACAGCGAGGAGAATGCCTCATATCACGCCGCCAATCTGATCGACGGCAACTACGGCAGCCTCTGGCACAGCAACTGGACCCTCGGCGGTGGCGTCCAGCCCCTGCATGCCACCCTCGATTTGCTGCAGCCGCAGACCCTGGAGGGCGTGCGACTCAGCCGCCGCACGGACAGCCCCAACGGCACGCCTGTATCGGTCTTCGTTCAGACCAGTCTTGACAGCAAGACCTGGTCCGGCCAGCGATGCGTCCTGGCTTGGCAGAATGGTGGCGGCCCCCGCGATATCGACATCCTCTTCCCTTCCACCAGCCAGGCGCGATACCTCCGCGTCAGCTGCTACGGCGCCATTGCCTGCCTCGCCGAAGTCGTGCCCTTGGCGCCCGCAGCCAAGGCCCCGCCTGGCCCGTCGACCAATCCCTAATCCCACGCCCATCTCACCTGCCACCAAGGAGTCCACCCCCCTATGAAGCTGCTGCCCGCCACCTGCGCCCTGTTCCTGCTCAGCGCCCCGCTTTTCCCGCGCCTCGCCGCCGAGGAGGATCAGCCCAAAGCCGCCGAGACCGCCAATCTCCAAGATGTCGACGCGATCATCCGCGCCATTCCCCGCCGCGAGGAAGCGCTCAAGCCGAAACTGGAATTCTACGGCCGGATGCAGAAGGAGAAAACAAGAAAACAGGGGGCAGGTCCCTATTAAGATGAAATGATGTGTTCAATGAAAATCACTACTCCAAGCTGCACATCGGCGCCATTTTAATCCCCCAACAACAAAAAGCAGCGCCCGGATCGGCTGTCCGGGCGCCCACTCGAACAACTCCGACTTACTCAAAAAGTTGCTGCTTCAATCATTTCATCCACTGAGCCGGCTGAGCCGAGCCCTGCTTGAGCGGCTAGTTCCTTGTTCCCTGGGGCCGCCGCAATCCTTGCGGTGTTGTTTTGCGTTGAGGTTACTACTCACGACGCGACTGAGCCCGGCGTGAGCTGGCCGGCCGGTGCATGAGTGGGGATGGAGGAGGAAGAGCCGGAGAGGCGTCACGGAGGAGC